>JBKHHV010000151.1:0-8948 GCA_046539005.1 Phycisphaerae bacterium
GGAGCGTCAGGTCCAGGAACGGACCGTATACCCGCTCCACGAACGACCGGAACCGCCGGCTGAAGCCCTGCTGCCAGCCATGCACAATGCGGCTGATGCCGGTGCGGGGCCTGCTGGAGGTGTGCGCCAGGTGGGAGGGGAGAATCCACACGGCCTCGACCAGCGAGATGATGAAGGTGGTGCAGACGACGATCGGGATCACGCCCCAGATCTTGCCCATGAAGCCGGGCACGAACATCAGCGGCATGAACGCCTGGATGTTGGTCAGGATCGAGAACGTGATCGGGACGGTGATGTCCTTTGCCCCGCGGATGGCGGCCTCGAGCAGCCCCATGCCGCGCTGGCGGTACTCGTAGATGTTCTCGCCGGCGACGATCGCGTCGTCGACCACGATGCCCAGCGCGACGATGAAGGCGAACATCGACATCATGTTGATGGAGACGTCCATCAGCGGCAGAAACAGCAGACAGCCCAGGAACGAGGTGGGGATGCCCATGGTCACCCAGAACGCCAGCTTGAACTCCAGGAAGAACCCCAGCAGCGCCAGCACCAGCACCAGCCCGATGAAGGCGTTCTTGAGCAGCAGTTCCAGGCGCTGGCGGTAGATTTCGGAGCGGTCGTTGCGGATCGACCAGCGGATGCCCTCGGGTAGTTCGGGGGCGATATCCTCCATCGCGGCGCGGGTGGCCTCGGAGACGCCGATGGGCGTCTGGTCGGCAATGCGGAAGACCTCCACGCCGATGGCGCGGGTGCCGTTGAAGGTGGCCTCGTCGTCGGTGTCCTCGAACGACTCGGTGACGGTCGCCAGGTCTTCCAGGCGAAGCAGCGTGCCGTCGGCGGTGGTGATCATCCCCAGGCGGCGGAACTGATTCGCCCAATCCCGGCGCTCGGTGACGCGCAGCAGCACCTCGCCCCCCCGCGTCTCGATCTTCCCGCCGGGAATCTCCACCGCCATCGCACGCACCCGGGCTGCCACCTGCTCGATGGTCAGCCCGTGGCGGCGTTTGGCCTCCTCGGTGATCTCGATCTGGATCTCGTAATTGCGGGCGCCTGACAACTCCACCTGGATGATGTCCTCGTGCTGCAGCAACCGGTCGCGGACATACTCGGCCGACTCCCGCAGCGACCACTCGCTGACGTCGCCGTACAACTCGATCTCCAGCACCTCTCGCTTGATGATGTTCAGCGTGACGATCGGGTCTTCGGCGTTGTCCGGAAAGGTCGTAATGCGGTCGACCTCGGCCTGGATGTCCTGGTAGACCTTCTGGCGGTCGGCGTTTTCCAGAAGCTCGGCCGAGACGGTGCCCGCCCCCTCGGAGGCACTGGCGGTGACTTCCTTGATGCCTTCCAGCCCGCGGATCGCCTCTTCCACGGCCAGGACGATGCCCTTTTCCACCTCTTCCGGGCTTGCACCGGGGTAGGGGACGGTGACCGTCACCCGGTCGAGGCTGAACTCGGGGAAGACCTCCTGCTTGATCCGCGTGGCCATGAACAGCCCGCCGACCAGCAGCGTGAGCATCAGGATGTTGGGAGTGACCCGGTTGCGGACCATCCAGCCGATGGTCCCGCCGAGGCCATTGCCGCCGGGTTTGAGGTCGGTCATGGACGTGCCTCCCGCCGGGGACCATCCTCGGCCTGTCGGGTGGTGGGGGAAGGCCCGTTCAGTCGCAGCTTCATGCCTTCCACCGGGGCGCCGAGGTCGGTGGTCACTACCCGTTCGCCCGGTTCGAGGCCCCCGGAGACCAGCACGTCTTCGCGGCCGCGGTAGAGCATGGTGACGGTGCGGATTTCCAGGCGGTCGGCGTCGTTCATCACCCACACCTGGTCGCCGTTCCGCAGCAACGGGCGCGGGAGCACCACGGCCGACTCCACGTCCCGCCCGGTAATCTCCGCCCGCACGTAGTTGCCGACCAGCAGCGGGGGGCTGTCGTTGGCGTCGTCGAGACTCAGCGGGTCAGTGACCGACACCAGCACCCTGGCCATGCGGCCCTGCGGGTCGACCCCGGGCAGCCGCCGGATGACCCGCCCGGTGCGGAAGACCCCCTCCGGCCAGATCGTCTCCATCTGCAGTTTCACTGTCGATCCGCCGGCGTCAAGTCCGGGCATGCGCAGCCACTTCAGGTCGCTCTGGGGCACGGCGAGTTCGACCCAGAACTCGCGCGAGCCGATCAGTCGAAGCACCGGCGTGGAGCCCGAGACCGTGTCGCCGCGGTCGGCGAGCTTCTGCCGCACCACCACGGGAAACGGGGCGGAAAGGGTGGTCCGGGCCAGATCGAGCCTGGCGTCCTTGAGGCGCAGCAGGGCGGCCCGGTGCGACGCCTGGGCGCTTTCCACCGCGGCACGGGCGGCGGTTACCTCGGCACGGGCGGCCGCCAGTTGCGGCTCGCGAAGCACCAGTTCGGCCTGGTTGGGGTCCATCTCCAGGTCCAGCGCCTCGTATTCCTTCCTCGCCACCGCGCGGCTGCCGAGTTCGAGCTTCAGGTCCCGCCGGGCATATTCCAGCCGTCGGTTGGCCTCGGCGATGGATGTCCGCGCCATGGCGGCCTCGCTGATCCGCTGGTCGACCAGGATCCGGTAGTCGTCGTCCTCGATCCGCATCAGCGGGGCGTTGGCTTCGAACCACGCTCCGGGCTCCAGGTCGGGGTTTACCCACTCCAGGCGACCGGTGACCTGCGGGCGCAGTTCCACCTCGTGGGCGGGGTGCACCTCGCCCATGGCCTCGATCACTACAGGCCGACCGACCAGGCGAGCAGGTGTCACCTCCACCAGCCTCGCCAGGCGGGGTCGCTGGCGTCGGGGCGCCTTGGGGGCGGTCTGGATCAGTTTTCGCGCCGCCAGCACCGCTACCGCGATCACCACGATCGGGAGGATCAGCTTGGTCAGCACCTTCCAGGCGATTCGTGCAATGCCGCCGCGGCGGGAAGACGTTCCGGATTCGTTCGGGCTCATGGTCGCGTTCCTAGGGGTTCATCAGGTCCGATACGGACGGGTCGTGGTCGGTGGCTGTGGTCGGAGAGAGAGGCTCGGGCGCCTGGAGGGGCAGAGGCCCGGCCAATGCCCGGTGCAGACCCACGCGAAACTCCAGCAGCTCGCGCCGGGCGGTAATGTACTGCCGCTCCAGCGACTGCCGCGACGTGGTCGCCTCCAGCACGCGGATGTAATCCAGTTGTCCGTTGAGGTAGCTGGTGCGGGTTCGCTGGACGACGTCGTCGGCCGTGGCGAGTTGGGTCGCCAGGGTCCGCACGAACCGCTGCTGGTAGTCCTCGCGGGCGAGGGCATCCTCCACGTCCTGCACCGCTTCGAGGACGGTCTGGGCGTAGTCGTGGAAGCTCTCGGAAAGGGCGGCGCGGTTGCGGTCCTCCTCGGCGTCCAGGCGTCCGCCGTCAAAAAGCGGATGCAGCACGTTTGCCGCCAGGGTGCTTAGCCAGTCGTCGAAGAGATCTCGCGGCTTGTCGGCCGAGGTCTGCAACGACGCCGACAGCGACAGTCGCGGATACCGTGCGGCGATCGCCGAGGCGAGGCGGCGGTCCTGGCTGAGCACGCGGAGATACGCCCGGCGGACGTCGGGGCGGCGGCGCATCAACTCGGCCGGCACGCCCGTCTGCGGGAGCCGGCCCGGCGCGGGCAGGTTCGCCTGGGGCAGGGGCGTTTTGGCCAGGGGGGCCCGCCCCATCAGCACCGCAAGCTGGTGACGGAAGGTCTGCTCGCGCCGGCGGGCGAGCGTCGCCAGCCCTTGGGTGTTGAGCATCAGTTGCTCCTGCCGGAGCACGTCGGCCGCCTTCACCTTGCCCTGCCGGAAACGCTCGCGCAGCAGTTCCAGCACTTGGCGATTGGTCTCGGTCTGCTCGTCGATGAGCCGAACCTGCCCGCTGGCCTCGGCAAGGCGGAACCAGGTGTTCACCACCGACGCCGAGAGGGTGACCGCGGCGGCCTGGAGGTCCTGCTCGGCGGCCTGGACGTCCAGCCGGGCGGCTTGGTGAGCGGTGCGGATGCGTCCCCACAGGTCGACTTCGTAGCTGACGACCAGCCCGGTGAGAAAGCTGTTCTGATGGGTGGTGTTGTCGTTGCGACGGGTGGCCGTGCGGGAAGCTTCGCCGCTGAGATCCACCGAGGGAGCCAGCGGGGCGCCCTCGCGCCGGGCGACGGCCTGGGCCTGTCGCAGGCGGTCCCACGCGGCGGCGAGGCTGAAGTTCTCCCCCAAGGCGGCGTCGACGGCCCGGTTAAGCCCGTCATCGTCGAAGACCGTCCACCAGCGGTCCACGCGCGGGGCGTTTCCGTCGCCCGAGAATCGCTCCGGCGGGTCCATCCGCGCAGGGCTCGCGGCAGGCTTTACGCAACCGGCTGCCAGCAGCACCGCCGGCAGAAAGGAGCCCAGCATTCGCCACGGGATCATGACTTGTCTCCCTTCACAACGGCCGACACCGAAGGGTGCGTTTCGTTGGCGATCGCCTGCAGCCCGCCCAGCGAGAAACGCACCGTGTGGTCGATCAGGGCGTCGACCTCCGGGTCGGTGAATTCCCCCTCGCCGAGGATGGAGCTTTTCCGGCCGCCGCGGAAGCCGATCGCCAGCACCTGGTGCAGGATACTCAGGCAGCAGCGGCAGATCGTGTCCTCATCGACACCCGGTCCAAGCAATTCGGATACGATCCCCCGCAGCCGTCGGCGGACCGGTTCGGTGGCTTCCATGCGGACGTGGTGAAGCTCCGGCAGGGGCTGGGCCATTTCCTGCAGCATGAGACGTCCGGAGCGGCTGCGCGCCCCGTGGCGGAGGATTCGGCTGAGCACGGCGTGGATCAGCGCCCGCAGGCGATGTTCGGGCGGGGCGGATTCAGGCAGTCCGCCGTCGAGGGGCAGTCTTCGATCGGCCTCCTGGAAGGCTCGTTTCCAGACCTCGGCATAGAGGGACAGCTTGCCGCCGAAATGGTAGTTGACCGCGGCGACATTGGCCCCGGCCCGGCGGCATATCTCGGCTACGTGGGCCCCGTGGAAGCCTTTGTTCACAAAGGCGTCCAGGGCCGCCTCCAGCAACTTCTCCCGCGTTTCGATGCCATCGCTTCGAGTGGCCACGCTTACTCCCTTCCCGAAGACAAACGATGAATTCAAATGGATATTTCATTTATAAGGCACATCCCGAGGGTTTTCCTCGGAAAATACGAAAAATCCGTCAGGTGACAGAAATGTGGCGGAATGCAAGAATATCCGCCCGATATGGAATGTGTTCAAGTTCCCCTATATGCGGGATATGCGCTCGTTAGGGGGAGACGGTTCCTCTGGGACGCAATTGCCATATCTACATTGTCAACTTTGCGTTTCACCCATATACTGGTATCTCCTGACGGGTCGTGCTGTGTACACAGGCGATAGAGGGTCTTCTCGGGCAGGCGGAAAAAGGCCTGCAAGTGGAAGGCACTGCGCATATCGAGGGAAACCTATGCGCCGTGCCTTTTTTCGTGCGCCATCGGAAGCGAATGACCCTTCTCATTGCAAGGAGGAAGGATGTCCGGTTTTCTGTCTGAAGACGTTCTGGCTTGTCTGCATGCTGCCCCCACGGCTGCGATGGTGCTGGACAGGCTGGGCAGAATGTGTCGTAAATGAGCATTTCGCCCGGGATTGGGGGCTGGACAGCCCCCGGGAGGCCGTCGGAGTCCCGTGTCTTGCTTTCGTGGAGGAGGCCGATCGCGTACGCAAGGCCTTGGAGACGTTGATTCAGGAGGGGGCCTGGAGCGGCCGATTTGTGGCCCGCCGCAAGGACGGAACCCTCTTCCCCGCCTACGCAGAAGCCCGCAGGCTGGAAAGACAGGAGGATATGGCGGTGGCGTACATCAGCCCGTGCCCGCCGCAGGAGGCAACGCCGGCCGCGGTCGTTCAGCCGTGCAGGGAGGCACTTCTGCCTCAGACCGGGAGTGTGCTGCTGGTGGGGCGCGACGAGTTGCTGGCGGAGATAGGCGGCCATTTCCGTGACGAAGGGCTCGCCTGCGATGTCTACCCCGAGCCGACATCGGCGATCGATGCCGCCTCCAGCGGACACTACGATTTGGCGGTGATGTCTTTGGATGATCCCGACAAACGTCCGGGTGAGTTGCTGGAGGCATTGAGCGAGGTCCGTCAGCAGACCCGGTCGCTGGTCCTGTACCGACGGCTGCCCGAGGACTCGGCCCGGAGTTTGCTGGAGTTTTCCCCGGCGGGTTGTTTCGAGGTCCCCCGGCAGGGCGAAGAGGTGCTGCCGGCGGCGATGCGTCTGATCCGGGCGTCGCGCTTTGCGCGGTTCGTTCGGGCTACCAACGCCAACCTGCGAGCCTGGCTGGACTCCGGCAGCGACTGGCTGGAGGCAATGGGTCACGATCCGGACAAGGCCGTGCCGTTCAGCGTCTCCTGGTACATGGCGCTGGCGCAGACGCACCTGCAGCGGATCTTCGCGTGCATTTATCATCTGACGGCCGGCGTGTTCGGGGCGGGCCAGGAACCCCCGGCATGCCAGTTCTTCCGGTGCCCGCGCCTCGAGGAGATGGAGCAGAGCCTGCAGGAGGCCGTGGACGTCATCGAGAAGACGCGAAGCTCTTTTCGCTCCAAGGAGTTGGCGAATCTGCGGGTCCGACTGGAAGAAACACTCAGAGAAGTGGGGAAAAACTGAAGGTCAATTCAAGAAGGCCTGCCTGAGAGACGATAGAAAGGGCAGAAACATAAGAACCGCCAAGCTGTTTCGGGCGGTTGCCTTAACGGGCAGGTGGCAGACCTGCAAGTGGAAGGCACAGCGGAGATGGACTGCGTGATGGCAGGCATCCCCTCTGTGCCTTTTTTTGTGCTCGCTTCATGCTCATCCAGAGGTGCCCCAATGAGCATCGGTCAGGCGACGGAAGAAGAAATCGGAACGATCGTCCGTTCGTGTAACACGGCCGCGGCGGAGTTGGACATCTGTGCCACCCGCCTGCGGACCTGCAGCCGGGCGATCCGGGAGTCGTGCTCCGAGGGGGGGCGAAGGGGGCGGTCGGACTCGCAGCTACTGCTGCTGAAGGCGAATAACCTCCAGAGGGTCTCCGAAACGTTCCGCGATATCGCCATGCGTCTCTGCGATGCAGCCAGTGTGCTGTTGCGGAGCGGCGACCAGGCTAACCGGCGCGAGGTGCTTTGTGCCTTGCGTTCCGTGGCGGCCGGCACAAACGAGATGATCGATCGGCAGATCGAAGACGCCAGAAAGACACTGGCGAAAATAGGCTGAAACCGCCTGCCGGTGGGGCTTTTTCGCCGGGGGTAGAGATATAGGTTGCAGCAGACAGTGCCCGGGGATCCTGGCAGACACCCTGGGAGCAGTCGAAGGCAATAACCCAGTGGAGTAGGGAGTCGGACTCATCCGTCCCTGCGGACGAGAACCCGTAGCGAACCGTCTGCGTGATCGGTGCGCGCCGGGTGGGCTCAACGCAGGAGCGATGGGGGGCCGAGATCGACCCCTCCCCGCTGGGGGTATGCCCCGGGTTGGCTCCGAACGCGGAGTCCGCCCGGGGCTCCAGAAGACAAGGGACCGACGCCGCGGGGCGCCGGTGTTTTCAGGCCGGCCGACGGATCGACAGGCACGACCACAGTCAGGGAAGGTGGGACCCCTCCGGGGGGCAGAGCACAGGGAGTTGTACACATGAAGAACATGACTATCGGGAAGAAGATCGTGCTGGGCTTTACCGCGGTACTGGTGCTGCTGGTGATCGTGGCGGTGATTTCGTTCTACTCGCTCAACGGCGCTTCGGAGGGCTTCGACGAGTACCGGGCGATGGCACGCGACACCAACCTCGCCGGACGCCTTCAGGCCAACATGCTCCAGACCCGTATGAACGTGAAGGATTTCATCATCGACTCGTCCCAGAAGGCCAAGGACGGATACGACGAGTACATGAAGAACACCCGCGAGTTCCTCGGCAAGGCCGACAAGGAGATCAAGCATTCCGAACGGGCGGCGCTGATCGACGAGGTCATCAAGGATATCGGGGATTACGACAAGGGCTTTGAGGAGGTGGTGAAGTACCAGGACCGACGCCATCACATCGTCAACAAGGTGCTGGACGTCAAGGGCCCGCAGATCGAGGAAGCCCTGACCGAGATCATGTCCTCGGCCAACACCGACAACGACAGCGAGGCCGCTTACAACGCCGGCAAGGTGCTCCGCAACCTCCTGCTGGCGCGGCTGTACGTGACGAAGTATCTCCAGGAGAATACTCTCGAAGCCGTGGAGCGGGTGGAGAAGGAATTCACCGCGATGGAAGCCGAGATGGAGGTCCTGGAAAAGGACATGGAGAACCCCCAGCGCCGCAAGCTGCTGGAGACGGTCCGCACGCTGCAGGACGACTACCAGGCAAAGTTCCGCGAACTGACAACGCTCATCACCGATCGTAACAAGGTCATCGAGGGCACGCTGGACCGCATCGGCTCGGAGGTCGCCAAAGATACCGAAGACGTGAAACTCTCGGTGATGAACGACCAGAACGATCTCGGCAAGAACGTGCAGGATCAGAACGCCATGGCCGTGACGCTGGTGACGATCCTGGGCATCGTGGCGATGGTGGTCGGCGTGGTGCTGTCGTTCCTGATTACCGTGGGCATTAACCGGGCCCTGGGGCGGGTCATCGACGGGCTGACCAACTCGGCCGAGCAGACCACCTCCGCGGCCGGTCAGGTTTCCAGCTCCAGCCAGTCGCTCGCCGAAGGCGCCAGCGAGCAGGCCGCCAGCGTCGAAGAGACCACCACCAGCGTCGAGGAGATGACCTCGATGACCAAACAGAACGCCGCCAACGCCAACGAGGCCAAGCAGGTTGCCGACAGCGCCACCCGCAGCGCCACTAACGGCACCGAGGCGATGGGACGCATGAGTACCGCCATCGACGACATCAAGAACTCCTCCGACGAGACGGCCAAGATCATCAAGACCATCGACGAGATCGCCTTCCAGACCAACCTGCTGGCGC
>JBKHHV010000152.1:0-8938 GCA_046539005.1 Phycisphaerae bacterium
GCAACGCCTCCATGATGCCGCCGCTGAACCGTTCCCAGCCCACCGGCAGCCAGAAGAACAGCAGGAACACCGCGACGATCCACAGCAGTTTCTTCCACTCGATTTTCCAGTCAGCCATGCTTCCGCCTTAATCTATGAGTCCGTTACGAAATGCTCACGCAATAGCCTCAAAAAATAGCCTCTAGCCGAGGCTCCCAAGGATTTCGCTGGTTTCCTGGGCCCGTTCCTTGAGAACGCCCGTGACGCAGTTGGTGATGTTCAGGATGCAGGGGGTTCGCAGGGAGTACATCATTTTCAGACCCTCCTTGCGTTGGCCCACCAGACCGGCGTTCAGCATCACCGAGAGATGTCGCGATACGTTGGACCGGTTGGCCTCGACGTGCTCGGCGATATCGCAGACGCACTGCTCGCCATCCTTCAGGTAGTCCAGAATGGCCAGGCGAATCTCGTGCCCGGCGGCCGCAATCACTTGCGCCATCAGCTTGTACATCCTCTTCTGGTCAACATCCATCAACGCTTCTCCTTGTTGAGTGCGTGACTGTACACTCACATTAGCAAACAGAATCCGGGTTCTGCAAGGGTTCGCAAGAAAAAATGCCGGTAACCAATCGCCAGCCAAGTCAACGGAAGGGCTGGATTCGCGGCCCTTCAAAGGCTGTCATTCCCTCAACAGGCCTCACATTCCGCCAGGTGGGCCCACACGCACCGGCAAGTCGCTGCCCGCGACAGGATTGAGTTGTTCCTGCACGTCTTCGCAGGTCATCGGGCGTTTCCTGTCTAAACAGACGAACCCGCCCGGGAGACCCCCGTCGCAAATCCCTTACGATTTCAGGAGATACCGCACCTGGTTGTCCAGGTTGATCTTAGGCCGCGCAGGCGTTCGACGGCCCTTCCGGCAGTCTGGCTGACCACCATCGGCGAGGGCGGGTTCGGCAAGGTGGTCGAACGGGCCGTAATTGGCCGAGAAGCAACTCGGCATCCACGATCTGCACCAGTTCACGCCGAAGATGTGACGGGAATGAGTATCTGGCTCGCGATACTGCTGTTCGCGGTGGGTCTGGCCTTGGTGATCTACTTCGCCGAGAAGCTGGGTTTTGGCGTGGTGGGAACGGCCTCCGGATTCGGCGTCTCGGCGCTCCGGATCAGCGTGGTGTTCATCGGATTCGACCCGGGGGACCTCGCGATCAGTGCATCGCGTTCGGCCTGATCGGCCACAAAAGGTCATGTCGTGTCCCAAAGTTTCCCCACATAAAACCGTAGCATGACTGCCGCCGTTACGTCCGTTATTATGTAGCAGCCGCTCGGGGCGGCTTTCATCCATCCCATCTTTCCCGCATGAGGTGACGTCATGAAACAAATGCTCATTCTTGCCCTGGTGGGCGCGGTTACGTGGGCGGTTCTCTCGCGTCCATCGACGGCCGCCGACGACAGTTCCCGCAAGCCCAACGCCGAAAAGAAGAAGACCGCCACCACCCAGCCCGATGACCTGCGGCGGTTCTACACGGTTTCCCGGGAGACCACCTTCATCAAGGGCCCGTTCAACAGCGACGGGACGGTTAACTACTTCGCTTACCTACAGAAGAAGCACAGCAAAGGGGTTACCAAAGCCCAGAACGCGGCGGTTCCGCTGGTGCGGGCGGTGGGCCCCTCCATCGGCACCAAGGAGCACGTCAAGACCATCGAGAAGAAGCTCGACCTCAAGCTGCCCGCCGGCGGCGATTACTTTCTGCCCCTGGACGACTACGCCAACACAAACGGCCTGGACCGCCGCAAAATGTGGAACCTTCTCGATGAGACGATCTCCGAGCCCTGGACCGCGAAGAAGCACCCCCACATCGCCAACTGGCTCAAGGCCAACGCCCCCTCGCTGAAGCTTGCCCGCCAGGCCACCGAACGCAGTTCCTACTACCTGCCCGGCCATGCCGCCCAGGATCCGCCGGAGATGGTCGCCATGCTCCTGCCCAGACTCGGCCGCATCCGCTCGGTCGCCAGGGCACTCAACGCCGACGCCATGCGGAAGCTGGGCGCCGGGCAACCGGAGGCGGCATCGCAGGATTTCCTCCGCGTGCACCGCCTGGGACGGCGGGTCGGCACCGGTCCGACAATCATCGAGCGACTGGTGGGCCTCAGTATCGACGGCATGGCCACCAACGGCGGCCGCGCGCTGGCGACGGCCGACAAGGTCGACACCAAGCTCCTCACCGCACACATCGAGGCCCTCGGCAAGCTGCCTCCGCTGCCCGGCATGGCCGAGGCGATCGACGAGGGCGAGCGGTTCTTCGCACTGGACACCGTCATGATGTTCCTGCGCGACGGAATCTCGGTGGAGAAGATCATGGCTGTCAGTTCCGGCAGCGAGACCTCCACCAAGTCACTCCCGCGTTGGCTGATCGACTACGACCAGTTACTCAAGCGGTTCAACGACATGTACGACAGGCAGGTCGCCATCGCCCGGGCGGACTCGCCCGGCCAACGCGCGGAACTGGCCGGGAAGTTCGAGGAGGACATGAAGGCTCTCAAGACCCGCGTGGACACCGCCTACGTCGCCAAGCAGATCGCCCTGGCCGCGGTGTCTCATCGTGACATCCGCCGCAAGCGGACCACCCAGGTGCTGGGGGATCTGCTGGTGGGCATCCTCATGCCTGCACTGGAACGCGCCTCGGACATGCACAATCGCCAGCAGCTCACGGTGGACGTGGTCCGCGTCGGCCTGGCGATGCGGCTGTACCTGGCCGAGAACGGCAGGCTGCCCGCTAAGCTCACGGCCCTGTCGCCGAAGTATCTCAAGAAGGTACCGCGCGACTGGTTTACGGGCGATTCGCTGGTGTACAAGACCGGCAAACGGGAGGGTTCGTTCATCGTCTACAGCCTGGGGATGGACCGGATCGACCAGGACGGCCGCGGACCCGACGAGGGCAGAAAGGGCGAAACCCAACCCGACGACGTGGCGGTGAAGTATCGCTGGGGGAAGTAGCCGGCGGTTCTGACGGTTGTGTGCTGCTGCGGGGCGGGTAAGATGACGCAGCCGACGTGGAGTCGGCAACAGAGGAAAACGACGGCGCGCCAGGCCGATGAAAAACGTCGGCCGGGCGTGTCCCTGCGCGCTGGGCGGGGCAGGCTGCCCCGGCAGGGGGGTGTCGTCCTCGCGAGCAGAGCCGGACCGGGAGTTTTTCGTGGCGTTGATCGACAAGGCCGTCGCCGCCGGATCGCTGAAGCAGCTTGCCGGGCAGTTCGGCAAGGGCGGGGTGCTGCGCGTCGGGGGCGTGTGGGGTTCGTCGGGCGCGCTGTTCGCCGCGGCGGTGGGGCGCCTCACTGGCCGACCGGTGCTGATGATCGCCGGGCACCTGGACGCGGCCGACGACGTGGCCGACGACATGGAGGTCTTCACCGGCCGAAAGGTCCAGCAGCTTCCCGCCTGGGAGGTCGACCTGGGCGTGGACCACGTCAACGACGAGATTGCCGGCGAACGCCTGCGCCTCTGCGGGTTGCTCTCGCAGCCGCCTTCCCGGCGCGAAGAGCCCGCCGATCTGATCGTCGCTCCCGTCATGGCGCTGTTGCAGCCGGTGCCCTCCCCGCAGACCCTCGCCGCGGCGAAGCTGGAGCTGTCCCACGGAATGGAGATGGGGCCCGAGGCGCTGGCCGACTGGCTGGTGGAGGCCGGCTTCGAACCCGTCGAACAGGTCGACCAGCAGGGCGACTTCGCCCGGCGCGGCGGCATCGTGGACGTGTTCCCGGCCGGGGCGTCGGCGGCGATCCGCCTGGAGTTCTTCGGCGACGAGGTCGACTCCATCCGGCGCGTGGACCTGGACACCCAGCGAAGCACCCATCGCGTGGAGTCGGTGACGCTGACGTCGATCGTCGTGGGGCACGAGGCCGCCCCCGGGCGTACCACCAGCCTGCTGGAGTACCTGCCCGCCGACGCGATCGTCTGCCTGCACGAGCCTGCCGAGCTGCTGGATCTGGCCGAGGAGATCTACCACCGCATCACCGACATGCACGCCGCGGCCGGCGACGACAACCCGGCCGTGCGGTTTTTCAGTGCCGGCGACCTGCGGGGGCAGCTTTCCCGCTTCGCCCGCCTGGAGATGCACACCTTCGCCGGGCGCGACATCGAGCCCCAGGCGAGCCTCGACGTCCACAGCCTCGAGAAGATCTCGCTGAACACCCACGAGGCGCTGGGCGAGTTGGAAAGCCTCAGCGGCGACAACGAGGTGTGGGTCTTCTGCGAGAACCCCGCCGAGCGCAGCCGCTTCGCCGAGGTGCTCGCCCGTAGTCACCCCCACCTCGCCGAGCGGGCCCGGCTGGAGATCGGGCACGTGCACGCCGGGTTTCACTGGCTGGAGGGCGGGCTGGTGGCGGTGGGGCACCACGAGATCTACCATCGCTACGCCAAGGTGCGGCGGATTCGGCGGGTGCGGGCCGGACGGCCGATCGAGTCGATGCTGGACCTGGTCGAGGGCGATTACGTGGTGCACGTGGCCCACGGGATCGCGAAGTTCGAGGGTCTTCGCCAGCTCGAGCGCGACGAAAAAACCGAGGAGTACCTGCGCCTGCGCTTTGCCGACAACGCCGTGCTGCACGTGCCTGTCAGCAAGATCGGGCTGGTGCAGCGGTACATCGGCACCAAGCACAAGCGCCCCAACCTCAGCAAGCTGGGAGGTAAGCTGTGGGCCCGCCAGAAGGCCCGCGTCGCCGAGGCGGTGATGGACATGGCCGCCGAGATGCTGCGCATCCAGGCGATGCGCCGCGCCTCGCCCGGGGTCAGCTACCCCCTCTCCAGCGACTGGCAGCGCCGCTTTACCGACGAGTTTCTCTATACCGAGACCGAGGACCAGTTGGCGGCGATGCAGCAGATCGACCAGGACCTCGCCGCCCCCAGCCCCATGGACCGCCTGCTGTGCGGGGACGTGGGTTTCGGCAAGACCGAACTGGCGATGCGGGCGGCGTTCAAGGTTGTCGAAGGAGGCCGACAGGTCGCGGTGCTGGTGCCCACCACGGTGCTCGCCGAGCAGCACTGGCGGACCTTCCGCGAACGCTTCGCCGACTATCCCTTCGAAATCGAGATGATCTCCCGCTTCCGCACCAAGGCCCAGCAGGCCGACATCGTCAAGCGCCTCTCGGCCGGGCAGGTGGACGTGCTGATCGGCACCCATCGACTGCTGAGCGCCGACGTGCAGTTCGGCGGACTCGGGCTGGTGGTCATCGACGAGGAGCAGCGTTTCGGCGTCGAGCACAAGGAACACTTCAAGACACTGCGGGCGTCGGTGGATGTGCTGACGCTGACGGCGACCCCGATTCCCCGGACGCTGCACATGTCGCTGCTGGGTCTGCGGGATATCAGCTCGCTGGCGACCCCGCCCATGGACCGGCGGGCGATCCACACCGAGGTGCGGGGCTACGAAGACGAGTTCATCCGCCACGCGATCCAGCGGGAACTCAACCGCGGGGGGCAGGCGTTCTTCGTGCACAACCGCGTGGTGGACATCGAGAGCCTTGCCGACCACGTACAGAAGCTCGTGCCCGATGCGAAGGTGGACTTCGGGCACGGGCAGATGTCGGCCCGCGAGTTGGAGAAGGTGATGCTTCGGTTCGTTCGCGGACACAGCGACGTGCTGGTGTGCACGACGATCATCGAGTCGGGTCTGGACATCCCCGCCGCCAACACGATGATCATCCACGACGCCGACCGGTTCGGGCTCGCCCAGCTACACCAACTCCGCGGACGGGTAGGGCGGTACAAGCACCGGGCGTTTTGCTACCTGCTGCTGCCCCGGACCCGCCCGGTGAACCCGGTGGCGGCCAAGCGGCTCAAGGCGATCGAGGAGTTCTCCGACCTGGGGGCGGGGTTCCAGATCGCGATGCGCGACCTGGAGATCCGCGGGGCCGGGAACATCCTCGGCAAGGAGCAGAGCGGGCACATTGCCGCGGTGGGCTACGAGCTGTACTGCGACCTGCTGGAGAAGGCCGTCGCCGATCTGCGGGGGGAAAAGCCGCCGGAGAGGAAGGAACTGCACGTGGAACTGGGGGTGGATGCGTATATCCCGCCGTCGTACATTCCCTCCGAGCGGCAGCGGATGGAGATCTACCGGCGTTTGGCGAAGTGTGCCGCCCCGGAGGACATCAAGCAGCTCCAGGACGACCTGACCGACGCGTACGGCAAGTTTCCCCCCTCGGTGGAAACGCTGCTGGACCTGGCGGAGATCCGCGTGTTGGCCGGGCGGCTTGGCATCGAGAGCATCATCCGCATGGACCCGGATATCGTCTTTACCGTGCAGGACTTCTCGCGGGCGAGGCACGTCTTCGAGGACGCCCCGGGCACCGCCCGCCTGCCCGACGACCACACCGTGCACTGGCGCCTACCCGGAGCCTACCGCGAAATGCCCACGCTGGTGATTGTCATGCTCAAGCGTTTCCGGGAGGCCCTGGCGGCTGTATAATCGCACCTTAATCTGATCAGAGAAGGAACGAGCGTTCATGAAGACGATTCGCACAATCTGGTTCGTGCTGCTGGCATCATCCCTGGGTGGCTGTGGCGTGGTAGACTGGGTAATGAACTGGGGCAAGCAGGAAGACCCGGTCCCGGTCACCCGTCCCGAGAAGGTCGACGCCGACGCGGCCGGCGAGTTGGGCAAGGCCGATCCCCAGCCTGCCCAGGACGACGGCGCCCAGTCCCCCCAGGACGAGCCGCCTGCCGACCCCGTCGAGCCCGACCCATCGCCCCGGACCACTCCCGACGCCGATGCCAACGACATCGAACTGGTGTCGGTCTCCCCGGAATCGGAGCCAAACGCGCCGGTCGGGTCCGTGGCGACCACACAGCCGTCGGAGGCCGAGCTGATCTCCGGCGGATCGCTGCGGATCAATGACAGGTTCGTGACCCCGGAGGATATCGTCCGGGCGGCCGGGGAGAAACTGCAGCGCATCCCCGCCGCTGCCGGCGAGCAGGAGTTCCGCGCCCGGGCGGCGCGCATCCTTGCCGACGAGATTCAGTACACCATCCAGCAGACGCTGGTGAACGCCGAGGCCCAAAAGAACATGGATGAACAGCAGCAGCGATACGTCGACGAGCAGGTCGCCGATTACCGCCGCTCGATGATCGCCGAGGCCGGCAGCCGTGAGAAACTGCAGGAGATGCTCGCCAAGCGGCACACCACGCTGGAGCAGGAAATGGAAGACCATGCCGAGTACCTGCAGTACATGATCTACCTGCGGCAGCGGTTCGACGCGGCCATCGTCATCAGCCGTCGGCTCCTGCTGCGGTACTATCGCACGCATCCCAAGGAGTTCACCTACGACTCGCGGGCGCAGTTCCGTCTGATCATGGTCCCCTATGCCCCGTTTGTGCCCTCCGGCACCAGCGGCGAGGAGGGCCACAAGCAGGCCGTGGAGAAGGCGAAAGCCCACGCCGCCAAGGCGATGGCCGAACTGGAAACCGGCAAGAGCTTCGTCGAGGTCGCCAAGAAGTACTCCCGCGGGCCCAAGAAGGACACCGGCGGGCTTTGGCCGATGATGGGCCCCGGAGAATTCGCCGTCAAGGAGGTGGACAAGAAGGTCTTCTCGATGGAGGAGGGGGAGGTATCCGAACCCATCGAGACCCGGGCGGGCATCTTTGTGGTCAAGGCCGTGAAGGTCCGAAAGGCCGGCAAGCAGTCCTTCGAGGAAGCGCAGCCGAAGATCCGGGAAATCCTGCGCAGCCGGGAGCAGCAGAAGCTCCAGAAGGAATACTTCTCGCAGTTGTACAAGAAGGCCAACATCCAGCAGGCGGACAACTTCCTGCCCCGCGTGCTGGAAATCGCCGAGAAGTGGTTCCGCAGGTAAGCGACGGGACGGCCTGGTTCGAGAGCAGGCGCCAGCGGTCTTCGGCATCCCCGTGGGGGCCTTTCGGCTTGCCGTTCGGTGCTGTCCGTTTCCGCAAGGGCAGGCTGGTGGCGTTTGGCGGGACCGTACTTGGTCTGGCCGGGTGAGCCTGTGAACCCGTAGGGGGATTCTTTTTTGCGCGGATGGTATACCGGGTTCAAGACAGGCTCTGGTACAATACGGCCAAGCCAGGAGACAACCCGATGATCAACGAGAACAAGATAAGAAGGCAGGCTTTGGAGTTGGCCCGTGCCAATCGTGAGGCGGAGCCAGGCATCACCGAAGTGTACTGGTTTCCGCACGAAGAAGAAGTGCGTTTGGTGGAGGTTGTGTCGGATGCCCCCAAGAGCCCCGACGGGAAAGTAAGGCCTTTTCACTTCCGGGCTTCGCCTGAGGAAGGGCTGCCTGCGTCCTCCGACGTTGCCTTGATCAGCCCGGAGGAATGCGGCAAGGCCCAGCTTCCTGAAGGTTGGGGAGGCTGGAATGATGCCGAGAAACTGGAGGAGGCCTCCTGATGGATTGGCGAGAAGCATTTCTCCGCCAAGCAAGAAGCGATTACGAGACTTGGGGGAGGCTGAACAAGCTGGGGGTGGAGTACTCTCACCAACTCCATTACATCCAGATGATGACCGAGAAACTTGCCAAGGCTTTTCTCGTTAGGCCTGGAGCTTCCAATCCTCCTCCTCTCAGCCATCGGGCCTTTGTCAGTATGTTGAGAGTAATCAAGGGGCGAAACGAAATTCGTAAAGCTCTCGGATACGGCAACAAGAAGTCCTACCGTGCCTACCTTGATTCCCTCCTTCCGATCGCGGACCGACTGGAAAGACTTGCCCCTGCCTTGGCCGGCACGAGCCAGCCGAATCCCGAGTACCCCTGGCGAGACGCACGCACCGGCCAAGTGGAAGCTCCCGTGGATTACCCTTTCCCCGATTTCGACCCAAGACGCCCGGAAATGGCCAAGCTGATGACACTGGTACCTCAACTCTTGAGAGTGGCGACCTGAAATCAGCGCGTTTCGAGGAAGACGCCTAGGCTCTGTTTGAAAACTCGTGATTTTGCCGATGCATGTCATAGCAGACAT
>JBKHHV010000008.1:0-27307 GCA_046539005.1 Phycisphaerae bacterium
CCGCCCCGGTCCGATCACCAGGAATTCGTCGTTGGCGACCGGCAACTGGAACCGCAGGAAACGGAAGGTGTGCCAGTCGGGCAGGGGTACGAAACCGCGGCTGCCGTTGCGATCCACCAGTTTCGGCGTGCGCTTGGTGGTCTCGATCTGCGGAACCCCGGTCACCAGCACGCGGGTCCGATCGTCGCGGTCCATGGTGCAACTCAGCAGGAACTGGTTGGTCCCCGGGGGGTAGTCTTCGCCGGTGAGGCTCAGGTCGTCCCGGGAGAAAAAGACCGTCTGCACCGGCTGGCGGCGCTTGAGGCGGATGGGCACCGGCGACCCGGAGACCAGGGGCACCACCGTGCTGCTGACCTGCTGGCCGGTCAACTCCGTCAGCATTGCCTTGACGTCCGGCCAGTTGGCGAGCTTGCCCACGCCCACGCGCAGCCCGTTGCGACCCAGGGCGGCCGCGGTGTCCGGTCCGGCGGATTCCTCGTCGAGATAACTCCAGATGTCCTCCGAGCCGCTGGCTTTCCCCGCGGGCACTTCGACTGTGCTGAGCCCCATGCGGATCATCAGGCGGGTGACCGGCTCGGGTAGCTCGTTGGCGTCTTGGGGGAACCGCGAGAGATTGCTCGGCGGGGGCGAAACGGGATCCTCCCGGCCGGGACAACCTGTCCCCGCCGTAAGCAGGGCGGTCAACAGAACGATGAGGGCAAACTTCATGGACGGTCCGCGGCTAGTTTATCGAGCATCAACAAACGAACCATGCTACGGGCTTCGCGGGGGAATGTCAATCGTGACCGAAAAGCACGGGCCCGGTCGACGGCAAGGTCGGCCGAGCCCGAAAGAGCGGTCTGCGGTTGGGTCTACTGCAGGTCTTCCAGCGGCAGATCGGGGGTTTCGACCTCCTCGTTGCCGGCTTTGCGACGCTTGGGGCGCGCGTTTGGCGTCGTGGTGGGCGTAAGCATGCGGTAGCCCCGGGCGAACTTCAACTGCACCACCAGCCAGATCAGCAGTGCCAGCACCGGGTAGCCCAGGAAACGGGCGTAGAAGAGCACCTGTCCCCAGACGTCCGGCACGGTTCCGCCCCAAGACGGTTTGACGCGGGCGATCCACGAGTACATCTCCCCCTTGTTGTACAGCGCTCCGCAGGCGACCTCGCCGTGGAGAATCTGCTGCCAGGGGGTCACCATCGCCAGCAGTACCAGCGACCAGTAGAAGGCACTGGCCATCATCCCGATGCCGCTGAGGCGTTCGAGCATGCATATCTTCATTGAGGTCAGCAGCGTCAGGCACAGCAGCAGACAGGAGACCAGCGCGAAGAACCGCGCTCCCGGAAGGGCCCAGTTGAGCACCTCGTCGACGAAGACGGCCATTTCCTGGAAACGCTCTTCCCCGCGGTCGGTCTTCTGCGTGGTGGTCGGCTGTGTTGCGGTCTTCGCGGCGGGTTTGGCCTGGTCCTGGTTGGCGACGGCCGCCGTGGCGGTGGCTTGCGCGGGCGCCCGGTGGATTGGGTCCACCACGTCCAGGAAGAAGACCGCCACGAAAGCCGCGATCTGCACGAGAATGGACAGCAGGAGAATAACGAGGAAGACGTTCTTGGCGGCCCGGGTGGAACGGAAAGCGTCCATGAAGTCCGACCCGGTGGCCTGGTATCGTACCTGTTCGACCATGATGCGTCCCTTCAGCCTGGGGTTCCTGCGATAGGACAGACTATTCTAGCCGTCGTCCCCTGTATATCGGAAGAAAGCCGCCACAAACATAACGGGTAAGTGCAGGAAAGAGTTGGCTGCCCTCTGCTCGCCTCGGCTGTAGCGTGGGTCCGGGGCAGAAACCAATCGCCCGCCGCCGGCAGGCTTCAGTTCTCCAGCCAGTGGCGAACCATCTGCGCCAGGTCGATGAGGTTCTCCGGCGGGGAACTGAGCGGAAGCGTGCTTGCCCACGCCACCTCGCGACCCCCGTGGATGTGCCCGTGGGAACCGGCGATACGCGAGGTGTCCTGGCTGACGGAAATCGGCGGCCAACCGAACAGCAGTTCGCACGGATCGAAGCCGGGCTTGTTGTGGATGTCGATGTGGGTGGCGTAGTCGGGCGCCCGGCGGCGATCGGCCCACCAGGGGTAGGCGAACCACCGACCCGGGTCGGCCAGCAGCACCAGGTCGCCGGCGTTGGGATGCCCCAGTCCGTGCTCGGACTTACCCGAAGCCCCGAGGATATCCCCCACGCCCGGCACCTCGGCGAGCACGGCCTCGACGCGTTCCACGTCCCGCCGGTCGGGCACGTGCACGTGGGCGACCTCGTGGTCCACCACGGCAAACGCCCGGGAACGGTGGAAGTCGGGGTACAGTCGGCCTCGCACGTCGCGAAGCGCCAGCAGCCCCGCCTCGGCGAGCACGCGGTTGGGGAAACAGGCTTCTGTCGCGACCGGGGCGATGGCGTAGTCGCCGAAGATCAGCACCTCGTAGCCTCCGCGCCGGGCGGCCGTCAGGAGCGTCTCGAGTTGCTGCAGGGCGCGGGTAAGGGCGATGGCCGACTTGGGATGGTCCGGGCCGTGGCGCTGCAGGTCGTAGTCGAGGCTGGGCAAATAGGTCAGCAGCAGGTCGGGTGCCAGGGCGGGGTTGGTAAGCACCTCCCCGCAGGCGCGGGCGATCCAGTCGCCCACCTTCGCGTGAGCCAGCGGACCCCAGTAGCGGTGAAGCGCGAACTTTCCACCCGCCACGGCCTGGAGCTTCTCATACAGGTCGGCCGGCTTCCCGTAGCAGTCCATCACCATACCGCCGCCGTGGGTGTGGATGGGCGCGGGGGTCAGCAGCAGGTCCACGTCCTCGCCCATCGACTGCTGCCAGAACATCATGCCGACCGTGTTGCCCCGCTCGCGGAATCTCGCCCAGATGCGCTCGCCTTCCACCAGCGCCGCCGACTGCTCCCAGAACATCACCTTCCGGAGTTGGGGGAAGTAGCGACCGTTGGCGACCATGCCGTGCCCCAGGGGAAGCAGGGCGGTGCGGAAGCTTGCCTGCACCGTGCACGTGACGGCCGGCAGAACCGACTGCGTGGGACGAAAGGTCAGGCCTTCCCACTCGGTCTGGCCGGCCGATTGCAGCAGGTCGAAGCCGAGAGCAGCGACGTCGACGATGAGCAGCTTACGGTTCATGCCATCAGCTTACCGCTCGCAGAGGCCGACGACCAGCGCAGAGGCCAGAACAAATGGTGAATGAGTAACCATGTCAGGCAGCCGCTCAACTGGCGTAGAACTTCCGCCCCAGGTGGGCGGAGATCGGCCAGAGCACCAGAAGCAGCAGGGCGACGAACATGCCGTCGAACCACGGGTAGAGACTGCCGGCCAGGGCGGCGAACCCCGCCTGCACCGGAAACAGCCCCCGGATCCACAGTCCGATCACCCACGGGACCGACGCCCCGCCGGGTTGCCGCAGCCGCCGTGCTGCGAACATCGCCCAGACGACGGCCATTCCGCTCAGCCCGAACGCCACCGTGCGCATCGGTCGAAACGCCACCAGCAACAGCAGGTTGCCGTAGCCGAAGAACTCGAACGCCGCCCACAATCCCAGCGGGACCACCGGCAACCACCGTCGCCAGCTGACCGGCCCGGGGTGAGTTTCGCGTCTGGCTACCGACGTCACCCCCGCCACGTACAGCCCGATCACCACCGCGGCCATCAGCGAATACCACGGCATACTCTCGTTGGGGACGGCCGCCGCTCCCAGCCACACGCTGCCCGCCCGGCAGGCGCCCATCAGCAGCGGGCCCACCACCGGAAGGCGCTTGCCGCCGCCGTCGTAGGCCCACACACATGCGGCCAGGACCGCAGCGGTGAGTCCGGCAGGGATCGACGCGGCGAACCCGCAGCCGATTCCCACAAACGTCAGCCCCAGGGCGCTGCCCAAGGCGATCTGCGGAGGGACCTCCCCGGCCGGGAGGGGACGCGAGGGCCGATCGCGACGGTCTTCGGTGAGGTCGAACCAGTCGTTGGCGACCAGCCCGGCCGCGTACAGGCAGAGGCTGGCGGCGATGGCCCAGACGATGTTTCCCGACGCCGGACCGAGCATCGCCCACCCGGCGAGCAACGCCCCGGCGACCGGATCGCCCGGGACGGTCAGCAGGTTGGGCAGTCGCAGCAACTGGGCCCACGCCCGCATGGGGGAGCGCGGCCGAGGGTCTGGGGCGGTGTCCGGTTCGTCGGTCATGCGGGTGGCTCTTTCCTCAGCGCTGGAACGTCCGCGGATCGGGCGGAACCAGGTCGAAATTGGGCGTGAATTTCCCGCTCGCCGAGTAGAAGTCCATCGCGTTCTGGTAGACCAGGCGGTGTATCGTTGTCTCGTCGTGCCCGTCTTCCTTGAGATGGTCGACTACCTTGATCAACGCCAGGGGGTCCGAGATGCCCCAGTCGGCCGACCCCGAGACGATGACCTTCTCGCTTCCGTGTTGGCGGATCAGGTGGCTGACGCGCTGCGGCGTGAGCTTGCTGATGGGATAGACCGTCAGCCCGACATAGCAGCCGGTCTCGACGGCCGTGGCCATCGTGTCCTCGGTGTTGTGGTCGAGGTAGACCTTCTCCCGCGGGAAGCCGACTTCGTCGACGACCTTCATGGTCCGCTCGATGCCCTCGGGCTTGTTGAAGTGGGGCAGGTGCACGATGACCTGCATGTCGCGGGCGAGGGCGATCTCCAGTTGGCGGCCGAAGGCGTATTCCTCGTTGTCGGTGATGTTGTTGAAGCCGATTTCGCCCAGCGCCACGCAGCGCTCATGGTCGAGGTATTCCTCGATGCCGTCGAGCACCTCGTCGACCAGCGGGCGGTTCTCCGCTTCCTTGGGGTTGTAGGCGATCGCGGCGTAGTGGTCGATGCCGAACCGCTTCGCCCGAACGGTTTCGAAATCGAGGATCAGCCGGAAGTAGTCGAAGAACGTCCCGGCGTAGCGGCGGTCGGACCCCAGCCAGAACGACGGTTCGACGCACACGCGGATGCCTGCGCGGTACATCGCCTGGTAGTCGTCGGTGGTCCGGGAGTACATGTGAATGTGCGGTTCGATAATCATGCGGGTCCTTTCCCTTCTGGGCATCTTCCATTATGCCCGGCGGCGACGGCCGGGTAAAGCCCACAGCGAATCGACGGCGACCGGTGTGTCCCTCGGGAACCATCAACGGCAACCCAACGGAGGGGTCACCCGCGACCTGCCGGATGGAAGAATGGTCAAAATATCCGAGTTTGGTGGTTTTCGGCAGGGGGCGGATCGTAGCTTTCCTCCGTACAGGCGGTAACCGCAGCAGGAGGGAAGCAATGACCGGGCATACGTGCTTCCGAATATTGGTTTTGTGCGTCACCGTGGCCGTTCTGGCCGGGGGGTGCGGTACGGGCGACCCCGGCAGGCCGGAGCAGGCGTACTGGTCCACGCAGCGGGATATCCAAGGCAATGGCGGGCAGGGGCTTGGGGTTCGTCGTCGAATGCGTCGCCGGGCGAGTTTGGGTTCTCCCAAGGCCCAATCGCTTTCGGAGTCGGCCCACGCGGCCGGTCCGGGTCGGCCGGGGGTGGGCGACGCGCCCGAACCGGCGGAATCCCCCCTCGCCGAGGCGTTCTGGAACGACGAACTGCTTTCGACGAGTCCGTATGAAGGCGAGGGGAATCTGGATGTCCGCCCGACACTGGCCGAAAGCTTCCTGGAGCAGTCGGCCGAGCGGGGAATCTGGTTCGGGATCGGACAGGCGCTGGGCGGCGGGTACGTCAGCGTGGCGCTGTTCGGGGCCCGACAGGTTGCCGAGTGGGACGACTACTGACAGCCGTGGCCGGTCGGCGCGCGGGCGGGTCAGCCTTCGTGGTCTGATGGGTCGGTGTTCGGGGTCGGGCCATCTTCACCGACCGGTTCCAGCCGGACGGCCGTGCCGTAGACCATCAACTCCGCGGCGGCCCCCATGATGGCCGAGGTGCTGAAACGCACGGCGATGACGGCGTCGGCCCCGAGGGAGTCGGCCTCTTCGAGCATGCGGTCGATCGCCTGTTCGCGGCTTTCGGCGAGCAGCTTGGTATACTCGTGGATCTCACCGCCCACGAGGTTCTTCATCAGGGCGATGATGTCCGAGCCCACGTGCCGGGCGCGGATGGTATTTCCCCTCACGACGCCGATGGTATCGGTGATCTTCCTGCCGGGGATGTGTTCGGTTGTCACATAGAGCATCGCGTCGCCCTCGATAGGCCGGACCTGCCGGCGGTGAATGGTCCTGGGTTTCTTGCGTCCTCAGCGTTTGACGTCGCGGGAGTAGCGGTCCTTCGCGCAGAGCGCCAGTCGTTCCCGCACCAGCGACACCAGCAGCACCACCAGCCCGAAGATCAGGCTCACCACGCCGATCTTCAGCGCCATGGCGACCTCCTTGCTGCGGATGAAGTCCTTGATCAGCACGAACGCCCCGTAGCTCAGCAGGAAGATCACGCCGATGGAAAGGAATATCCACCCGGCACTGCGTTCGAGGCGGTTATAGACGCTGCGCCAGTACTGCTCCAGTTCCTGGTCGGTCGGGTCGGCGAAGGTCATCTCGGCCAGCTCTCTTTCCAGCCCCTGGAAAGAGGCGAGTTCCTTTCGGCAGGATTCGCAGGTCTCCAGGTGCTCTTCGAACAGGGCTCGCTCCTCCTCGGAAAGTTCCTTGTCGAGGTAGGCCATCATGGTCAATTTGAACTTGTCACAACTCATGTTTCCTCCCCCTCCAGCAGGCCGCGCAGGGCGTTGCGGGCTGCATGCAGGCGGGACGTAACGGTGCCGATCGGAATGCCCAGTTCCGTGGCCATCTGTTTATACGACAGATCCTGGAAGTGGCTCATGATGATGACTTCCCGGTGGATGGGGGGCAGTTTGAGAATCGCCTGGCGAATGCGCCCGCAGCGTTCGTCGGTTTCGACGCGCCCGTGCGGGTCGAAGAACGGGTTATCATCGACGTGCCCTTCGGTCAGCTCGGCCGTCTCCTTGCCCCGGCGTTTGCGCAGGCGGTCGCGGCAGCAGTTGCGCAGGATGACCGAAAACCACGTGTAGAATCTGCTTCGACCGTCGAAGCGTTTGATATTCCGCCAGGCCTTCACGAACGCTTCCTGGGAGACGTCCTGGGCGTCCATGTGACAGTTGAGCATCATCTGCGCAGTGCCCATCGCCGGCCCGGCGTAGCGCTTCACGAGCGCGCCGAAGGCTTTCTTGTCGCCGGCCTTGCAGCGGGCAATCAGGGCGTCTTCTTCGCCCCGGTTGGCTGGGTCTTGTGTCAGTGCCAGTGTCACCGTCCCTATAGACATCCGCGGCGGGGCGATTCTTCACGCGGATCCCCCGCACCCGGGAGAAAAAGGCTCACTCACCTGCCCGGGCGGATGCATCGTCTCCAGAGGGCGGTCCGAACGCAAGTATCTTGTCGTCGGCCCAGCCCTCCGGAGGGCAGAATGCTTTTGGGGGGCAGGAGCTGTAAGTGGCTTGTACTTGAGCAGGGCGCTCGCTACACTCACCGAGATACTCGCGAAGCTGCCCCCGGTCGGGGCGACATTCATAGGAAAGGAAGCAACAGCTATGGCGAAGCAAGGAAAGGGCGTCAAGCACCTCTTTACGAGTGAGTCGGTCACCCGGGGACACCCCGACAAGGTCTGCGACCAGATCTCCGACGCCGTGCTCGACAGCCTGCTGAAGCATGACCCCGACGCGCGGGTCGCCTGCGAGACCATGGTCACCACCGGGCTGGTCGTGCTGGCCGGTGAGATCACGGTCCATAACGACAAGGCCGAGCAGGCCCTGATGAAAGTGGAAGAGACCGCCCGCGACGTTATCCGCGACATCGGTTACGTGGATCCCTCGATCGGATTCGACTACCGCTCCTGCGCCGTGCTGCGTGCACTGCACAGCCAGTCGGTGGACATCTCCCAGGGCGTCACCGAAGGCAGCGGCGAGCACAAGGAACAGGGCGCCGGCGACCAGGGACTCATGTTCGGATTCGCCTGCGACGAGACATCCACGCTGATGCCGATTCCGGCATTCCTGTCCCACCGCCTGACCGAACGGCTCACCGAGGCCCGCGAGACCGGCGAAATCGACTGGCTTCGCCCCGACGGCAAAAGCCAGGTCACCGTCGAATACCACGACAACGTGCCCACGCGGATCCACACCGTGGTGATCTCCACCCAGCACACCGAAGAGGTCATCAACCCACGGACCAGGAACATCACCGCCAAGGCCAAGCAGGAAATCGTCGACAAGGTCATCAAGCCGGTGATCGAGAAGGAATGCCCCAAGCTGTGGAACGACCGCATCATCTTCCACATCAACCCGACCGGGCGGTTCCTCATCGGCGGCCCGCACGGTGATTCCGGCGTGACCGGACGAAAGATCATCGTCGATACCTACGGCGGTCGCGGTGCCCACGGCGGCGGGGCATTCAGCGGCAAGGACCCCTCCAAGGTGGACCGCTCAGCCAGCTACATGGCCCGCTACATCGCCAAGAACATCGTCGCCGCGAAGTTGGCGAAGGTCTGCGAAGTGCAGCTTTCCTACGCCATCGGCGTCGCCCAGCCCATCAGCGTGCTGGTGGACTGCGAAGGAACCGCGAAGGTCGACGAGGCCGTCATCGAAAAGGCCGTCGAGGACATCTTCCCGCTCAAGCCCAAGGGCATCATCGAACACCTGGACCTGAAGCGCCCCATCTACCTGCCGACCGCCTACGACGGGCACTTCGGCAAGAAGGGCAAGAACTTCACCTGGGAGAAGACCGACATGGCCAAGCAACTCCGCAAAGCCTGCGGTCTTTGAGCGATAAGCGATAAGCACCAAGCAGTAAGCGACAGGCAATAAGCCGACACGTATCGCGACGGGCCCGCGGACAACAGTTCCGCGGGCTCGCTTACTGCTGGGCCGAACGGTCCATCGGCCGGGCCTGCCGCTGACCGAAACCCCGATTCCTGGAGATGATCTGCATATGACTCCGCGAGAAATCATCAAGACGCTGCTGAACAAGGAAATCCCCGAGCGGGTCGGGCTCAACGAGAGCTTCTGGCCGTTCATCTGCGACAACGGCTGGGCCGAGCAGGGCGTGCCCAAGGGCACCGATTTCGCCGAGCGGTTCGACCTCGACATCGCCAACGTGCAGTGGTTCTGGGTACCCGAACCGCGCCCGGACCTTGCCGAGACCGTCGAGGAAACCGACGCCTGGATCGTCCGCAAGGACGGCTGGGGTGCGATCAAGAAGGAATGGAAAGGAAAGGCCGGCGTGCCCGAACACGTGGGCTTTACCATTACCTCTCCAGAGGTCTGGAAGAGCGACTTCCGCGAGGCCGCCCTGGCAATCGACCTGCGGAAGCACACGGACCTCGACGGCATTCGCTCTACGTTGCAGCGTCTCCAGGCCGGCGATCGGTTCGTGACTTACTCGGTCCCGTCGGTGTTCGAGGAGATGCGGCGGATCATGGGCGACGTGACCATGCTCGAATCGCTGCTGCTGGAGAAGGACTTCATCCACGATTTCTGCACCATGATCACCGACATGGATGTCGCCTACTTCCAGATGCTCTTCGAGGAGGTGGGGCTGCCGGACGGAATCCACGTCTACGACGACCTGGGCTACACGCAGGCGCCGTTCGCCTCGCCGGCCTGTCACCGTGAGATGGTCCTGCCGTACCATAAGCGGCTGGTGGGGCTGTTCAAAGACCACGGGCTGCCGGTGATCCTGCATACCTGCGGAGACTTCCGCCCGCATATCGCCGCGATCGTCGAGGCAGGCTTCGACTGCATCCAGGCACTGGAAGCCAAGACCGGCATGAACGTCGTGGACCTCGCGGCCGACTGGAAAGAGAAACTCTGCTTCATGGGCAACCTGGACGTGCGTGCCTTCGAGAGCGGCGACCGCGAGCGGATCCGCACCGAATGCCTGACCAAGTTGGAGGGCATGAAGAAACTCCGCGCCCCCTACGTGTTCATGAGCGACCACTCGATCCCGCCCAGCGTCACCGTGGCCGACTACGAGTACGCCCAGGAACTGTTCCGACAGAACTGCCGCTATTGAGCGTGCAGCCATAGGCGGCGGCAGCAGGCGGCGGCAGCAGGGGAGCGGCGCCTGAACGCCGTACCGCTCAGCCGATGCGTTCGATCGGCTCGGGCAGTTCGCACAGCACGCGCCACGCTGCGGCCCGGTCGGTGGCTGCGTACAGTTTCGTGTCGTTCGCCACCAGTGCCAGCGCCGGCTCGGTCCGAGTCGGCCGGGCGAACAGAAGCCGATGCGTGTTGATGTTCTCCGGGGTCGACTCCGGGAAGGGGTCGGCCACCTGCTCCCACGATCGCCCCGCGTCTTCACTTCGATAGAGTTGCCCATGCACGTTGTCACCGTGGGGCCCGTCGCTGACGGTGGCGAGCATCAGGTCCGGGTCGTCGGGGTCTACCGCAACGGCGCGCCCGTACCGGTTGCCCAGCGGTTCGGCGCGGTGGGCCCAGGTGAGCCCGTGGTCGTCGCTTACCCATGGCCCGTTGGCGGTGTTGGCATACACGCGCATTGCGTTGGCGGCCGAGGTCGCCACCTGGTGGACATCCTGGTGCAGGTCGGGCGTAACCGGTTCCCAGTTCTTGCCATGGTCGCCGGAGCGAATGATGCTGCCCACGTGAATATCGGCGTAGATCGTCCCGTCGGGGCTCATTGCCATCGACCGCACTGCCGGCGGACCTCCCCAGGGCGTATGCCACTGAGACCGCACTGTCAGTTCGTCAAAGCCTTCCACCCGGCCGATGCTGCCTTCCTTCAGCCGATACAGGTGGGCGCCCTCCGTGCCGATCAGCGCCTCCAGCCCGTGCTCCTCGGTCAGCAGAAGCACGCAGGCGACCGGCTCGCCGAGATCGGCGTCGACCACGATCGGCCCGCTCGCCTCATGGCTTGGGCGGGGGCTCACTGTCGGGATCGCCGTTACCGCTCCGCGCGGACCCACCAGCACTCGGTACAGTCCGCCCTCGGATTCGGCGGCCGGCGGCTGGTCGCGCAGGCGCTGCGGCTGGGGGGCGTCGTCGGAAAGGTCCAGTTCGTACAGTGCCTCGGTTGTGGTAATGAGCATCGCGGTCTCCTTGCGTCTATCCTGTATAAGTGTAGCGGGAAGTGACGCTTCAGCCGGGGTCGGCCGAGTGGCTCTTGACCGGCTGCCGCACGAATCGGCATAATGCCTCCACCGATGGCGAAGACAGAAGTACTGACAATTCGAGACCCGGCCGAAACGCTGGCGGTTGCCCGCCAGGCCGCGGAGGAAGTCCGCGACGGCAAGTTGGTGGTGTTCCCCACGGAGACGGTGTACGGCATCGCCGCGCTGGCGACCAATCCCGCAACGCTTGCCCGTCTGCGCGACCTCAAGAGCCGCCCCGACAGCCCGTTCTCCCTGCATATCGGTTCGCTGGGCGAACTGGGCAGGTACCTCCGCGAGGTGCCCGACGAGGCCGGACGACTGATCATCTCCGGCTGGCCGGGACCGATCACCTTGCTGCTGCCCACCGGAGGCAGGCTCGAAGCCTCCGCGCTGCAGGAGGCCGACCTCCATGACGTGCTCGCCCCCGGGGGGATCATCGGGGTGCGCTACCCCAGCCATCCGCTCGCCATGGCGATGCTGTCGGCCGTCGATGGACCCGTCGTGGCGCCCAGCGCGAACCTGGCAGGCGACCCTTCCCCCCGAACGGCGAAGGAGGCCCTGGAGTCGCTGGAAGGCCGCGTGGACATGGTGATCGACGCCGGGCCGACCCCGCTGGGCGTGGACAGCACGATCGTGCGGTTCGAGGACAAGCACTGGTCCATCGAGCGGCAAGGAGCCTACGACGAGCAGGATATCCGGCGGATGATGTATCGACGTGTGCTGTTCGTGTGCACGGGCAATACCTGTCGCAGCCCGATGGCCGAGGGGCTCGCCCGGCACGAGATCGCCGAAGCCCTTGGCGGGGAATGTGAACTTTCCGAGCATGGGCTGGAGATGCTCTCGGCGGGCGTCTTTGCCGGGGAAGGTCAGCCGGCGACCGAAGAAGCGGTGATCGTCGCAAGAGAGATGGGCGCCGACATCAGTTCCCACCGAAGTCGACAACTCACAGAAGATTTGATAAACTCTTGCGATCTGGTATTCTGTATGACCAGTTCTCACGTGGCGCAGGTTCAGCGGATTGCCCCGGAGCACGCCGAACGGGTGCTGCCGCTGCTGGATGAGGGCAACATCGCCGATCCGATCGGCGGAGACCTGAACGTGTACCGACGGACGGCCGAGCAGATCCGTCGCGCCATCCGCGCACGCATGGATGAAGGATTACTATGAGAATCGCCGTGGCAGCCGACCATCGTGGACACTCCGTGAAGGAGAAGGTCTGCGTGCTGCTCAACGAGATGGGCCACGAAGTGCTCGACATGGGCACCAACAGCGGGCAAAGTTGTGACTACCCGGACCTGGCGTTCCCTGCCAGCAAGGCCGTCGCCGACAACACCGCCGACTGCGGCATCCTGATCTGCGGAAGCGGGATCGGCATGGACATCTGCGCCAACAAGGTCGCCGGTGTACGGGCAGCCCTCTGCCATGACGAACTCACCGCCCAGATGTCACGCCGGCATAACAACGCCAACGTCCTCTGCCTGGCCAGCGATGTGCTGGGCGAGGAACTCATCCGCCGCATCGTCACCGGCTGGCTGGACACCGAGTTCGAAGGCGGAGGCCGACACGAACGGCGGGTCGCCAAAATCGTCTGGATCGAGCAGGGCAACGACCCCGCGCAGATGCCCTGACGCCGGCCCGTTCGCCACGGCAATGTTGCGCCTCCGGGTGACTTGCGCGAACTTCCCCCCCATTCTGCACGTCTTAAATGTAATCCGCTTGAAAATATCCCTTCTGTGTCTGCGGTACACAGGTCGTTTGTTCCGATTTAACCTATAGACGGCCACGAATGGCTTTTTGCCGCGGGGAAGGAATTGGATACCTTTATACGATGCGACACTCGCAAGCCGACCATTGGAAGGGGGCGGCCACATGGATCTGGGTCTGTGCGGCCTTGTTCCTGTGCGCGCAAAGCCTGACAGCGAAACAGGATGCGCCGGACAAGCCGCCCCTGACCAAGGCCGAAGCCACCGAGCTGCAGATATGGACCGCCCAACTTGGCGACCAGGGGCGCGCCGCCAAGACCCGTATCGAGGCGGCTGCCGGGTTGCTCACGCGGGATTACCCCCAGGCGGTTGAGGTATTGCAGAAGTTCCTCTCCGACACCACGAACCGGCCAGCCCAGGTCGCCGTCGCCGAGGCGATCGCACGCCAGGGCGGGGGACGCAAGGAGTTCATCGAACCGCTCATGGCAATGCTCACCGGCGACGAGCCCGGCGTTCGAGGATCGGCCGCCCTGGCCCTGGCCACCTACAACAACCACGGCGTCACCAAGAGTCTGATCAAGATCGCCCTCAACGAGCAGGCCGACCGGGAGGTCCGCGTGGCGACCATCGAGGCCATGCAGGGACTGCTGGACAAGACGGCCGTCGACACGCTCGTGAAGCTGCTCAGCGATAGCGATTCGGCCGTCCAGGCCGCGGCCCTGAAGACGCTGGCGAACCTCACTAACATCTCCGCCTTCGGCAACGACGTCGACCGCTGGAAACGCTGGTGGACCCGCAACAAGAACAAGCCACGCAGTGTCTGGCTCGCCGACCTCGCCAACAGTCTCGCCGTCTCGCGGGCGGCGTTGGAGGACAAGAACGCCAAGCTCCGCGGACGCCTCGTGGAGGCGATGAACGAACTCTATGCGGCAACCCCCCGCGACAAGCGGGACGAACTGCTGCTGGGACTGTTGAAGGATTCGCTGGTTACCGTGCGCCTGGCGGGCATGAGCCTGGTCGAGCGGCAGATTGCCGCCGGAGAAACCGTCTCCGACGAGCTGCGCAAGCAGATCCGCATCGAACTGACCGACCCCCACGCCGGCGTTCGCCAGGCGGCCGCACTGGTGGTGGCGACCTTGGGCGACCAAGGATCTCTCAAGACGCTCATGGACCGCCTGAAGGTCGAGGAAGTCGCGGACGTTCGGCAGTCGCTGCTCAAGGCGGTGGGGCAACTGCGTGCCGTCGAGGCACTGCCCATGGTGCTGACCGATCTCGGTTCGACCGATACGGCGCTGGCGGGTACGGCCGCCCAGGCGCTGTCCCGCATCGCTGAAGCCAAGGGGCTGACCGGGAAACTCCACAGGGAAGCCAGCAAGGCGCTGATCGACCGGTACAAGCTCATCGAGGCCGCCCGCAATCACATCGAGACCCGCCGGGCGCTCCTGGCTGCCATGGGCACCCTGGGCGACAAGGCGTCTGTTCCGTTGCTGGAAGAAGCCGTTAAAGACGAAGCCACCACGGTTCGCCTTACCGCCGTGGAGGGGCTTTCGCGACTGGGCGAGCCCGGCAGTGCCAAGGCGATCGCCCCATACCTGAAAGACCAGGACCGCGGTGTGCGGCAGGCAAGCATCGTCGCCCTGGGGCGGCTGGGCGGGGGAGATTATCTCCGGCAGATCCTGAAGTTGACCGATCCGAAGGTCGAGTCCGAGTTCGCCGTCCGGCAGCAGGCCTGGGCAGTGACGATGGATCTGCTGGCGAAGTCGAAGCCGGAAACGATGGCCGAAATCATCATCGAACTGGCCAAACGCCCCGACGCCGTCTCCCGGCGGATTGAGGCGATGGAGATGTACGTCAAGTCGCTCAAGGAAGCCCGCAGCGAGAAGCTTCCCGAAGCCCGGCGGCAGTTGGGACGGGCGCTGGTGGCCGCCAAGCGACCCGCCGAGGGCGCCACGCAGCTCAAACTCGCCCTCGACGCCTACCAGACAGCCAAGGACGAAAAGACCGCGGAAACCTGGCTGGAATGGGTCGACGCGCTGCTGCAGGCCAGCGATGTTTCCGGCATCAAGGCCATCGGCGACCAGCGCGACGAAATCCTCTACGCCAAGGCGATGGAACGCCTGCGCAAACGATTGAATGTGCTGGTGACCGATGAGAACTGGGCCGCGACGATCCTGGTCGCCGAGCAGGCGCTTCGCAGGCTGGAGAAGCGGCTCACCGACGACCAGTCCGGGTCGATCTCGGCAATGCTCACCGACGCACGCGACAAGCTCCGCCAGTCCGATAGCAAGCGCGTGGCTGCCCTGGTTACGCAACTGCAATCCACCGACGACTCCGTGCAGAAGGCCGCCGAAGCCGATCTGGTGAGCATGGGCGGGCGCGTGGTCGATCCGCTTCTGGATGAACTGGCGAAGGTCGTCCAGAATGGCGAGGGGAATTCTGAGCTGGAAAAACGCCTGCTTGCCGTCCTGCGGAAGGTCGCCCCGGAGTTGACCGGCTACGACCTGGGCGGAAGCAAGGAGCAGCGAACCAAGACCATCGAGAACTGGCGGAAGACCCTCTAGCTTTCTCCTCGTCGGCCGTGGGACCCCCGGCGCATTTGCTTGCACCCAGACGATTTCGGTCATCGCATGGCTCTGCAGTGCCGCACTGTACCGACCCCCAACGGTCGGCCGAAAAGAGTCCCGATGACCTTCCGCCGCCTGCTGACTGCCCTCCCGATCGCCTCTATGCTCATGCTCTGCATCGGGTGCCCACAAACCAACAACGGTCGATCCACCGACCAACCCTCAGGCCACCCCCTCATTCGCAAGCTGGAGGGCCCAAGGCAGGAGACGCTGCAGGGCGCCGAGGAACTGGGTAACCGTGGCGTCCGCGATGCCGTGCAGGAAGCGATCCGCCGGGTGCGGGCGGCAGATTCCTCAGCTGAGGGCGATTTCGCGTTCGGTCTCAGCCGGGAACGAGTGGAATGCCGACCCTGGGCCGCAAACCGGTCCGCGCGGGCTTTGACAAACCCCCTCTCCGCAGAGACAATGTTCGCCTGTCGTTTTCGTAAAGGATGACCATGGCGAAGCATTGTATCGGAATTGACCTGGGTGGGACGTTCATCAAGTTCGGCCTGCTGGATGAGCAACACAACGCAACGGACACGGTGCAGGTGCCCACGCCTTCCCAAGGCGCCGAGGCCGTCATCGAAGAGATGGTCCGCGGGGCACGACGGGTGATGACCGAGGCAAACGTGCAGCCCGACGAGGTAATCGGAGTGGGGATCGGCTCCCCCGGGCCGCTCAGCATCTCCGAGGGCGTCGTTCACGCGCTGCCCAATATCCCGGGCATGGACGGCTGTCCGCTACCGGACCGGGTGAGCGAGGGACTGGACGGGCTTCCGGCGGTCCTGGAGAACGACGCCAACGCCGCCGCGTTCGGAGAGTATCTTGTCGGGGCGGGTGAGCGGTCGCGCGACATGGTCATGCTCACTCTCGGCACCGGCGTGGGCGGCGGGGTGATCCTGGATGGGAACATCCTGCACGGGGCCCACGAGATCGGCGCCGAACTGGGGCACATGATCGTCGACCCCGGGGGCGAGCAGTGCGGCTGCGGCCAGAACGGTTGCCTGGAGCAGTACGCCTCGGCGACGTTCATCGCCCGCTACGCCCAGCGCGTTCTCACCGAGACCCAGCGGACCAGCTCGCTCACCGACGTGCTGGCAGGCGGCGAGGAGTTGACCACCAAGGACATCAACGAACACCGCCGCGCGGGGGACGCCTTCGCCGAGGAGGTCTGGCAGCGGGGGCTCTACCACCTGGCCGTGGGGTGCGTGAGCATCTGCCGCATTTTCGATCCCGACCAGATCGTGCTCGCCGGCGGGCTGACCAACGCCGGGGACGACCTGATGAAGCCGCTGACGGAGCACTTCCGGTCGCTGCACTGGACGCTGACCGAACCGAAGACCGAACTGGCCATCGCGACGCTGGGCTCCAACGCCGGCGTGATCGGGGCGGCCGGGGTGGCGTGGTCGGCCTTCGGTGGGCGACACTGACCTACCGGGCAGACAATCAAAGACGCCAAGAGGAATCCAGAACCCGCCTTCGGGCAGGAGAAACGCTCAACATGAAACACTACTACCCCAGCTTCGACGAGTTCCGCGACCTGGCGCAGCAAGGCAACACCGTCCCGGTCTATCGCCAGTTGCTCGCCGACACCCTCACACCGGTGACGGCCTACCAGCGGCTGGCACAGCCGGCGGGGTTCGCCAAGTCGCCCCACGCCTTCCTGCTGGAGAGCGTGGTAGGCGGGGAACGTATGGCACGCTTCTCCTTCGTCGGTTGCGATCCGGAAGCCGTCTACACGGCCCGCCGCAATCAGCTTACCATCGAGCACGCCGGCGACGAGAAGGAAACCATCGAGACCGACGACCCGCTGGCGGTTCTGCACGACGCCCTGGAAGCCTATCAACCGGTGCACCTGCCCGGGCTGCCGCGGTTCACCGGGGGGATCGTGGGATTCGCCGGCTACGACATGGTCCGCTACTACGAGAAGCTCGGCGACGGATCGGCCGACGACCGCGAACTGCCCGACGTGTGCTTCGGACTCTACCGGACGATGGTGATCTTCGACCACGTCTCCAAGACGATCAAGATCGTCTCCAACGCCCACGTGCGCAAGGACCCCGGCGAGGCGTACAACGAGGCCGTCAACGCCATCGAGCGGACGATCAACCGTCTGCGCGAGGGGGGCGGCTACCCGGTGAGGGAGATCAACCTGCAGGGGTTGCCGCAGAAGGCGTTCCGCAGCAACATGACCCGCGCCGAGTACTGCGACATGGTCGAGAAATGCAAAGAGTACATCCGCGCCGGGGACATCTTCCAGGTGGTGATCTCCCAGCGGCTGGACGTGGAGACCTCCGCCACGCCGTTCGACATCTACCGTGCGCTTCGCGTGGTGAACCCCTCGCCGTTCATGTTCCTGCTGAGCATGCCGGAGTTGACGCTGGTGGGCAGTTCGCCCGAGATTCTCTGCCGCGTGGAAGACGGCGTGGTGACCAATCGGCCGCTCGCCGGAACCCGCCCCCGCGGAGAGACCGAAGAGCAGGACGACGCGCTCGAGCAGGAACTGTTGGCCGACCCGAAAGAGCGGGCCGAGCACATCATGCTCGTGGACCTCGCCCGCAACGACGTCGGCCGGGTCGCCGAGCCCAAGACCATCGAGCTGTCCGAGGAACTGACCGTCGAGCGGTACAGCCACGTGATGCACATCGTCTCGAACGTGGAGGGCAAACTCGCCGAGGGCAAGACGGCCTTTGACGCGCTGCGGGCGGCGCTGCCGGTGGGCACCGTGAGCGGGGCCCCGAAAATCCGGGCGATGGAGATCATCGACGAGTTCGAGCCGACCCGTCGGGGACCCTACGCCGGCGGCGTGGGCTACGTGGACTTCGGCGGCAACATGGACACCTGCATCGCGCTGCGGACCATGGTCATCAGCGGCGGGAAGGTGTACCTGCAGGCCGGGGCGGGCATCGTGGCCGACTCGGTCCCGGAGAACGAATACCAGGAGACGATCAACAAGGCCCGGGCTCTGCTTCGGGCTGTGGAGGTCGCCGAGGCCGGCATGGACGAGTAGATCCCCCTCGGGCGGATCAGTCGGCGGCTTGGCGTTTGGGCCCGCCAGGAGAGCGCTTCCGGCGGGTGACGGCCGCGGCGACGACAGCGGCGATCACCGCACCCAGCGCGTCTGCCAACCAGTCCTGCCAGTCGGCGTCTCGGCCGACCAGTTCCTGCGTCAGTTCATCGAACGCCCCATACGCCAGCAGCACAGGGACCACCACCAGCGCCAGGCGTCGGCCTCGAAGGCCGTGGGCCACCAGCGTCGCCGAGAAGACCGCCCCGAGCGCGCCGTACCCGATCGCATGAAGAACGACGTCACGCGGGGTGATCGGCAGAGACCGCAGCACCCCCGTGACGGGCACATGGGTCAGGATGAAGAACGAAACCCACACCACTCCACACACCCACCGCAGGATGCGGCGGCGGGAAGGCGGATGCTTCTGCGAGCGGTCGAGGTCCATCGCCGGCACCTACTGGCGGGGGGGAGGCGTGTCGGACGGCGGGGCCGAACCCTTCGCCGGCTCATCGGTCGGGGGCGCAGCGGGGCTCGACTCTTCCCGGTGGTACTCTCCGGCCTCGGCCTGGTGAGGCGTCTGTGCCTGAGGCGCCGCCACGTCCGACCCGACAGCAGGCGGCGGCGGTGCCACGCTGCGAACGGCCGGGCTTGTCAGCGTCTCCGGCGCCGCGACGGGCGGAAGGTCGCCGACAGGGGCGGCGGGCGCGGCTTCTTCCGCGAGCGTCTGCGGTCGGGCGAGAGAAGTTTCGATGCCGGTTTCCGGTTCCCGGGCTTCAGGATCCTCGCACACGGGTTGCGGGTCGGTGAGGAACTCGTCGGCGAGGGCGTTGTAGTCGGCCGCTCCGTGCGAGGACGGGTCGTAGGTGAAGATGGTCGTACCGTAGGAGGGGCACTCGGCGAGCTTGACGTTCCGGCGGATAACGGTCTGGAAAATGCGGACGTTTGCCCAGGGCACCTGTTGGTCCCGCGACTGTTCGATGAAGCTTTCCAGGTCCTCCCGCACCTCGTTGGCGAGACGCGTATTGGACTCGTACATGCACAGGATGATGCCCGAGACCCGCAGCCGCGGGTTGATGCGTCGCTGGACGAGCGAGACGGTCTCCAGCAGTTTGCCCAGTCCCTGCAGCGCCAGGAAGTGTGGCTGCAGCGGGATCACCACTTCGTCCGCGGCGGCCAGGGCGTTCAGGGTCAGCAGTCCGAGGCTCGGCGGACAGTCCATGAGGATGAAGTCGTAGGGGACCTGAGCCTCCTTGATCCGGTCGCGCAGGATCTGTTCGCGGCCGACGGTGGCGGCGAGTTCGACCTCGGCGCCTGCCAGGTCGATCACCGAGGGCACCACCCACAGGTTCTCGCCGACATCAACGGTTGCCTCGGCGAGGGAGGCGTCGTCGGTGAGCATGTCGTAGACGCTGGCGGTCGGGTCTCCGGGCTCGATGCCGAAGTGCAGCGTCAGATGGGCCTGAGGGTCGAGGTCCATCAGGCAGATGGGTCGCCCGCGCTGGGCGATGGCGGCCCCGAGGTTGGACGCGGTCGTGGTCTTCCCCACGCCGCCCTTCTGGTTGATCATCGCAATGGTTCGCACGAGAAGCATTATAGATGGTGGGGCGCAGGGGGCAAGCGCAACCCCGGGGCGCAACCCCGGGGCGAGGCGGATGCTGGGCGGGGCAGGTGTGCGCAAAAGACAAGCGACAGACATCGCCGTGGCAGGGGTCTGTCGCTTTTGTCTCAGCCGCGCCCCCGTCTCCGGGGTCGCGCCGCGGAGTGTTGTCTCCGCGAGTGTCGTCAGGCTGCTTTCCTGAGGGCGTCGGCTATTTGCGTGACTTCTTGGCCGTCTTCTTGGTGGTCTTCTTCTTGGCGGCCTTCTTGGGAGACTTCTTGGCCTTCTTGGTGGCCTTCTTCGTCGTCTTCTTGGGCGCCTTCTTGGTGGCCTTTTTCGTGGTCTTCTTGGCCGACTTCTTGGTGGCCTTCTTGGTGGCCTTCTTCTTGGTCGTTTTCTTCGCGGCCTTCTTGGCTCGCTTGGCGACCTTCTTGCGGGGCGACTTGCCGGCCGTCTTCTTGGCCGTTCTCTTCTTCGCCGCCTTCTTCGTGGTCTTCTTCGCCGCCTTTTTGGTTACCTTCTTGGCGGCCTTCTTCTTCGGCGTCTTCTTGGCAGTCTTCTTCGCTGCTTTCTTCGCCATGGTCTTCACCACCTTCCACTGATTGTTCCAGAGTTGTCCCCGGAGAAATGCTCCCCGGTGTTTGTAACGTTCGGAAACCTGTGTGTGCAAGCACTTGCACGCATACTTTCCGATTTTCTTATTCGTCACTGCGGATGCCATTCATTGAGAGTTTCTGATGCATCCATCTGTGCCGCCGCCGCGAAAGCTCCGCCAGGAAGGACGAAAGCCGACGCGCCCAACGGCCAGTCCGGGCGAGAGATGCATTTCGACCAGTATTCATGCGGTTGAAATAGATGGAGAGATCAATATAGGGCAATACATACACAAGTCAGGCGCTCTCTCGAACCGGCGAAGGCAAGTTGAACTTTTTTTTGCAGTGACGGTCGTAATCGACGTGCCCAGGCGGTCGTGACGGGGCGGTCATGCGCCGACAAGGCGTGCAGGAAGTTGCCCTCCGATCGGCACCCGGCGGCGAGTGTGAGCGTGAAGGAAGCACTGCAAGAACCGGCCGCCAGTTCGTATAATGAAGGCCGATGGTGAACACGCCGCAGTCCCGTAAAGGTAATCGACGCATGAAGAAATTGCTGCCCATCCTGTTGCTGGCTGTGCTGCTGGCCGGTTGTCCGGTGCCTCAGCCGCAGAATACCCCGGCCCAGCACTGGAAGGAAATCGACCCTGCCACCGGCAAGGGGTTCTACCTGTATGTGCCCTCCAACTACAGCGACGACAAACCGACCCCGATGATCATCTCCTGCCACGGCACCCCGCCTTACGACGTGGCCGAGCACCACATCCGGGAGTGGAAGATGCTCGGGGAGCAGAACGGGTGCATTGTGGTCGCCCCGGAACTGATCGGCACCGACGGGGTCCTGGGCGACGGCCCGCTTGTGGGGATGATCGCCAACGAGAGGCGTATCCTCAGCATCATCAGCCTCCTGGGCTACCGCTACAACATCGACCGCAAGAACGTCATGATCACCGGGTTCTCCGGCGGTGGTTTCCCCACCTATTGGGTCGGCCTGCGACACCCGGATATCTTCTCCACCGTGGTTGCGCGCAACTGCAACTTCAACCGCTGGAACCTGCACGGGTGGTATCCGAAGGAGGCGATGGACACGAAGGTCATGGTCTACTACGGAGAAAACGACCCCGGCGCCATCCAGACCCAGTCGGAGAACGCGGTAAAGTATCTCCGCTCGCAGGGGTTCGCAGTCGAGAAACGCGTGGTTCCCGGCAAGGGACACCAGCGGGTGCCCAGCATCGCCATGCAGTTCTTCCGCGACCACTGGAAACCGGCGGTCGGCACGCTGCCGTAGACAGACGCCGACGTCCTGACCGCGAATTCTGTGAGGTTCCTGACGGCTGGGGGGCTCGTCGACCGGACCCCCACCCCGGCCGTCCGCTGACCGGGGAAAAACAAATTCTCACCGGTTTTCTCCCATCTCCGTTCCATGGTGCCTAGGATATAGAGACAATCCGCACCAACGTGGTACGGATGGGCCTTTCGAAAGTTTGCTCGTATACAGGAGGACCTCCCATGGTCTTCAACGCGCAACGATTTCGATTTGCAGCAGGAGCAGCGCTGTTGGCTGCGGTAGCTCTGACGAGCGCAGCATCGGCCGACGTGGACATTCTGTTCAGCGAAGGCGACTTTGACCCGGGTAGTTGGTCGACCCAGACGCCGTTTCTGTCCACGCCGCCTGTACCGGGGCTGACCTGGTCAGTCTCGACTGACCGGTTCATCGGCGGCGATCCGTTTGGGGAGTTCATCCTCCAGCAGTTCACCATGGACGTCCCGGCCGGAGAGTTCACTGCGTTTCAGGCACCGGTCTTCTTCACCGGTTTCACGCACGATCCGACAAGCGAAGGCGCAGTATTGAGCCTGTCGGCCTCGGTCAAGACCTTGCCCGTCGCCACGGATGCGAGCGACGGATCCGGCGAAATTCGCCTGTGGCTCAGGCAGGGTGGAAGGCGGTACGCCCTGAACACATCCTCGCCCAACGCAGGGGCGAACTTCCCCGACTTCTTCGGCTTCAGCATGACCGACCCGGAGCAGACCCGCACGGCCGTGAGCCTGGTGCCGGAGGACTTCATGGAGTTCGTGGCCGGGGTGGGTTTCGATAGCACTTCGCATCCGAACTTTGCCGGCGAGCCGATTGACTTCGGGGTGGGCTACTCCATCACCACTACCGGCAAGGCCGGGGCAGGGCAAACGACGGTCGTGGGGGCGTTCGATGACGTTTCGTTCCGGCTGACAGCCGTTCCCGAGCCGGCCACGCTTGGCATGCTGTCGGCCGCGGGGGTTGCAGGGCTTCTGCGACGCCGGCGGCGCGCTGGGTAGCGAGGGCGGCGAGCAGGAGTCGTGTACGGTGGTGGCATGCAGCGCACGCAGAAGGGCGCCGGAGCCACGAAGGTTCAGACGCCCTTTGTCTCGGTATTGTGCTTCGTGTCAGGCTGCTGGCAGCAGCATGAACATGAAGACGAAGGCGAAAATACCCACCGTCTCGGCGATGCCCATTGCGATGATCGTGTTGGTAAAGGGTTTGCCCTCCGCCTCAGACATCGCCCGGACGCCGGCGGCGCCGATCTGTCCCTGCATCCAGGCGCTGAACAGCTCGCCCAGCCCGGCCGCCAGGCCGATCACAAACAGGGCGCCGGCGTTGGCGCTGACATACTCCGGGTTACCCAAGGCGGGCAGCACGACCAGCAGCGATACCAGCAGGCCGTAGATCGTCTGGCTCAGCGGCATGCCGACCAGCACGATGTACTTGAAGTTCATTTGTTCGCCCGCACGGGCTTCCTTGGCCCAGGCACCGGCGGCGGCCCGGCCGGCCGCTCCGATTCCCAGGGCACTCCCGATCGCTCCCAAGCCCAGGGGCAAAGCGAATCCGATCTGACCCAACCATTCCATATCAGCGTTCTCCTTCGTTTGCTGTAGTCTTCAGGGCGAAGGGAGCATAAGGACGGCCGCTCCACTGCAACCCCGCGTTTGTCGAGAATTCAAGCATATTGAGTCGCACACCGTGTGCGAAAACGGCCACAAGGCACAGTCCCACGTTCAACGCGTGCGCCAGCAGCAACACCAGGATCGTCACCGGCAGCAGCCACAGGTTGCTCTGGGATATCCCCATCGCCAGGTCGTTGAACGCGCTGGCGATGTAGTAGCTCGCCAGGCCCACCGCCATCAGGCGGATGTAGCTCAGCATGTCGCCGAAAGCCCCCGGGATGCCCATCAGGTTGCCGATGAGCCCGAAGCCCAGGCGTTTGACGGGGTTCCTCGACGGGCTGGAGAACAGCACGATCAGCACGAAGCTCGCCACCAGGATCCACAGCGTCGCCATGCCCGGCAGCAGAGGGTTGTCGCGGAAGAACATCAGCCATACCAGCGTGAACATGCCGAAGATGAAACCCACCCAGCCGATCTCGGCGATGCCGCGCTGGTCGGGCAGCAGGCCGATCGCCTGCACCACGTGGGCGCTTATCAGGTGGATGCAACCCAGCACGAAGGCGACCTTCATGATCAGGTTTCGGCCTTCCTCGGCCTGTTCCTCCGGCCGCCACAGCGGGGCAAGCTGTTGCCAGCCGTGGCCGACGCTCTCCAAAAAGCCCCCGGCACCGATGAACCCGTCAGGGCCGACGCCGAAGAAGTTGCCGGTGATGAAGCCCCAGATCATCGTGGCGATGCCGAACACCAGCACCAACTGGGCGGCCGGTTTGGCACCGGCCCGGGCGATCTTGCCGTAGAAGACCGCCCCCAGCACCGTGAAGATGAGCCCGTAGCCCGCGTCGCCCACCAGCATCGCCGTGAAGATCGGCATCGCCAGCATGAAGAACGGGGAGGGGTCGAATTCCTTGTAGCCCGGGCTGGTGCCCAGCATCTCCAGCAGGGCCCGGATGGGGTTGGCCCACTTGGGGTAGCGGATCAGCGTGGGCGGCTCCTCGTCCGACTCGGGGTCGATGGCCTCGGCCCCGGCGGGGAGTCCTCGCTGCTTGAGCCCTTCGGTAAGGGCATCGTACTGGTCGGCGGGCACCCAGCCCTGGATGGCGAACAGCGCCTCGTGTTCCATGCCGGAACGCTCGGCGACGGTGAACTCGGCGACGCCCTGCAGTTCCCCGAGCCGCTGCTCCATGGCACCGGTCAGATTCGCCAGGGCGTGGAGACGTTTGGTGTCTTCCTGCAGGGCCTGGTCGATCTGCTCGGCCTCGGCCTGGATGGCGGGGCGGTCGCGCTGGGGCAGGGCGACCGGTTCGGCGCCTTCGGGCAGTTCAACCGGCTTTTGCCCACGATTGACGATCGCCACCAGCACGCTGTCGTCGTCGGCGGGCGTGTCCAGCGGCTGGACGCAGTCGGCCGAGACTTCGCCGACCTGCCCGGCTTCGACCCGCGCGAAGCGGATATCGATCCCGGCGTCCTTGAGGTCGCGGAACTGCCGGAGTCGCACGTCGCCCCAGACCCGCAGGTCGTCGAGCTGGCGATGCAGCGTGCTGAGCCGGTTGCGACGGTCGATGGAATCCCGCTCGATCTGCAGGACCTCCTCGGCCGCCTGCACCGGGTCGACGTCGCCCGGGGCGTTGCCGGTGGGCTCGTAATTTCTCAGCAGGTTTGTCGCCCGGCGGAGGGCGTCGATCTTCGTGAGGGTCGCGTCGTCGGCGGCTGCCTTCTGCGGGTTCACCGGTGCCACGTGCACGACCCCGAGGTCGCGCAGGGCCTCCAGCAGCTTCTCCTTGTCCCGCAGGAGGGAGACGACGAATATCTTCTTCATCGGAACGATCATGCTTACAGGCCTTCCGACGGTTCGGCGTGGATCTCTTCGGCCTCGTAGATGGTGCCCTCGGTCTCGGCGAGCTTGCCCTTGGCGATTTTGGCTCGTCCGACGGCGGCGGTCATCTCGTCACCGAGTTGGATGCGAATGCGACGGATCGCCTCGCGGCACTCGGGTATTTTGACTTTCTCGAAGAGGTTCACGCGCTGGATGATCTTGGTCAGTTCGGCGTCGAGCAGGCGGTACTGCTCTTCCAGGACGTCGCACTCGGCTTTGGCGCGGTTGAGGTGCCGCAGGTCCTTCAGGGCCCGGTCCACCCAGCCGGGCGTGGCAAAGAGGCTGTAGAGCGTGTCGGGGAAGGTGACTTCCTCGAACACGGGCAGCCGCACGCCGGCGACGTTCTGGGTGGTGGTGCGGACCTCGTCGGGCTTGGCGAGGTTGCGCAGGTTCACGCCGGTGCGGTCGGCCAGCACCGCCTGGTAGCGGCGGACACCGGCGATTGCCTCGTTGCGCTCGGCCTCCATGCGCCGCAGATTTGCCTGAATCTTCCGCAGCGTGACCTGCAGCATCTGCTGCTTGAGCTTCAGCATCGGCAGGTATCGCTCGAAACGTGCCAGCGCGTCGCGCTGTCGTTTCAGCTCCGGCCGAGTGAGTTTGATCTTCTTAGCCATGGGTCGACTTCACCGTGGGGTTCGATTGACGGTTCCGTTCGCCGGCCGGTCAGGCGGTCGCTTCCTGGGGCTCGGCTTCGCTGTCGGCGATTTCCTTGGGCCAGTGGTTGCCGAGGATCGAACGGCGGATGCCCACCTCGACCGGCTCGAAGCACTCGGCGAGGATGTCCCAGCAGCGGTCCAGCGCCTCGAACAGCGGAATGTTCACGCCGAGGTCCATGATCTGGTTCTCGAACAGGTCGCCGTACTTCAGCAGCTTCAGGTCCCAGGGGGACATCTCGAAGCCCATGTCTCGCTTCTCGCGGGACTCGCGGCAGTTGGCGTAAAGCTGCAGGCAGGCGTCCATGATCGCCCGATGATCGTCGCGCGTCTTGCCGTTGACCTGCTGCTTGAGACGCGAGAGCGAACCGAACGGCTCGATTCGACCGTTGCGGAGGTAGAACTGCCCCTCCGTGATGTAGCCGGTGTTGTCCGGCACGGGGTGGGTCACGTCGTCGCCGGGCATGGTCACGCACGCCAGCAGGGTCATGGAACCGGCCCCGTCGAAGTCGACGGCCTTCTCGTAACGGCGGGCGAGCTGGGAGTACAGGTCGCCGGGGTATCCGCGGTTGGAGGGGATCTGCTCCATGGTGATGGCGATCTCCTTCAGGGCGTCGGAGAAGGAGGTCATGTCGGTCAGGAGCACCAGGACTCGCTTGCCCTGCAGGGCGAACTGCTCGCCGACGGCGAGGCACATGTCGGGCACCATGAGGGCTTCGACCGTCGGGTCGGCGGCGGTGTGGATGAACATGATCGACCGCCCCAACACGCCGCCTTCCTCGAAAGTCTGGCGGAAGGTGAGATAGTCGTCGTGACGCAGGCCCATGCCGCCGAGGATGATGATGTCGGCGTCGGCCTGGAGACCCACCCGGGCGAGCACCTGGTTGTAGGGCTCGCCGGCCACCGAGAAGATCGGCAGCTTCTGCGACTCGACCAGCGAGTTGAAGATGTCGATCATCGGGATGCCCGTCTCGATCATCTTGTCCGGCATGCGGCGCTTGATGGGGTTGACGGCCGGTCCGCCGATCTCGACAGGTTCGGCCTGGACTTCCGGGCGGTCGTCGCGCGGTTCGGCCGACCCGTTGAACACGCGGCCGAGCAGGTCGTCGGTGAAGGGCACCCGCATGGAATGTCCCAGGAACCGCACCTTGTCGCCCGTGGAGACGCCCTGGGTACCGGCGAACACCTGCAGCGACACCTGGTCGCCCTCGAGGCGGATTACCTGCGCCAGCGACGGCCCGCGG
>JBKHHV010000153.1:0-8892 GCA_046539005.1 Phycisphaerae bacterium
CACACCTTCTCACCGGGCGCAACGTCGTTGGTCACCCCGGCCTGGGCTCCGATCTGCACTCCGTCGCCGATCCTGATGTGCCCCGCCAGACCGGCCTGTCCGGCGAACACGCAGTAGTTGCCCACCTTGACCGACCCGGCGATGCCCGTTTGGGCGACCACGAGGCAGTGCTTGCCCAGCGTGGTCCCGTGCCCGATCACCACGAGATTGCTGAACTTCGTCCCCTGCCCGATAAGGGTCTCGCCCATGGTCGCCCGGTCGATGGTGCAGCAGGCGCCGATCTCCACGTCGCTCTCGATCACCACGCGCCCGCCCTGGGGAATCTTATGGTGGGCCCCCTGGTGAGTGGCATAGCCGAACCCGTCGTGCCCGATGGAACTGCCGGCGTGGATCGTGACCCGCTCGCCCAGCACCGTACCATCATACAGCGTGACGTTGGGGTAAAGCGTGCAATCGGCCCCCAGTTCACAGCCGGGACCCACGTACACGCCGGGGTACAGCACGCACCCGTCGCCGATCCGGGCCCCCGGGGCGATCGTCACGAACCCCGCCACCCGCACGCCGGCGCCCAGCACGGCCGAGGGGTGCACACTGGCACGCTCGTCGATCCCGTCGAACTCCGGCTGTCGGAACCCCGCCAGCGCGACCATGGCGTTGCGGAAGGCGAAGTAAGGATCCTCGCAGCGGATGAGGCGATCGCCCGGGCCGTCGTAGTCGGCGGAGACAATGACGGCCGCGGCGTTGCTGCGGGGTACCTGGGAGACGTATTTCTCGTTGGCGAGGAAGGAGACCTCGTTCGGGCCGGCCGCTTCGAGCGAAGCGCAGCCGTGCACGACCGTCTCGCCGTCTGCGACGAGGGTCCCGTTCACGTGCTCGGCGAGTTGAGCCAGCGTCATCTCGGCCATGGGCGTTCCTTTGCTGCTGTGGACAATCCCCACAGGCTAGAAACGCCGGGGGCGGCGGTCAAGCGGCAAGTCAGCGCCGAGAGGCTTCATCGCAGCGTATCGGTCCACTGGCGGACCGCCTGGTCGATCTGGTCGCGGACGTCGCGGAACGCCTGGAGCTTCTGCTGGTCGCTGCCGACGGCGGTAACCGGGTCGGGAAAGGTGTGGACGATCCGCTCCATGGCGGGCCCCCCGGGCCAGACGGTCGGGCAGTTGCCCGCTGCGTGGTCGCAAACGATGAAAAGATAGTGTGGTACGAGTCGGCCGAGGAAGTCGTCGACGCTCTTGGAGCGGTGGCCGTCCATGCTGACGCCGGCCTCCTCCATTACCTGGATCGTCATCGGGTGGATCCCCGCGGGCACCAGCCCCGCCGAGTGGACCTCCAGGCGGTCCCCGGCATATCTTCGGGCGAACGCCTCGGCCATCTGGCTGCGGCAGGAATTGCCCGTACACAGAAAAAGAACCACCGGCTTGTGATCGGTCATGGATGTCTCCTTGTGCCCGGGCGGCAGGCCCCGGCCGAGACATCATAAGTCCCCCACGCCCACGGAAGTGGCGGGTAACCGATTCTTAACAATTCGCCCCTCAAAACGGGGAGGAAGGTGGAGTTACTTCTTCCCCCGCCCGCGGAGGCGCAGCAGATTCTGGACCTTGCTGTCGATCTCGTCGTCGCGGTTTTCCTTCCGCTCGGCAAGATCCTTCTTGAGCTGCTTGATCCGCTCTTCCAGTTCGCTGAGCTTGTGGTCCCGCACCACCAGGTCCGCATCGAAGATCTTCACCACGGCCGACCGGATACGCGACTTGAGCTTCGCCTTCTCCTCTTCGTCCTCGGTGCGGCGGTAGAGTGCGATCAGCTCCACCAGCGTCTTCCGCCCGTCCTGGATGTCCTCCATGGCTTCCTGGACCTTCTCAGGCATGCGCTGGAACCGCTGCCACTCCAGCCAGTGCTGGTACAGAACCATCCGGTACCGCCGGGAGTTGCGCTCCTTGAGATTCATGAGCATCCGGTAGCCGAACGGGCGTTTCTCCTTGATCTCGGCGAGGAACTCCTTCTCCTGCTCCTCGGTGAGCCCGCGGTAGTGCCGTCGGCGCCCGCCGCGGTGGCCGCGGCGCTTGTCCCCGTCGGGTTTCTCCACGTGTTCCAGCGGGTCGTGGTCGGCATTGCTGGCGACCGGCTTGGGGGGCGGGGTGTCCCTGTCGGTCCGTTCGGCGGTCTCGGCGTTGAGCACCCAGCCGGCGGTCGTGCCCAGCAACACCAGCGCGATCCACGTGATTTTCCGGGACATCGGTCTGATCCTTCCCGGCGGTCTCAGCCGCCCAATCCCTCGAACGGGTCGTCCGTCCAGAATTCGTTCAGTTCCTCGTCGGCGGCGTCCACGCCCATGCTGGTGCGGGTGTAGTCGCCGGTGCCGGTGGCGGAGGCGAGCATGTCGGCCTCCAACTGGTCGACTTCCTCGGCGATCAGCTCCAGTTCGGCAGCCAACGCCTCGCTGCGGGTGACCTCGGTAACCTGCTCGTAGCTGACCACCGACAGCTTCCTCGGCGGGTCGGGCTTCTCCCCGGGCAGCGTCAGCAGCGCCGCCGAGGCAACCACCGCCACCACCGCGGCCGCGGCGAACACCCGCAGCACGCGTCCCCACCGAACGGTGGGTCTGGCAAGCTCGGCCGTCATGCGACGACGGATCTCCTCGCGCGTCCGGGGTGGCATTTCCACCGTCAGCGCCGCCTCCAGCTCTGTTTCCAGGGCGGGAAGTTCCTCGGCGAGGGTCCGCTCCTGGCCGGTCAGCTCGATCGGTTCCCCGTCCAGGTAGGCCGCGACGCGCTGGTATTGTCTGTCGGTGTATTCCATCGGTTTATCCAATGTGGCGGGCGTTCTGCCCGCGATCTGCCTTGGGCACGCCCGGCGGTTTCATTCGGCAATCGGCTTCATGCTGCGTCGCATCGCCTTGAGTCCCCGGTGGACTCTCGCCAGGGCGGTGCCCAGCGGGCACTGGAACGTTTCGGCAATGTCCTTGAAGCTCAGTTCACCGAAATGCCGCAGCAGGATCATCTGCCGCGTGGTCTCATCCAGCTTATCCATCGCCGCGGCCAGGTCGGCCGACATTTCGGCGTGCAACAGGCCCTTGTCCACGTTCTCGGCCGGTCCGGGCAACTGCTCGGCCATGCTCTGCCCGCTGTCGTCCTCTGCGGACAGCGAGGCGGTGACCGGGTTGGTCTTTCGCCGGCGGATCCGGTCGCGGACCATGTTGGCGGCGATCCGGAACAACCACTGGTCGAACCGCCCGAGGTGGTCGTAGGTTTTCAGCCGTCGCACCAGACGCAGCATCATCTCGCCCAGCAGGTCTTCGGCGTCGTGGTGGTTTCGGGTGGCGCGGAAAAAGTACCCGTACAGGCGCGACCCGTATGCGTCCATCAACACCTCGAAGCCGGCGGGGTCTCCCGCCTGGGCCCGGGCGATCGTCGCTCGTAATCGCTCCTGTTCCATGCCTCAATCCGTCTAACGCCCCCACGGTGGGACTATTGCGGATTTCCGCAAACCAGGACGACCGAAATCGCCCGGAAACGGTACGCCACCTGCCGAAAGATCATAGCCCGCCATGGCCGCGCTGTCGAGCGCGGGGCGGGGCTGCCGATCTGGAGCGAGGGCTTCGAGATAGTCCTTCCAGAACAACGGCTGAGGCGGCGGGTCACAGCGTCGCCGGACCTCGAAGAGCCTCACCGCCTCCGAACCGGCCGGGGTGCCGCCGGGGGCAAGTGCACGCGTCCCCTGTTGAAGCGCCGCGGGGTATGCTCTTTCCTTTCCGAACAGGGTGGTCGCAACCTATCGGTCTGGTCGCGATTGCCGTCAAGTCGCCCCCGGCGATATCGACCCGCACGGAACCCTGCCGCCGCCCAGCGGTTTCAGGAAGGCATGACACAGTCTGGCCACAATCCCCGACCGGGGTCGAGCCCAAGTGGCCGCCACCGGCTGCTGATGGTCAAACCCTCCGCCTACGACGCCGAGGGCAACCTGCTGCGCGGGCGGCGGGCGTTCTTCCCTTCGCGCACGTTGCCCTACCTGGCGGCGATGACGGGCGAAGACTTCGACGTGCGATTCCTCGATGACGCCGTGCAGACCGTCCGGGGCGACGAGCCGGCCGACCTGATCGTGCTGACCAGCATGCTCACCAACGTGCCCCGGGCGATTGACCTGGCGACCAACTACCGGGCAACCGGGGCCGATGTCGTCATCGGCGGGCCCGGCGTGTTCAGTTGCGCCGCCCGCCTGCGGGACAGCGGGGCGTTCTCCAGCATCGTTCACCACGAGGCCGAGGGGGTCTGGGAACGCCTTCTCGACGATTTCCGCAGCGGCAACCTGCAGCCGGAATACGACGGGGGACACCCGGCCGATCTTTCCGGCCAGCCGCTGCCGCGCTACGACCTGGTGGACATGCAGCGCTACTTCCGCCCGCCGGGGCAGCGCCTGCCCTTTTTGCCGGTCGAGACCGCCCGGGGGTGCCCCCACAACTGCTCCTTCTGCGGGGTGACGCTGTTCTTCGGGCGGCAGATGCGCTTCCGCCCCGTCGGGGACGTCGTGGATGAGATGCGACGGCTGGGAGGCAAGTATTTCATCCTCACCGACGACAACGTGGGCGCCAACCCCGACCGGGCCGCCGAACTGTTCGCCGCGATGAAACCGCTGAATATCCGCTGGGCCGGGCAGTTCTCCGTCAGCGTGATGCAACGGCCCGACGTGCTGAAACTCGCCGGCGAGTCGGGCTGCTTCAACGCCATGGTGGGCGTGGAGTCGCTGGTGGCCGAGAATCTCGACTCGGTCAACAAGTCCCAGAACACCCGCTACCGGCTCGAGGAGGTGGTGGACGCCTTCCACGCCGCGGGCATTCCGTTTACCGCCAGCCTGATCTTCGGGCTCGATCACGACACCCCCGAGGTCATCGACTGGACGGTCCATCGCATGGCGGCCGGCGGGGTCGACCTGGTGTTGCCCTGGGTACTCACTCCGGGCCCGGGCTCGCGCCTGTTCGACGACCTCAAGGCCGACGGACGCATCCTGCACGAGAACTTCTCGCTGTACAACGGGGTGGACGTGGTGTTCCACCCCCGGCAGATGACCCCCCGCCAACTGCAGGAGGCGTACTGGCGGAGCCTGCGGCGGCTGTATACGCTGGGAAGGAGCGTGGGCCGGTCGCTCCGTTCGCCGCGGAAGCTCGACACCCTCGGTTTCAACCTGTATTTCTGGCACACCATCCGGAAGGGCCGCCACCCCTTCACCGGGGCGGTGTAGCCCGGCGGCGCCAAACGCCCCTGCCCGGGCGGGAAAACCATCATGCAATCGACGGACGCTGCATCCATCCTGCCGGCGCTGGACTCGGCCATCGCCAACACGCGCGAGGCGCTGCTGGCGCAGCGCGCCCCCGGCGGGCACTGGGTGGGACGCCTGGCGACCAGTGCCCTGTCGACCGCCACGGCCGCCATTGCCCTGCACCTGACCGACGCCGCGCGCCACCGCCCGCGGATCGAAGGCGCCCTGGACTGGCTCGCCCGGCACGCCAACGACGACGGTGGCTGGGGCGATACGCCCATCAGCAAGTCCAACATCAATACCACCGCGCTGGGCTGGGCGGCATTCGCGGCCGCCCCGCACCCCCGCCCCGCCTGGGACCGGGCCCAAGCCGCCGCGAACCGCTGGCTCACCGGGGGGTCGGACGTGCTGGAGCCTACCGAACTGACCCGCACGATCCTCGCCTTCTACGGCAGCGACCGCACCTTCTCCACGCCGATCCTCACCGCCCTGTCGCTGATGGGACGCCTGGGACCGCGGGAGCAGGCCCTGGCCCGGGTGCCGCAGTTGCCTTTCGAGCTGGCGGCGTTTCCCCACACGCTGTGGCGATGGCTGCGCCTGCCGGTGGTCAGCTATGCCCTGCCGGCCCTGGTGGCCGTCGGACAGACCCGCCACCACTACGTGCCGTCGCGCAACCCGCTGCGCCGGGGGCTCCGCAACGCCTGCCGCAGGAGTACGATCCGCCTGGTCCGTAGCATGCAGGCCTCCAGCGGGGGCTTCCTGGAGGCGATCCCGCTGACCAGCTTCATCACCGCCTGTCTCAGCAGCATCGGGCATCGCGAGCATACCATCGTCCGCGAGGCGGTTCGCTTCCTGCTGGATCTCGTGCGGGAGGACGGCGGCTGGCCCATCGATACCTGCCTGTCCACCTGGGTGACCACGCTGTCGGTCAACGCCCTTGCCGCCGGCGGGGAACCGTTGGAAGACGCCGCTGCCGCCCCGGTGCGCGACTGGTTGCTCGCCCAGCAATACCACTACGAGCACCCCTTCACCCACACCCCGCCGGGGGGATGGTCGTGGATGGACACCGACGGGGCCGTCCCCGACGCCGACGATACGCCCGGGGCGCTGCTGGCACTGCGGAACCTGCCCGCGGACGGGCGCGTGCAGCAGGCCGCCGAGCGGGGAATCGAATGGCTGCTGCGCCTCCAGAACCGCAACGGCGGGATGCCGACCTTCTGCCGCGGGTGGGGCAAGCTGCCCTTCGACCGCAGCGCCGCCGACATCACCGCCCACGCGATCCGGGCGATGCACGCCTGGTTCGACGACCTGCCGCCCGCGCTGGCTTCCCGCACCGCCCGGTCGCTGGCGCGGGCCCAGGAGTACCTCCGCCGCAGTCAGAACCCCGACGGCTCCTGGTTGCCGCTGTGGTTCGGCAACCAGTGGATCGACGACGACCGCAACCCCACCTACGGAACCGGGCGGGTGCTGACCGCCCTGGCCGAACTGCCCGGCTGTGCCCTGCAGGCCGCCCGGAAGGGGCTGGAATGGCTGCTCAAGTCCCAGGGCGCCGACGGCGGCTGGGGCGGCGGCCGCGGGGGCGTGCCGTCGGTGGAGGAAACCGCCATCGCCGTCGAGACGATCGCCCGCTGGGGCCTCCACCCCGACTGTCCCCTCCCGGCCGAGACGCTGCGCCAGGCGGTCCTGATGGGTACCGACTGGCTGATCGACCACACCTGCGGCGGGCGGGAGTTTCCCCCCGCGCCCATCGGGCTCTACTTCGCCAAGCTGTGGTACTACGAGAAGCTCTATCCCTTCGTGTTCGCCCTCTCGGCGATGCACCACGCCCGCCGATTCCTCACCGAACAACAGCAGCTCCCGCTCCGATAGAAACCCCGAGCGTGCAGGAGAGGAGTTGCCCCATGTTGTCGCCCCGAGGACGAACCCGGTTAGGACCGCCGGAACCGGTTCCGTATAATGTCGGCATGACGAAGAAACGAATCGCGGTGCTCGAATATCTCCGCGAGAAGATAGCCCGATTCCCTGCCTCCCCCGGCGTGTACCTGATGAAGGACGCCGCCGGCGTGGTGCTCTACGTCGGCAAAGCCAAGAGCCTTCGCTCGCGGGTGGCCAGCTACTTCCAGCCCGGTGCCGACCTGCTGCAGTCGCGCGGCGAGCGGATCGAGCGGATGGTCCGGGAGTTGGTGACCGAGGTCGATTACCTCGAGTGCGACTCGGAAGTGGACGCCCTGCTGCGCGAAAGCCGGCTCATCAAGGACATCCGCCCCCGGTTCAACGCCGCCCAGCGCGACGGGAAAACCTACCCCTACCTGCAGATCACCACCGGCGAGGACTTTCCGCGGGTGGCGATTACCCGCGAGCCGCGCAACCGGGGCGTGAAGCTGTACGGGCCTTTCGTCAGCCCGGCCGACCTGCGGGCCGCCCTGCCGCTGATGCAGCGGGTGTTCAAGTTCCGCACCTGCAGCCTCGACATCGACGAGGCCGACGACACCCGCCGCTACTTCCGCCCCTGCCTGCTGCACAGCATCAAGCAGTGCACCGCCCCCTGCGGCGACCGCGTCTCGCGGGAGGACTACCGCATGCAGATCCACCGCCTGCGGCAGTTCCTCGAAAGCAAGGGCACCGTGCTGCGACGCGAACTGACCGAACAGATGGAACAGGCCGCCAAAGACCTCCAGTTCGAACGGGCGGCCGAGCTGCGCGACGAGATCCGCGCCCTGCAGGGGCTCCAGAAACGAGGACTGGTCCACCAGCACGCCCAGCCCGAGGCGTTCTTCCAGGACCCGGCCGAGGGGCTGGCCCGACTCGCCGAGGTGCTGAAAATGGACCAGACCCCCCGGTCGATCGAAGGCATCGACATCGCCCACCTCGGCGGCGGCGAACTGTGCGGGGCGCTGGTGTGCTTCATCGACGGCAAACCGTTCAAGAGCGGCTATCGGCGATACAAAATCCGCACCGTGGACGGAAACGACGACTTCGCCTCCATGCGGGAGGTCGTCTGGCGGAGGTACAAACACGCCGGCATGAACGCCGAACTATTCCCGGACATCATCCTCATCGACGGCGGTCGCGGGCAACTCAACGCCGCTTACAGCGCCTTCGAGGAGCTGGAGTTCACCCCGCCGATGCTGCTGTCGCTGGCGAAGAAAGAGGAAACGGTCTTCGTGCATGGCCGTCCCAAGCCGCTGAAGCTGCCGCGCCGCGACCCGGGTCTGAAGCTGCTGCAGAGCGTGCGGGATGAGTCGCACCGGTTCGTGCAGCACTACCACCACATCCTGCGTCGGCGGGCCACGCTGGAACAGTCCGAGCCCATCCGCCCCAAGAAACGGCCGGACTGACCGACGGCCTCGCGCCCGGCCCTACTGCACCAACCGCAGCAGGCGGGAATGGTGGGCCGGGAGCGTCACCCGCAGAGTCTGCCCCGTCCAGGTCCGGTCGCAGCGGACGATCAGGAAGTCGGCATTGCGGAAGTTGGCTGAGTGTGGCCATGGGGTCCTCGATTCGACAGCAGGTATTGCGAACGTCCGATTGCAGGGAACATCGCGGCGGCGTCTACATCCAAACAGGTGCAGCCCGCTTGCCGGAACGTTTCAGCAGGAGCGAATTCGATGCGACAGAAGCATTTCCACTGGCTCGCCCTCGCGG
>JBKHHV010000154.1:0-8867 GCA_046539005.1 Phycisphaerae bacterium
GTAGACCTTCCCGCTCTGCTTCTCGTACGCCAGCTTCAGCTTGCCGACGCTTATCTCCGCACCGTGAAGACTGCGGTCGACCTTCACCGGGGCGGGCGTCTTCGCCAGCGTCATCACCACGCACACGCGGGCATCGCAGTCGAACTCGATCCACTTGTTGTCGGGGTATCGCTTGCCGTGGTAGAGCATCTTGTGCCGGCTGGGACCGCCACCGCGACGGAAGGTGCCGGTGCGGAAGGTAACCTTCGCCGGCTCGACGACCGTGCAGGTCAGCACGGCCCCGTTGGGTGCGGTGATGATGAAGGAGTTGCCGCGGGTTTCGACCTTGTTGAACCCGGGCGTGTTGAGCCGCCACAGCGTGCCGTTGCGGCTGGTGTCGGCATTCACGAACACCGCCTCGACGCCGGAGCGGTCGTCGTAGATCGCGCGGAACCGCTTCACGTGGTTCTTCACGCCCATGCACGAGCCTCGCGTCACGCTGAGCCCGCCGCCGTCTTCGTCGAAGCGGATCGACGCCAGCGTGCCTTCCTCGCCGTTGGCCCGACTCGGCGGCTCGGAGGCGAACAGGTTCGTCTGCCCGGCCGTGTCACCGGTGCGCCCGCTTCCGGTCACGAAAACGGCCCCCAGGCCCAGGATCCGGAAGGTGTTGGTGTCGGGCCCGGCGTGGCATCCGCTGGGGCGCCGCCCGCAGGCGTTGACCAGCGCGACGGTGTCGTTGGCATCGCGAAACCGGTTACGGAAGATCACCGCCCCGTGCGATTTGTCGACGTAGTTGAGCCCTACCACCTCGGCGGGATTCCGGGCTTCCACCTCGGTGGGGTACAGCAGTACGCTGTAAAGCCCGCCGCCCCAGCGGTCGACGTCCCAGCTTTTGCTGCCGCGTTCGCCCAGCAGGTAGTCGTACATCCACTTCACGGCCGGCACCTGCTTGGGCGGTGCGTACCAGAACGCCAGGCTGCACGTGCCGTTGCTGTTGTAGTGCGGGTGGTCATCGGACAGGTCGGCCCGCATACCGAGTCGCCCGTCGTTGGTGGGAATGGCGGCGGTTCCGGCCAGCGTCGTCCAGTAGGTGTTCATGTAAGCGGGCACGTCCTTGCGCAGGTCGCCGATGCCCGCCCGCTGGGCGGCGATGCCGTAGGGACCGGTGAAGGTCGCCGGATAGATCGTGTAGCCGATCCCTTCGGGGTTCCATCCGTTGGCGCCGATGTTCGCCTTGATGTGCCGCACCATCGACGAGTAGGCGTCGCGGGCGACCTTCTCGCGCCCCTCCTCGTCGCACGCCAGCGCCGCCAGCCCGCTGGCGCCGTAGCGCACGCCCTGCCAGTTGTTGGCGATGCGGGTATTCGCCCCCCGCCCCATCGACTTCATCATCCCGCGGGCGATCTCCAGCAGTTCGGCAGAGACCTTCTCCCGGGTCGACCCGCTCCAGGCGTCGTAGCAGAGGTCGTACGCCATCGCCACGCTCAGCGCCCCGGCCGCCCGGGTAAGCCCTTTGCTGCCCGGGTCGTTCCAGAACTCTTTGTCGGCCACCAGCTCGAGCACGCGCTTCTCGGCGTCGGCGGCATACTGCTTCTTCCCGGTCAGCAGATACGCCGTAGCCATGTGCCGCACGCGCATGTCATAAAGGCTGCTCGACGTAGAGGAAGGGTCGAACTCTTCTTTCGCCATTTCCTCGATGCGCTTGAGCATGTGGGAGTACGGAGCCTTCCTGACCTTCTTCCGCAGGGCGGGAACGTCCTCGCCATCCACGAACAGCCGGGGATGACCGGTGGGCAGCTCGGCCGCCGCGGCCGCAGGGGAAAGCAGAATCACAGCACAGAGCAACGGGGCAATTCGGTATCGCATGGAGTCTCCAACGGTTGTCGCGGGCGCGCGGAACCCGCTTGGCCTCAGTACACATGTAGAACGATCACGGCGGCGAAAAGTTCTGAAAACGCGCGACACAACGTGCCGCCCCGCCCGCCGCGGCCCGTCCGGAAATCACTTCTGTCCGTAGTACGCACCCGGCCCGTGCTTGCGGAGGTAGTGCTTGTCCAGCAGGTGGCGGGGGATGCCCTGGACGTCCGGGTTGACCCGCAGCGTCTGGGACGCCAGCAGGCACAGGTGCTCCAGCAGGATCGCCGAGGCGACGGCCTTCTCGGGACTGGCTCCCCACGTAAAGGGACCATGCTGCCCCACCAGGACGGCCGGGACCGCCAGCGGGTCGATGCCCTCGAACGTTTCCACGATGACGCGGCCGGTGTTGGCCTCGTATTCCCCGCCCACCTCCTGCTCGGTGAGCGGACGGGTGCAGGGCACGGGCCCGTGGAAATAATCGGCGTGGGTGGTGCCCAGGGCGGGCAGGCTCCTGCAGCCCTGTGCCCAGGCGGTGGCGAACGTGCTGTGGGTGTGCACCACCCCGGCGATCTTCTCAAACGCCCGGTACAACTCCAGGTGTGTCGCGGTGTCGCTGCTGGGGCGCAGGTCGCTGTCCAACGGCCGTCCGCTCTCCAGTGAGACAGCCACCATGTGCTCGGGGCGCATGCCGTCGTAGGCGACGCCCGAGGGCTTGATGACCATCGCGCCCAATTGGCGATCGGCGCCGCTGACGTTTCCCCACGTCTGAATCACCAGCCCCTCGCCCACCAACGCCAGGTTGGCGTCGCAGACCCTTCGTTTCAGATCGTCCAGCGTTCGACTCATGACCTTTCCTGCTCCCTGTCCCGCGTGCGGTCGCGGATCGCGATCAGTTCCTTCATGACGTTCGAGCAGTCGCCCTGCCAGTCGGTCATGCCGAAGCAGTCGTGCAACTGGCGGTACAGCGCATACAGCCGCCGGTAGACATCGACATTCTCGGCTTTGGGATGGAAGACCTTCTTCTTGAGCCCGCTCATGGCAACCTGGGCTTCGGCGATGCTGTCGTGCCCGCCGGCATCGTTGCCTGCCGCTGCGGCTGCGGCAATGGCCGCCCCCAACGCGCACGTCTGGGACGACCGCGACAGCCGGATCGGCCGATTCGTGACGTCGGCGTAGATCTGCATGACCATGGGGTTCTTTTCGGCGATGCCCCCGCAGGCGACGATGTCGCGCACCGGCACGCCGTACTCCTCGAATCGCTCGATGATCCTCAGGGCCCCGAAGGCGGTCGCCTCGACCAGGGCGCGGTAGACCTCGGCCGGCGTGGTGTGCAGAGTCTGGCCCAGCAGCAGACCGGTGAGGCGCTGGTCGACCAGTACGGTGCGGTTGCCGTGGTTCCAGTCCAGCGCCAGCAGCCCGCTCTGCCCGGGGCGAAGTTTCGCCGCCCCGGCGGTGAGCTTCTCGTGCGAGCCGGCCTTCTTCCCGCCGGGACAGATGACGTTCACGAACCAGTTGTACAGGTCGCCCACGGCCGACTGCCCGGCTTCCAGGCCCCAGTAGCCCGGGAGGATGCTGCCCTTCACGATCCCACACAGGCCCGGAATGTCGGCGATGGGCTCGTCGCCCGGGTGGACCATCATGTCGCAGCCGCTGGTGCCCAGCACCTTCACCAGCGTGCCGGGGCGAATGCCCGCCCCCACGGCCCCGAGGTGCGCGTCGAAGGCACCCACCGTTACGGGAATGCCCGAGGTGAGCCCGGTTCGTTCTGCCCAGTCGTCGCTGAGCCCGCCGACGGTCTGGTCGATGGCTCTTGCCTGCTGCTGCAGCCGCCCGCGCAACTCGGCCAGTGCCGGGTCCAGCATGCCCAGGAATTCCGCGTCGGGATACCCGCCCCACTCGTCGCTGTACATCGCCTTGTGACCGGCCGCACATACGCAGGCGGTGAACTTCTCGGGGTGCTCGGTGCCGGTCAAAGCCGCGGGGATCCAGTCGGCCAGTTCGATCCACGTATACGCGGCGTCGAAGACCTGCCGGCTGGTGCGCCGGCAGTGCAGCACCTTGCTGAAGAACCATTCGCTGCTGTAGGTCCCGCCGCACTTGGCGAGGTAGCCGGGTCGATGCTCCGCCGCCAGGCGCGTGATCTCCTCGGCCTCGGCGACGCCGGTGTGGTCCTTCCACAGCCACGCCATCGCGGCGGGGTGGCTGTCCCACTTCTCCTGCAGGGCCAGCGGTCGGCCGTCGCTGTCGGCGGGCATGGGCGTCGAGCCGGTGGTGTCCACGCCGATTCCGACCACGTCGGCCGGGCTGAACTTCTTGTGGTTCTTGCCGGCTTGGCGGATCGCCCGGGCGATAGTGATCTCGGCTCCCTTCAGGTAGTCGGCCGGGTGCTGGCGGGCAAGGTTCGGGTCGCCGGTGAGGATCACGCCGTTCTGGCCATGCTCGTAGGTCCACACGTGCTCGCCGACGGTCTTGCCGCTGCGCGTGGAGACGATAATCGCCCGGACCGAGTTGGTCCCGTAGTCCAGCCCGATAGTGTACTTGGCCATGCTTTCTCCTCGCCTCAGAGGGGTGTGCTTGCTCGGGAGGGGATAGTAGACCCCGGCCTCCGGCAAGTCCAGCCCCCCGTGCTCGCCTGGCAACCCGCCGCAGCAGGCACTTGCCACAGTGGGGAAAGAGTTCAACGGGGGCAGCACAGTTCCACCGCCCTGCCGAGACTACGGGATGCCCGCGGCGATGGCACCTGGAACTTGGGGCTTTGGACTTGAGCCGGCAAAGCGGAGAGGGCCTGCGCCACTTCCAGCCCGTTCCAGATTAGGTCAAACGCCCCCGGGTTGCCTTGGCGTTCAGCGCTGTTCGATGGGGTGGGGCGCACGCGACGTTTGTAGCACCGCGCCTCCAGCGCCGCGGCGGGGTCCATTACGAACATCGGACGGCGGTGAACGAAATCACACTTGCTCATTCACTGTCGCGTTCTGCCACCGACGGCCCGTGGCGTCGGCGCGACGTGTTCGGAGACGCCCGTGGCACCGGGCACAACTCTTCCCCCGCTTTGGGGGAAGTGCCTGCGCAGCAGGCGATGGGGGCGATGCCTCGAACTGCCCGCCCCCTCACCCGGCCCTCGGGCCACCCTCTCCCCAGGGAGAGGAGTCACTCTTCCCCCGCTTTGGGGGAAGTGCCTGCGAAGCAGGCGATGGGGGCGATGCCTCGACCTGCCCGCCCCCTCACCCGGCCCTTCGGGCCACCCTCTCCCCAGGGAGAGGAGTAACTCTTCCCCCGCTTTGGGGGAAGTGCCTGCGCAGCAGGCGATGGGGCAAAAACCCTTCCCCCGTCTTGGGGGAAGTGCCTGCGAAGCAGGCGATGGGGGCTTTCTTCAGAAGACCATCACCGCAGAGGTCGCAGAGAAAAGCCGGCGGGTTGTGGTGCCACGGGTGTCGGGAAAGCCCGTCACGATGCCGGATCGGCCGAGGCGTCGCGGGTGGCGCGTCGCTGCAGCGCCAGCCCTACCACGCAGAACAACCCCGCGGAGGCCACGTCCGCCAGCAGCCACCACCGCAGGTTCGGGGCGGTGAAGTTGACCACGGCCCACACCGCCAGCGCCATTACCGCCGGGGCCGCCAGGGCGTAGGTAACAAAGGGCCGGTATCGCTTCACGTCGGCCGACGCCAGCAACATGAGCCCGCCGATGGCCGCGTACGCCGCGGACGTGATGCGGGCCAGGTAGTCCACGATCGCCCCCGACGGCAGCGGGCCGAGCCCGAGTTGCCGATGCAGCGAGTCCATCCATTGCGGCGGCATGACCACCCCCGCCACCGCCAGCAGCATGAACGCACCGCCGGCACGCAGCCAGATTCTCAACCATCGCTCTGCACGGTTCATATGCGTCTCCTTGCCTGCGTTGTATCCGCACCGGGCCGGGCTTTCCAGTGCGGGCAGTTGCATTCTCTGCGGCCGAGCGCCTATTCTCCACCGCACGGAAACACCAACCCCCGAGGAATCCTATATGACTTCGCAGAACCCCCTGCCACTGACCCCCGCCGAGACGCTCGGCACGCTGGAAGCCCAGACCGCCCCCTGCCCGCTGTCCGACGCCACCTGGTACCGCACCGACCGCACCCAGGCCGGCATGGCGTGGGACGTGCCGGCCGGCATGTTCGCCCGCGACCGCTGGCTCACCATCGACCTGCTTGTCGACGGCGTGGACGCACCGGTCTTCGAACTGCGTTTCAAGGAACAGCCCGGCGAGTTGGAAGACGGGTTCCGGATCATCTTCGGGCTGCTGAACCAGTGCCAGGCCCGCGTGCGCGTGCCGCTGACGCTCTGCGACGGCGACGTGTGGCTCCACGGCCGCGAGGGTGCGTGGCTGAAGGCGTGCTGCTACGGACAGGCGATCGACCCGGCGAAGGTACGGCGGGTCGAGCTGGCGTTGATCCGCAAGGCCGAGGGCACGGTGCGATGGGCACAGGGGCCGCTGACGGTACACGAGGTCGAGCCGGCGCGGATCGAAGAGCCCCTGCTGCCGGGCGGCAAGCTGTTGGACGAGTTGGGACAGTTTGTACCCCGCAATTGGCCGGGCAAGACGCGATCGACAGACGAACTGACCCGGCGCCTGCAAAGCCAGCACGCCCGGGCCGCCGACGCCGCCTGGCCGGAAGGGTTCTCGCGATGGGGCGGCTGTAGGGAGCGAAGTTTCGAGGCGACCGGCTGGTTCCGGACCCACCACGACGGAGATCGGTGGTGGCTGGTGGATCCCGACGGTTCGGCGTTCTTCTCGGCGGGGGTCGACTGCATCCGACCCGGGTCGGCCGTTCCGCTGAGGGACATTGAGCCGGCGCTGCAGTGGGTGCCCCCGGGAGATGGGGAGTTTGCCGACGCCTGGAGCGACCACCGCATCACCGGCGAGCCGTCGGTGAGCTTCCTTGTGGCGAACCTGATCCGCGGTTTCGGCGCCGACGGCTGGATCGAGGCGTGGCGGCGGACGGTGGTCGGACTGCTGCGCGAGTGGGGGTTCAACAGCTTCGGCAACTGGTCGCAGTGGTCGGCGGCCGCGATGGCGGGCTTTCCTTACGTGCGGCCGTTGCGGTTCGGGCAGGGGGAGACCCGCCGGGTCTTCCGCGACTTCCCCGACGTCTTCAGCGACAGCTTCGCAAGGGACGCCGCGGCGTTTGCGACGCAACTGCAGGAAACCGCCGACGATCCGGCGATGATCGGTTACTTCCTGATGAACGAGCCGAAGTGGGGCTTCGCCTCCGAATGCCCCGCGGCCGGCATGCTGCGGGTAACCGACCAGTGCGACACCCGCGATGCCCTGGCCGACTGGCTGCACGATCGCTACGGCATGGACGACGCCCTGGCCGGGGCGTGGGGCATGGATGTCTCACGGCAGGACGTCCGCAGCGGGTTGTGGACGGCCGAGTTCACCCCGCAGGCGACAGCCGATCTGGAAGACTTCAGCACGGTGATGGTCGATCGGCTCTTTGCGTCTCTCTCCGATGCGTGTCGACAGGTGGACCCCAACCACCTGAACCTCGGGGCGCGGTATTACATCGTCCCCCCGGCGTGGGCCTTGGCGGGCATGAACCACTTCGACGTCTTCAGCATCAACTGTTACGACGTTGCGCCGAACGTCGAGCAGATGCGGCAGGTCAGCGGGCGGCTGGGTCGGCCGATGATGATCGGCGAGTGGCACTTCGGGGCCCAGGACGCCGGGATTCCGTGCAGTGGGATCTGCCGGGTGGGTTCCCAGGCCGACCGCGGCAAGGCGTATCGGCGATACTTCGAGACCGCCGCGTCGGCCGACTGCCTGGTGGGCGTGCATTACTTCCAGATGTACGACCAGTCGGCGCTGGGGCGGTTCGACGGAGAGAACTACAACATCGGGCTGCTGGACGTCTGCCATCGTCCCTACGAACCCCTGACGGCCGCGGCGAGAGAGTCGCACCGGCGCATGTACGACGTGGCTGCCGGCAAGGCCGAGCCCTTCGGCGGCGAGGTGGACGATCGACCTCGACTGTTCTACTGAGCCGGGCCTGCCCGTTCCTCCCGTTTGACCATGGCCGTCCCCCTGGTGCGGCCTTGCCGGATGGGCCGCAGCCCAAGGTGGCGCCCGGTCGGGAAAAGTGACATTGGGCCGCGGGTTTCGGCAAAATGGGGTGTACAATCGCCGGCGGCTTGCGATATACTTCTGGACCCACCCGGGGCCGTAGCTCAGATGGGAGAGCGACGCGTTCGCAATGCGTAGGTCAGGGGTTCGAATCCCCTCGGCTCCAGTACAAAATCCGGGCGTTGCACAAGTTTTTTTCCACAAGTACGGTAAGCATTCATCCGATAGGAACTTATCGCAGGGTATTCCAGGGGCTTTTTTTCCTGCATCTACGGGGCTCGATCCCGATCTGCAGGCGCCCCCCCATGTCCACCTGTGTGTCCGCCCTGCGGAGAGACCGGATGCTCGTTCAGTTGCTGCCTCAGTTCCAGGCGGCCAACGCCTTGGCCGCCAGCCAAAGACAGGCGATGCAGAATGTACGGATTGTCAGGCGCTTCCTCGCCGTGGCATAGAGGCGGATGTCCGTGGCGTTTCGGCTGATGCAACCCAAGCCCGCCACGACGTGGCCGCACGAGACGCAGGCGCTTCAGGCTGTCGCTGCGATCCCGCGCCCCTGGAGGCAGCCTTTCCCGTTTTCCGAGAGCCCAGACCCTTTGCAGAACTGGCCGGACTGCCGGCCAGCCTGGTTTACGCTCGACCCCCGCCCGGAGGCCCGACCTCGACTGCAAGGCAAGCTCCCACAGAACAGTACTCGGGGGCCGAACCGCGACAGGGCTGGGCAAGGTCTCGGGCGAGGATGGTCGCGATCTCGCGGCGGCGCTGGGATGGGGGCATCGCGGCCGGGTCGCTTGTCGCGTCGAAGCCGCCCGGCGAAGGCGGGTCCAGCATGTCAGGCATTGCGGACTCCTTGCGGAAGCGCCCACAACGGCCTTCGCCTGGCGACCGGCTCGCTGTCTGGCAGGGTTACGATGCTCGTCTATTAATCAATTAC
>JBKHHV010000155.1:0-8867 GCA_046539005.1 Phycisphaerae bacterium
TATCGCGAAATGATTTATTTCATTTACGTAATAATCGGGATCGCCGTGCTGTTCCTGGCTTCTTCGCTGCGGGAGTACAACCGTCCCTTCTGCGGCCTGCACAGTTGGCTCAAGGCACACGGGCCATGGTTCGCCCGTTCCCACGTACGCTACGGGTTGGACTACACCCTCGGCCTGCAGACCGAGGCCATGGGGTTCCCGCCCCCCGAAGACCCGCACCGCTACATGGACCACCCGGTGCTCAGCGTGCTGGAGCAGGCGGTGTGGATCTGGGCGTTCGGCGAGCATGAATGGGTTTCCCGGGTGTCCAACGCCGCCTGGGGGGTGCTGAATCTCTTCCTGTTCGCATCGGTCCTGCGGAGGCTCGCCGGGCCGAAGGTGGCACTGCTGAGCGTGCTGCTGTGGGCGATCTTCCCGATCACGGTCTACTTCGGCACCGGCAGGGCGATTTTCGCCGGCTTCCTGTTATGTCTGCACTGGTATCTGCCGCGCGTCGGCATAGGCGGCGAGGCCCGGCGCCACTGGGGACAGTTGCTGGGCCTGGGCATCACGGCGGTACTGATGCTGCAGATCGCCTGGCAGGCGTACTTCTACATCTTCGGCATCGGCGTGCATTACATCGGACACTGCATTCACCGCCGCAAGTGGCCCGATTGGCCGTTGGTGGCGGTGGGCGCAGGCGCCTCGCTGCTGGGCGCGGTGGTGGCGTTTACGGTGATGCTGGCGGGCATGGACTGGGACGTTCAGCGGATCATCGACCTCTACCGCTGGCGGTCGGCCGAGGGCGAGATGGCCGGGAAAATGGACGGCTTCGACTGGGGCGCCTGGCTGACCCGCTTCTGGGAGTTCGCCCTGACCAACTTCAGCCGTCCGATCCTGTGGCTGGGCATCGGCGGGCTGGGGCTGCACCTGGTAGTGAGCGTCTGGGAGTACGTCGTCGGCCGACAGGGACGCGACAGACAGAACAAGGCCTCCCACGAGTCCGGGAAGGACACCGACGCCCGCAAGCCGCGTCTGTTCGAGAATTCGCCGCACATCACGCTGTTTGCGATTCCCGCCGCGGCGCAGCTCCTGCTTCTTCGCGGTGCCCTGTGGCCTCACCAGCAGTGGGAAATGCCCCTGGCACCGGTATTGGGGCTGGTCTGCGGACTGACGCTGTGGCGCGTGTGGCAGTTTGTCTCCGCACGGCTGGACTGGTTCCGCGGGGCGTTGCTGGGGGCGGTGCTGGCCGGGGCGGTTATCTACGTGGGGCAGTTCGGCACCGGCTACTGGCCCGAGCAGGAAGGGCACTTCGCCGTGGCGGTGATGGTGACCGTCGTCTCGGGGCTGATCGCCGCGGGCACCTGGTGGCTGCTGCGGAAGAACAAGGGCCTCCGTCCCGGCGGAATCGCGGTCGTATTGGCGGTGGCGGCGCTGGGCTACTACTGCGCCCAGGCCGCGAACTACTACTTCGGCATGCGGTGGCAGTGCGCCGAGAAGATCGCTTTCTGGAAGGACCTCAACCGCATCGTGCCGCCCGACCAGGCGTTGATGGTGTTCGACCCCTACACCGACCACATCATAACCGAGCAGAGCAAGGCCAAGGGCGAGGCAATGCGGGCCGAGCCGGCGTGGTATATCGACCGTCGCATCGAGTCGGTGCCCGACAAGCAGTGGCTCCGCAAGCTCCGCGAGCGCCTGATCGGCCTGCAGATCAAGGCAAAGCAGGCCGAAGACCGACTGATGAGAGCCTACGAACTCGGGCGGCTTTCACGCGAGCAGGTGGAGGCACAGGCGACCACCCTGCGCGAGCAGATCAACAAGGCGATCCAGGGCATCTCGCTGGTGTCCTACCGCCAGGCGATACGACAGGTCGAGCAGGCCGCCGCCGAGGGCGACGACCGCTACTACCTGCTGCCGATCCTGCCCGGCGTGCCCGAGCCGCTCTACCGGATGCTCATCAGCGAACTCGACAGGCGATACCGCCTCGTGCTCGATGCTGGCCCGGTCGCCGGAGTGCCCGACAAGTACGGCAACTTCTACCAGGGCGGCATGCGGCACTACCGCCTGTACGACCTGGGAGGCCGACAGACCACCACCGCAGCCACCCGGCCGCGATAACCGGCAACGAAGAACGGGCCGGGGCAACGATCAGAAGTCGTCGTTGCCCCTGCGTTTTTTGGCGACTACGATCACGACCACCAGCAGCACCACGGCCGCGGCCGCGATCGCCAGGATGACCGTCATGCTGCTGCTGTCTTCTGATTCGGATTTCTTTCTCCCGGTGCGGGCATTCTCTGTCCCGGCCGCCGGCGTCGGCGTGGTCCCGGTCGGCGTTGGCTTTGTGACGCTCGGGACTTTGCTCTTCAGCAAGCCCACGTGCTCCAGCGCCAGCCGTGCGGTGCGGGCCTCGCTGGTGCCCTCGGCGACGGTCAGCACCCGCCGCAGCGGTCCTTCCAGCAAGCGGACGCGTCGCTCCCACGTCTGGGGGGTGTCGAAGACGGACTTGGCCCGGGTGAAGCCCAGAGTCAGCTTGGGCTGCTTGACGAACGGTGGCACGCGATCCAGTTCCACGCGGAGGATCATCGGGTAGTAACCGATGTCCATTTCCAGCGTTTCGCCAGATTGTACTTCCCTGCCGGCGATCCACATCTTCGCGACCACGGCGTTGGGCTGGACCAGCACTTTCTGCTTTCGGCCGACTTCCAGAACAATGTAGAACAGCGCCGCTCCGCTTCGTTTGCCCTCCACGGCCTTCAGTGCGTTCAGCTCGCCGGACTCCAGGTGATCGGCGGGTGTGGTCTGGCGAAGGGTGACGGTCCTGTCGGAGACGGACACCTCCATGCCCGGGGTGGGCTGGAGCTTCCGATCGATCAGCTTCTGGGCGAAGTCGTCGGCCTTGGCTTTCTTCACCGGGCCCAGCATGAGCCAGCCGCGTCCTGACGAGCCCGGGCGCAGCATGGTCACCGGTGTCCGGGGCGAGGCGGGTTCCTCGTCGCCCCCGCTGAACTCCGACACCTCCGGCACCTGCGGACGCCGCCCGACCACCTCGTTTACGACGATCTTCGCCGAGAGTTCCTCCTGGTACTTTCGGCCTTCTTCACCGGTCACGGCGATGCACGCCAGCGATTCGAAACTCCGCAGGAACATGCGATCGCCCTCGAACACCGGGGCGCAGCGCCCGCTGGGTATCTTGCTGCGGGCGACCGGGAGCATGATTCCGAACTGTCCGCTGTGGGTCGGCGTGCGGAAGCCGAACTGCTTGTCGCTTTCGTCCAGCAGCTTCAGCACGACCATCTGTCCGTGGGTGGTCGCCCCGCCGAAGCCACCGACCGGGGCTCCGCCGTCGCCCGCGTACAGGTATCCGTCGGCGACGGCAGGGGGAATCGTCGGGTCAGTCGCCTCGCGCAGCAGCGATCGCATGCGGGCAACCCGCTCGCCGGTGTCGGCGTCGAAAGCTTCCACCTGCGTCCAGGGCACCGGGTAGTGCTGGGGCACGTGGGCGCTGTCGACTTTCACGGTGAACAGTCTTCCGTTGTGCAGCACGGGCCCCTTCATCCAGTGCTTGACGCCGAAAGTCGTGGTGCTCTTCACCTGTCCGCGGCCATAGTGGGGGCGGGTGTGCCACAGCGTCCGCACGCCCACGCGACCGGTTTCGTCCAGCCAGAACTTGACGGCCTCCTGGCCGATCACCGGCAGGGAATAGGCGACACTTCCATGGACGTAGGGCGGGGTGCGGATCGCCTCCACAAGGAACACATCGCGGTGCAGCAGCGTTCCGTCGGCCGCGTCGATCACCCCGCCGTCGCCGGTCAGGATCAGCGTCTTCTCGTGCTTCCCGTTCCGCAGTCGCATGGTCTCCAGGCCGTTGCCCAGCCCGGCGGGGCGGTCGCTCTCGCCCACCACGCGTTTCACCGGGCCGGTGGCTTTCCACAGTTGCTTGCCGTCGGCCGCGTCCAGAGCCAACACGGCGTACTGCCCGGCCGGGTCGGCTTTGCGGTCGCCCAAGTGTCCCTGGACGACCAGTTTGCCGTCGGCGAGCAGGGGGTTACCCATGTTCTGCTGGTTCCACCGCAGGGAGGTGTCGACGAGCCAGGTCTCCTCGCCGTCGTGGGTCAGCCGGGCGGTGGCGCCCGAGCCGAATGTCACGTACACGCTGTCGTCGGTGACCACCGGCGTCACTCCCGCGGCGAAGTCGCCCCGCGGAGCGGCGGCCCCGGACGGCGAGACGATCTGCTTCTTCCAGAGTTCCTTGCCGGTCTTGGCGTCGAGGCAGTAGATCCAACTCGGCTCGGCGGTGACGAACACACGGCCGTTGCGTACGATCGGGTCGGCGACACCGCGCGGAAGCTCCACATTCCACGCCACGTTGATGCCCCGCTCGATATCCCAGGCGATCGGCACGTCGTTGGCATCGGGGTAGATGCCCGACCCGTCTCGTCGGAACCGCTCGGCTTCGGCGTCGAGGGCGACCGCCTCGGTGTCGTTGCGCTTCTGCGAGGGCGAGCCCTGGGTGCACACGTGCATGGCGAAGGTGTGGAAATCCATCAGGCCCAGCAGCCGTTGCGGATGGCCGTCGAACCAGTTCAGGCGTCCGGCGTGGCTGAGGCTCTTGCGATTGCTCGCGCAGCGGACCAGCACCCGGTTGGAGCCTTTGCGCAGCGTAACCTGGAACACGGCCGGCGTGAAGCGGGCGAACTCCAGCCCCGACTTCCACACCAGCTCGTCGTTGATCCAGACCATGCCCTGACCTTCCATCTGCATGGAAACCCACACGGTCTGCGGGGAGGGGCTTTCGATCTTCGTGGATGCGTACCACGTGATGAACCGCCAGCTCCCGGCCGACGCTTCCTTCACGCTTGGGGCATACACCGTGGCACCGTCCATTTTCGCGTCCATCCAGCGGGCGGCGTTGGGTACTTTGCGTACCTCGCCCTCCGGGGTGGTGAAGAACTGCACGCGGCGGAAACCCGCCTGGGGAACCGCCACCACCTCCGGCTGCCGCACGGGCACGTCCTGGTCGTAGACCGCGAATGGGCCGACCATGCTCCAACCGGCGAGGGGACGCCAGCTCTGCGGGCCGTCCTGCTTCACGGCCGGGAGCTTGTTGTCCGGCGAGGCGCCGTGGAGCGTGTGCTTGCCGTAGAAGGGCCCGAAGGTCATGTCGGGGGGAGACACGTCGTCGGTGGGAACGTCGGGCTCTTTGAGCGTGGCCGCATCGGCTGCGTGTTTGGCAAGCTGCCGGACGTAGGCCTGCATCGCTTCCTGCGGGGCACCGTTCCACGCCGGCTCGGGCACGAGAATCCGCGGAAGGGCGTCGGTAACGGGCATGGGGTAGTTCCGCAGGGCCATCGCCAAGGCGCGCACCTCGCGGTACATGTGGGCTGCGCGGACGGTCGCCTCGGCGGCGTCGGCCGGCGGGTCGGCGGGGTCCTCGCTTTCCAGGAACGCCACCGGGTCGGCGGGGGCGGGCATCACCGTGCCCTCGGCCAGGCCCATCCAGCGGCCCTTGTTGCCCAGGCTGCGGTACTTGCCTTCGATCAGCGAGGTGACCACCATACCGCTCAGGGCGTCCTGTCCGCTGCCGATGATGCCCTTGCCGCTGGGCGCCTTGCGCACCCAACTGGTGTTGATCCGTCCCTCGATGATCCGCCCCGAGAAAGTGACCACCGGCTGGTTGTTCCGGTAGGCCTCCACCCGCCGTTCATGATCGCCGGTGTAGGTCAGCTTGATCTCCGTGGAGAATCGGCCGTCCTTGTCGGGCTCGATCGCGCCGTAGTCGCGCTGGAACGGTCCACCGTCGTTGCTGAATATCCGCGGGCCTTCCAGTTCCTTCTCGAACACCCATTTATCGCCTTGGGGCTTGTACATGAGCACCCAGTCCTGCTTGGAGAATCGTGCGAACCGCAGGATCAGCCGTTTCTCGATCTTCTGCGCGGTGAGCTTGACGGTGATCGTCTGCCGGCTTGCGTCGGCCGACTCGGCGGCATCGCCCGGGGCATCCTCCTCGCCTTCGTCCTCCTCGGCCGGGGCGGCGTCGGAGGGTTGCTGCTCGTCCTGGTGAACGGGCAGTACGATCTGCCCGCGGATGGTGTCGTCTTCCCACTTCAGTCCCGAGGCGTCGATGCCGTCCATCGGGATGTCGCCGGGCAGCGGCGATACGCTGCGGACAAACCACCGCCCGCCCTGGTAGCGGAGCAGCAGTTCCAGGCGGCCGCGACGGAAGCTCTTGTCCAGTTCGATCGCGACGTCCACCGGCGGCTGTGATGCGTTATCGGCGAGGGACTTCTGCCGCAACCTGTCCCGCAGGGAACCGCGGGTCTTCCGGAGGTCGTTGAGCGCTTTCCAGTCCGGCGCCTCGGCGGTGGCGGTTGTCGTCCATGCCGTCATCCCCGCGACGCACATCGCCGCCAGGGCCAGTCCTCGCCATCGATCCATGTCTTCTTCCTTTCGACGCCCGGGAACTCCGGGACGCTCCAGCTTCTGCGCAAGCGGTGTCAGGATATTCAACCCCGACGTCGGCCGATGGGTTCTGCCTTCGGTCAAGGCCGTGGTCGGGCCACGTAGCAGATGCTATCGCCAGGTGCCGTCGGGCTCCTGGAACTCGTTCACCGGCGGGCAGGGCCGGGGGTAGTCCGCCCCGTGGTGGCTGCGACGGCAGGAGTCGATGAACTCCTCCAGCCAGCGTCGCATGTCCGCGGCCCGTGGGCGGTTCTCGCTGATGCAGTTGTGTTGCTCGCCACGGTCGTCGTGCAGGAAGAACAGCATGTCCTCGTGGCCTTCCTCGGAGAGATTCGTCAGGAACTTCCACGGCCCGTCGATCAGCGCCAGCGTAGGCGAGCCGAACATGGCCCGCCGCGTCTCCAGGAAGCGGAAGGGAATCGGCCGGGGGCGGTCGGAGACCTCTCCTCGCAGGATCGGCCGAATGTCGACGCCGTCGACGGGGCGGCGGTCGGGCATCTGCCGGCCCATCTCGGCCGCGAGGGTCGGCAGGTAGTCCAGCGTGCTGCAGGGGGTGTCGATCTGCGAGCGAGGCTGCACGACGCCCGGCTCGGTCTTCGTGAGCGTGCCGAGGTGCCACTTGCCGAAGTGCCCGGTTCGGTAGCCGCGTTCCTTGCATATGCCGGCGAGGGTGATTTCGGCGGTGGGCAGGCGACCCTGGTTGGCGTGGGTGACGCCGTAGCGGCTGTAGTGACGGCCGGTCAGGCACGTGCCCCGCGTGGGGCTGCATACCGGTCCGCCGGCGTAGAAACGCGTGAAGCGGGCGCCCTCCTCGCGCAGGGCGTCCAGGTGGGGGGTGCGGATCAGTTCGTTTCCGTTGAAGCCGGTGTCCCCGTATCCAAGGTCGTCACACATCACCAGCATAATGTTCGGCCGAGTGGTCAAATGGTTCGCTTCTTCCGTGGTTTTCGTTGTGGAAGGTAACGATTCTGTGCGTCGGTGGGCGGGTCGTCAAGTCTCGACGATGTCGATTTGCTCGGCGGGCGTGTCGGTGACGGCTCCGTGGGCGGTGCGGCCCCAGCCCTTGACGTCCTCCAGCAGCATGTACATCGACGGGAGGATAATCAGGGTAATCGTGGTGGCGAACAGGATGCCGAAGCCCAGGGACAGCGCCATGGGAATCATGAATCGCGCCTGCCGCGAGGTCTCGAAAATCATCGGCGCCAGCCCGCCGAAGGTCGTCAGCGTGGTCAGCAGGATCGGGCGAAATCTTCTCACGCCGGCTGCGTGGATCGCCTCGCGGGGGGCGAGCCCTTCCTTGCGGACCAGCCAGTTGGCATAGTCGATCAGCACCAGCGAGTCATTGACCACCACGCCCGCCAGCGCCACGATGCCCATCATGCTGATGATCGACAGCGTGTAGCCCATGACCAGGTGCCCGATGGCCGCCCCGACGATGCCGAACGGAATCGCCAGCATCACGATCAGCGGCTGAACGTAGCTGCGGAAGGGGATCGCCAGCAGCACGTAGATGCCCACCAGGGCCAGCAGCATCCCGACCATCAGCGCCTGCATGGAATCGCGGATCGCGGCCTGTCTGCCTTCGTAACCGTAGGTGAGTCCGGGGAAGTCCTTCGCCAGTTGCGGAAGGACCTCGCTGTTGAGCGTGGCCTGCACACGGTTGCTCTCGGAGATCGGCTCCACGTCGGCGGTCACCGTGACGGTCCGCCGCCCGTTTCGCCGGTTGATAGACGTATACGCGCGGCCTCGCTCGACGCGGGCGACCTCCATCAGCGGGGCCTGTCCGCCCAGGGGGGTCTGCACGGTCATCCGCTCGAGGTCGAATTCGCTGATTCGTTCCTTCTCGGGGCGCCGCACGCGAACGGTGACCTCGTTTCGGCCTCGCTGTTGCTTGAGGGCCTCGATTCCCTGGAAGGCATGGCGGACCTGCTGGGCGATGTCGATGGAGGTCAGCCCCATGCTCTCGCCGTAGGGGGTGACGCGGAAGTTGACCTGCTGCTTGCCGGGGGTGTATCCGTCGTCGATGTCCTTGGTGACGGAGAACTCCTCGAGTCGCGCGGCCAGGGCCTCGCTGGCTTTGTCCAGCACGTCGGTACGGCGGTGGCTGAGTTCCACGGTCAGGGCCCGTCCGCCTCCAGGCCCGCCGCGGTCGGCCTGGAAGATCAGCGACTCCACGCCCGGCAGGGCGCCGACTTTCTTCCGCCACAGTTGCGTCAGGCGGGTGGTGGAAATCGGCCTGGTGTCGGGGTCGGTCAAGTAGATGCGGACCTCCACTGCGTTGTCCCGCACGCGGGCGAAGATGCCCTCTGAGAGTTGCTCGCCGCCCTGTGCCTCGATAATGTCTCGCGCGGCGCGGACCAGGCTGTCGCTGACGGTGCGGGCCTTGTCCATGGGGCTGCCGTAGGGCAGCGTGGCGGTCACCACCG
>JBKHHV010000156.1:0-8831 GCA_046539005.1 Phycisphaerae bacterium
GCCGGTGATCCTGCGTGGGTTGATCGTCGCGTCGATGCTGGCGGCCGTCATGAGTTCCCTGGACGGGATGATGATCAACTTCTCGGGCATGATGGTGAACAACTTCTACAAGGAGTACATCGTCAAGCAGGGCAGCCCGAAGCACTACTTCCGTGCAGCCCGGGCCTTCGCGGTGGTAGGCGTAGCGGCAGGATGGTTCGTGGCCGACCGGGTCACCAGCCTGGTGCAGTTCGCCAAGCTGATGGAACCGTTCAACTCCCTGGTCGGTGTGGCGATTCTGGTGGCGTTGGTGTGGCGCCGGGCGACCAAGTGGGGCGCTGTCGCCTCGGTAGTGGTCATGTTCCCGCTGTACTTCCTGGTTCACAAGGACCTGGGCAGCGATGGGCTCATGTCTCTGCCGATCGGCATTCGGCACGCGGGGCAGGGGCTGATCGCCATGTACACCCAACTGGGGCACGAGGTGCACATGAAGATCGTCAAGGAGGCCGTCCACCTGCCTGTGGAAATGCAGGTGCCGATGTACCTCATCCCGGGCCTGGTGACGATCATCGTGGTGTCGCTGCTGACCAAGCAGCACAACCAGAAGAACGTGGACGAGTTCTACGCCCGCCTGGATACCCCGGTCGGCGACGAGCACAAGCTCCGCGAGATGGGCTACCTCGAAGACGACCTGAAGGGACTCGACGGAGAGGTGATTACCGTCGACCAGCGCGACCGGGACGTCTCCAAACGCCTGCTGTTGCCGGACCTGCTGCGGCTGCCGAAGCTGCTGATCAAACGCGAAGCGAAGATATGGGACTACAAGTGGGACCTGATCGGGCTGACGGCCTCGATCGCCTTCGTGGTCCTGTTCATCATGTTCGTGCAGTGGCTGGGCTCGTTCCTGGCGTAACTGCCGCTCAAACAGGCCATACACACAAGAGCCCGGGGCTTCGGTCCCGGGCTCTTTGCATAGCCTGCACCCTGATCGGACTGCCGGACAGGCCTAGTCGGCCTGGTCCTGGCGGTTCAGCCCGTCGACCGTCTTGGCGAGGTCCTTGACCTTCAACTGCCGGATGCGGACGTTCCGCTTCGGCCAGGCGACGGACTTGCCGCTGAGGCGGTCGTAGGGCTTGAGCCCGATGAGGACCTCCGAGGTATCCATGGGCTTGCCGCCCGGGCTGAAGATGCTCATCGCCCAGGCGCTGTTGTCGCGGGTGACGTCCACGGTGTAGGGCTTGGCACCCGGCGATTCGTGCGTGAAGGTCAGGTCCCAGCCGCCGTCCACTTCCCCGCCGGCCAGGCCATCGCGGCCGTCGCGTTCGATCCGAACGGTCCAGCCGCCCTTTCCGTCGATGTCGAACCGCATCAGCGGCCTGGTGACACCGGGGCGCAGGACATTCTCGCCGCGGAAGTGCTCGGCAAGGTTCAGCAGCACGTGGTCGTCGAGGTTCTTCTCGTCCTGGAACCACTCGTAATGGATCATCTCGCCCTTCTTGAACTGGACCACGCAGATGGGCTGGATGCCGGTAATGTGATTGACGTTGTACCGCTTCTGGTCGAGCGGGTCCTTGCTGCCGGGCCTGGGGCGCACGGGGATGAACAGGCACACCCGGTCGCCGGCCGCCAGGTGGGCCAGGTCGGCATTGTCGGCGTTCTGGAACGGGGGCGTCTGGTTCTGCACGTACCCGACGATGATCTTGCTGTTGTGGGCGCCGGTGGTGTTCAGGATGAAACGCGACGGCTGGACGGTGTAGCACACGTCGCGGCGACGGCTGACGAAGTTGTTGCGGGCGTGGAGGATCTCCTTGAGCCCTTTCTTGCGGGGCAGGCGGGCGTACTGGTAGCACCACAGGTAGTCGCCCTGGTGGCTCGCCAGGCCGTTGGCGTCGGAGAACCGAGCGTCTTCGCCCAGGTCCAGCGCCCGCGACCACACGAACGGGCCGAGCACCGACGTCCGCCCTTCCGACCAGTCCGGGAGCATCGTGGGGGCTTCCCGCTGGAAGTCGCGTTTCTTCTGGTCCTCGGCGCCCTCCTTGGCCGACCCGCCCCCGGCCAGGGCGAACCCCATTTCCGAAAGACAGACGGCCACCAGCAGCAGAACCTTCTTGAGTCTCAGCGGTTTCATGTCGGATACTCCTTGTTGATGCGTGAAACTTCTGTCCATTACCCAAAGGTGATCTGAATGTCTCAACGGTCGAGTGCCCTTCCAGTGGCTTTGCTTCTCGCCGTCGTCTGCCCCCTGTCGACCTGGGCCGACGAGGGTGAAACCCCGCAGGTGCGCGTAAGTCGCGATACGATCACGTTTCCCTGGTATACCAGCGAACCGATCTACAAGGTCCAGCCCCGCAAGAACAGCGCCCTCTGGCCTCAGAAGGATACCAAGAAACGCGACGGCAGCCACGAATTCAAGCGCCTGCTGATCGAGAACCGCTTCCTGCGCGTGGAGGTCCTGCCCGAGGCCGGCGGCGTGGTCGGCGGGGCCGTCTACAAACCCACCGACGAGGACATCTTCTTCCGCGAAGGAAAAGCCAAGAACTGGCTGCCGTTCTGGGAATCGGGCGTCAAGGCCAACTTCCCTTGGCGCGAGCACTGCATCGCCACCACAGGGCAGCCGGCCGGCGTGCGGGTGGTGCGCGGCGAAGACGGCTCGGTTACGATCGCCCAGTGGATGGAATTCAGCCGTCACGATGAACCCTGGCACAGCGCAATGTACGGGCGGTTCAGCAACATGCTGCTCAGCCAGCACGTCACCCTGCGCCCCGGCGAGGCCGTCTTCCACGTGACCTACCGGTTGACGAACCCCTCCCCCTATCGCCAGGGACTGCGGCTGTGGACCGATGCCCTGATGCCCCGCAACCATACCAAGGACGGGATCGTGCAGGGCGATGCGAAACCACCGAGCCCCACCCGGACCGAGTGGATCTTCCCGGCTGCCTGGGTCGCCGATCACCGGGCCCTCAACATCCGTCGCTACAGGCCGAAGGACAACCTGATCCGCAAGCACACGAAGGATCACAACTCGGTTTTCTCCCTGGAGATGGACCACGGGTTTGCCGGGCTGTGGTACCCGCAGGTGAAGGTCAACCGCCTGCGGGTCTGGGACCCCAACGTGGCGAAGGGCGCCAAGCAGTACTTCCGCGGGGAAAGCACGTATCGGCCGAATTCGTATGCCACCCATATGTACAACTTCTGCGAGCTGTGGGGCGGGTTCGACAACGTCATGGAAGGCGTCGAGAACTGGATCGGGCCAGGCGAAACCCGGCAGTTCACGCACGCCTACGCGATGGTTACCGGCATCGGCAAGGTGGACTACGCCAACCGCCACCTCGCCCTCAACGCCGAGTTCGACCGGGACCCGCGCCTGGAGGTGGTGCCCCTTCGCCCGATAGAGAAGCTCACCGCCCGGCTCGACGACAAACCGCTGGGCTCGGTAGAGAGCGTGGGGCCTGCCAAGCCCGCCCGCTTCGACCTGCCGGAGGGGAGCGACGGAGGCAACATCACCCTCACCGACGCAACCGGCAAGGTGCTGCTGAGCCAGAAGTTGCCGCTGAAGTTGCAGGGCGACCCGTCGCGACACAGGCAGATCAAGGCGGCGTCCGACCTCGGATCGGCCGAGGGGGCCGAGAAGATCGGCGACCAGATGGACTACGGCCGAACGATCGAGAAGGCACTTCACAACTACGGGAAAGGCTCACTCGGCCGAGGACGCATCCAGTATCGCAAGGGGCATCTCGATGCGGCCGTGGAAACGCTGTCGGCCTTTACGCAGGCCAACCCCGGCCGTGGCGAAGGCTGGCACCTGCTGGGCATTGCGCATCTGGAGAAGAACCACCCCGCCGAGGCCCGCAAAGCCCTCGCCGAAGCCCTGGATGCCAACTCCCCCTATCCCCCGGCCGGGTATTACCTTGCCCTGCTGGATATCGCTGACGGGAAACCGGCTTCCGCGGCCGGACGGCTGGCGAAGCTGATCGAGAAGAACCCCCGCCACTGGGAAGCGCGACTGCTGGGGACCTGGCTGGTCGCCGATACCGACCCCGCCCAGGCACTCGCCGACGCCCGAAAGCTCACCGCCGAAGACCCCGCCGACCCGCGGGCGCTGACCGTCCTGGAGCATGCCGCCGGCAAGGCCGGCAACCGGAAGCTCGCCGCCCGGACGGCCGACGCCCTGAAGAGAATCTGCCGGGAAGAGCCCGGCGCGCAGCGACGGACCAAGGAGTTCCTCTCGGCGACCGAAGGCGAATACCGCCACCCCAACCGTCTCAAGAGCTTCTGAGCGAGTAGCTACTTCGCCCACGGCCGAAGGTGCCAGTCGGGGATGTGCTGCTTGATGACCTCGCGGCCGTGCTTGATGTGGCCTTGAACGCGCTTGTAGTGTTCGTGGCGCTCGGCGAGGGCGTCGGCGTCCAACTCCACGCCCAGGCCCGGACCCTCGGGCACGGCGATGGCGCCCTTGCGGATCGGCAGATTCCCGCCCTTGATCACGTCCTCGACCTGCCAGGGGTAGTGGGTGTCGCTGGCGTGGACCAGCTCGGGCGTGGCAGCCGCCGCGTGCACCATGGCCGCCATCGAAACGCCCAGGTGGGTGTTGGAATGCTGCCCGAGCGTCCATCCCACCGAGCGGCACACCGTGCCCAGCCGATAGACCCCGCCGATGCCTTCCCAGAAGTGCGTGTCGCCGAGCATTACGTCGATACACTCGGCGGCAACGGCGGCTTTGACGCCCTCGAACCGGTGCGTGATCGACCCGGAATTGGTCGACAGCGGCACGTCCACCGCCTTGCGGACCGCGGCCATGTTCTCCTTGCCGCGGATGGGGTCCTCCAGGTACTCCAGGCCCACGTCCTTCAGGGCCTTGGCGACGGCGATGGACTCCGGGACGGTCCACACCCCGTTGGGATCGATCCGCAGCTTCGCCTTGGGAAACGCCTCCCGCAGGGCCTGGACGGTTTCGACCTCAACCTTGGGGGCCAGCACGCCGCCCTTGAGCTTCAGCGTCTGGAAACCCCACTTCTTCACCCACCCGCGGGTCATCGTCACCATCGCCTCGGGGCTCATCACGCGTCCCCAGGGGTCGCGCTTGTCCTCGGCGTCGAACTTATAGAACAGGTAGGCCGCGAACGGAACCGGGTCGCGAACCGCCCCGCCCAGCAGGTCGCACACGCCGACACCCAGGTGCTTGCCCAGCAGGTCCAGGCACGCGGTCTCCACGACGCTGTAAATCCGCTCGTTCTCCAACTTGCCGCGAAGAACGTTCAGGTCGCAGGGGCTCGCCCCCACCACAGCCGATCGGGCTTTCTCCAGCCGTTGGACCCACTTGCTTCCGCCGTAGATCTCGCCCAGCCCCACCAACCCGTCGGCCGTCTCGAGTTCCACGATGTTCCGCGTGCCCACCGACGGGTGGGCTCCCCAGGCGTGGCGCACCGGACAGTCGAAGAACGCCACCGGCGTCACCCGCATCTGCTTGATGACCGGCGCGGGCCCGCCCGGGTGGGAAACGTCGGCTTCTTCGGCAACGGCGCTGACATCGGCCGGAGTCCCGAACCGCAACGCGGCGGCGATTCCCCCGACCCCCGCGGCCTGCAACAATCTGCGTCTGTGCATGGGTTCCGCTCCTTCCGTCCATAAAGGTAGACCGGTCGCCTCCGCCGGTCAAGAAGGGTTGCCCGGCTGGCACACGCCCCTGCCGCCAATCATGGCCGTTGCGGCCGGGCGGGAGCCGGGGTAGAATTCGCAACATGGACCCCCGCGAAGCCATCGCCAGGAACCGCCGCAATTGGGACGCCCGGACGCCGGTGCACCTTCGGTCGCCGCTGTACCGCCGACAGATCGAGACCCTGCGCAGCGGCGGTTGTACCCTCCTGCCCCCGACGGATACCGAGATCGGTGACGTTGCGGGCCGGCGGCTGCTGCACCTGCAGTGTCACCTCGGACTGGACACCCTCTCCCTGGCACAACGCGGCGCCGAGGCGACCGGGCTGGACTTCTCCCCCGCCGCCATCGCCGCGGCCGAGGGGCTCTCGCGCGAACTGGGCATCCCGGCGAGGTTCACCGTGGGCGACGCCCAACGGGCGGACGAAGCCCTCCCCCACGAGCAGTTCGACCTGGTCTTCGCATCGTTCGGCGTCTTCTGCTGGATCCCAGACCTGCGGCGGTGGGTCGCCTCGGCGGCCCGGCTGCTCAAGCCCGGTGGAGTGCTCTACTTCGCCGACGGACATCCGTTTGTGGACATCCTCGCCGCGGACCCGGACATGCCCTTCGGAATCGCCCTGCGGGACAGCTATTTCCGCCGCGAGCCGGCCTGCTATGCCCCCGGGCCTTCCTACGCCGATGACGGCAGCGGCCAGAACATGCCCGAGACCGTGGAATACGCCCACACGCTGGGCGATTTCGTCTCGGCCGTCACTGCCGCCGGACTGAGAGTGGACTTCCTGCACGAGTTCCCGGCCTGCTTCTTCCGGCGATACCCGGCCATGGTCGAGGGGGAACCCGGCGAGTGGGACTTCCCCCCGCCACTGAAAGGCAAATTGCCGATGGTTTTCTCGCTGCGGGCCACCCGGGCGTGCTCGGGCTGATCGGCCGTCACCGGTCGGACGGCAGCCTCTGATACACTCGCACGTAGTCGATCTCGTAGCGGCTGGGGAATTGCGTCCCCCGACGGGTCGCCGCCGGCGGTGCCGCCTGCCGCCTCCTTCCCCCGATGAGACCCTACCCGCACATCCCCCGGCGGGCATGCCGCATTGCAATGGTCGCGATGAATCCCAAAACCGGCGGTTGCCAACCGGAAGCGATTGGCCGACAATTACCTGTGGCCAGGCTCGCGGTCCATTCAGGCGGGACGATAATCCAATGGTCCCGGGCGCAAGCCCGCGTCCGATCGAGCCCTCCATGGCCACAAGCGTATTTCCGGAACAGACTCAACAAACGGGGACAGAAATGAACGGAATGACCACGCCGTCGGCCGGGGACACAAGACCCTCTTTGCACCTGCGGGCGTTGACGGGTTGGCTCCTCGTGGGAGGCTTCTTCCTGTGGGGAATCTCCGTCGAGGTCTCCTGGCTCGGCTGGCTGCCGTACCTGACGACCGCCGCAGCCGTCCTGACCGTCGCCGGGTTGCTGCTGTGGCGACAGGACGTGCCCCGCCTGGCCACCCGCATGACCGTTCTGACGGCCGTGACGGTGGCGGCCGTGGTTCTGCGGCTGCTGCAGAATTGGGGCATGCTCGACCCTTGGAATGACTGGGTCGGCCTGGCCGCATCGGCCGCCCGGGCGGTGGTTCTGCTGGGCGTCACCGGAGGCATGGCGAAGCTCACCCGGTACCGCCACCTGCGCAGCCTTCACCGTCGCTGGCGACTCGCGTGGCTGGCGGCACTGGTCGTCAATGCCGGTCCGATCGTCCTGGTGCTGGCGCTGCTTGCGGCGTCGGCCCTGCTCGGCCGCCGGCTGGAGTGGACATTCCATGGGCTGCACGTGATCGCCCTGACGCTCCTGGCGATGCTCCTGCCGCTGCTGCTGCTCCTGCTGGCGACGGCCCGTACCGTGGCCCGCAGCAACCCCACCGCGCCCACGCTCGGCCGGCGGGCACTGGCGAAACTGGCCTCACCGGCGGGGATGGTCGTCATCGCCCTGCTGTGGCTCACGCCGGTATGGCTGATGCTTCCGGTCAGTTGGCACTTCTGGACCACCCCGGACTTCGACGCCTTCGTGCGGGCCAACCCCGGCAACGCCGGCCTGCCTGCCCCGCCCGCCGAGGTGCGGGTCGTGCGGTCGTGGGACCGGGACAACACCACCCGCGGCACCTTTCTTCCGCGCGATGAAGAGGGCAACCTGCCCGAGGGCATCGCAGAGGCTGTCGCCGAGGCCCGGGCGAAGATCACCCACGGCGAGGAGTTGCTGGCGGAGGTAGTATTCGAGGTGCGGGCCCAGTTCGACGTTGACAGCGGCGAGTTCCGAGGCGAGCGAACATCGTGGGCGAAGAAGCAGTTCGACCGCCGGTTCGACCTGCTGGCGAGGGCGAGCTATGAGCCCACCTGGGCCCCGCGCGAACTGCCCAACGACGACCCCAACTGTCCGGCAACGCTGCGGCGGTTCACGGCCGTCCGGCTGGAAGTCTGTCTGACCAGCGGAGGCGGCGGCGAGTACTGCACCATCCGGCAGGTCGAGAACCTCCCGCAGGGCTACCGCGAGCTGAACTCCGCCGAGAAAGAGATGAATGCCGCCATGCGCAGGGCGTTGCTTGCCGCGGCCGAAGGCTCCTCCGGCTGGGCCACGCCTCGACCCGCCGGGGAACCGCGTGAGGAACCGTCCGCCCTTCCGCGGCCGCTGCGGGTGGAGCGTGCCGATCTGCCCGGGCTGCTCTCGATGTACGACTTTCCCTCTCCCCCACCGCCCGGGGAGGGGTTGGTGTTCCGCGCCGTGGCCGAGGGCTGCGTGGTGATGGACACCCGGTACGTCGAGCGGACTTACTACCCGGGGGACGAAACGCCCGTGCGGCGAATCGAACCGTTGTGGCGGGCGTCTCCCCGGAACGAAAGCTTCCGGTCGGAAGCCAATTACGACGAGTATTCCTACGAGATCGTGGTCAAGCTCGTCGGCCGCAGCGGGTACGGGCCGACGACGAGCACCTGCACGACCCGCCAGAGCCACCAGGTAGAGCGCCTTCTCGACGGCCGCGTGTGGTAGAGAAGCCCCGGGGCGAAGCTCGGGCAACGGACGGGCAAAAAAACGCTCAGCCCGAGGCAGCGGACGGGCAAAAAAACGCTGTGTGCGACATTTTTTGGTGGCGCTACGTAACCCCAGCGTTTATAGTAACTTATCGCAATGGTGCGGCTGGGAGATAAGTCATGGACGAC
>JBKHHV010000157.1:0-8792 GCA_046539005.1 Phycisphaerae bacterium
CGACTGGAAGAATGTTGCCCGCTTCGGTTACGAGTACCGCTCCGGCAGCGACGAGCCTGACGGCGCCTTCGACATCCTCTGGGGACGCGGGGCCACTTGGTCCAACATCATCCAAGGCTATATCGATCGCATGGAAGGCCCGGCGGCGGCGAACCCGAACGTGCATCGCCTCAATGCCGGATGGAGCTGCAAGCCCACGGAGAAGATGGGCCTGCACTTCGACTACCACCTGCTGCTTGCCGACAATAACCAGCGGCCTCACTACGCCAACCCCGCCCAGTTCAGCAGCAACGGCAACATCAAAGGGCAGTTGTTCCAAGCCCTGATGACCTATGATTTCAGCAAGCACCTCAGCGGCCACCTGATCGGTGAGTACTTCTGCCCCGGGAACTTCTACAGTGACCGGAACAACGATGCCGCGATCTTCCTGCGGTACCAACTGATCTTCAAGTTCTGACATCCGGGCGTTTTTGGTGGACGTCGAAACGGGTCGGCCCCTGCGGGTCGGCCCGTTTTCTGTTGCGCGGGGCAGCCCACAGGCATTGCCCACCGGCCCCCAGGGTCAAGTACGCCGCCGACACCCAGCCGGAACGGAGCCGAAAGGCACTTCTCACCGGGCATCAGTGGCTTGCCTTTCGGACGGTTTCGTGGTAGAAATGTCGTCTCGGTGCCCCTGTGCCCCACGGTACGGGGGCGTTTTTTCCGGAAGGTCCCAACCGCAGCCTGCGATGTCCCAGACACCTTTCACCACACACCTGCGGGTGCGATACAGCGAAACCGACCAGATGGGCACGTTCTACAACTCCCGTGCCCTGGAGTGGTTCGAAGTCGGCCGCACCGAAGCGCTGCGGTTCATGGGCCTGCCGTACGCCGAAATGGAAACCCGCGGCATCTTCCTGCCGCTGGTCGAGGCGAACGTGCGGTTTCTGGGCCCCGCCCGCTACGACGACCTGCTGGAAATGACCGTCCGCCTGGCGCCGGAAGGCAAAGCCAGGCTTCGCTTCGACGTCGAAATCGTTCACGACCGCCCCGCCCGCGAGCCTGTCGTGCGGGGCAGCACCGTCCACGCCGTAACCAATCATGACGGCCGACCCGTTCGACCGCCGCAGTGGTTGCGCAAACTGCTGAGTCAACAACCGGAGTAACGATGCAAGATCAACGAATGCTGCTGAGCGGGAACGAGGCCGTCGCTTGGGCGGCCCTGGATGCCAAGGTGCTGCTGGGCACCGGCTACCCCGGAACCCCTTCCACCGAGATCCTGGAGAACTTCTCCGAGATCGGCGGGCGGGCCCAATGGGCCCCCAACGAGAAGGTCGCCCTGGAAGTGGGAATCGGCTCGTCCTTCGCCGCGGCACGCACGCTGGTGACCATGAAGCACGTCGGCGTGAACGTGGCCGCCGACCCCCTGTTCACCGCCGCCTACACCGACCTCACCGGCGGGCTGGTGCTGGTGTCGGCCGACGATCCGGGCATGGCCTCCAGCCAGAACGAGCAGGACAACCGCAACTTCGCCCGAGCCGCCGGCGTGCCGATGCTGGAGCCCTCCGACAGCCAGGAAGCCTACGAGTACGCGATTCTCGGGCTGGAGATCTCCGAGGCGATGAACTGCCCGGTCATCCTCCGCCTGACCACGCGGATCTGCCATTCGCGCACCGTGGTCGTCCGCCGCGAGGTGCCGGCGCCCCGCAACGCCCCTCACTACGAGCGCGATCTGCCGGCTCGGGTGATGATTCCCGGCTACGCCCGCCCGGCCCACCGGCGAATGCGGGCCAAGCTCGATAGACTCCAGCAGTGGAACGAAGGACAACTCGTCTTCGAGAACCCGAATACCGGTACCACGCTGAGTTCCGACGACGCCATCGCCGTCCGCGAGGGCAACGCCGATTTGGGCATCATCACCTCCGGCGTCGCCTTCCAGCACGCCTGCGAGGCCGCCCCCTATGCCTCGGTGCTGAAGCTGGGCATGAGTTGGCCGCTCCCGATCGAGCGCATCCGCGACTTCACCGACGTGATGGACCGCGTGGTGGTCATCGAGGAAGGCGACCCCTTCCTGTACACCGAACTCCGGGCGGCCGGCGTGAACGTCGAGGGTAAACCCGAGATGTACCGCTTCGGCGAGCTGAACGTCCAGCGGGTCCGCCGCATCCTCGAAGGCGACACCACTCCCGAACCCCCGGCCGCCAAGGGCAAGCCGCCGCAGTTGTGCAAGGGCTGCCCGCACCGGACCGTCTTTGAGACTCTGCGGGACCTGGGCTGCATCGTCACCGGCGACATCGGCTGTTATACGCTGGGCGTGCTGCCGCCTTTCGAGGCGATGGACACCTGCGTATGCATGGGTGCCAGCGTCGGGGTGGGACTGGGCATGCGTCACGTCCTGCCCGAAGAGAAGGCCCGCAAGGTCGTCAGCGTCATCGGCGACAGCACGTTCGTCCACAGCGGCATCACCGGACTGGTGGAAATGGCCTACAACCGCCCCGCCACCGGGCACCTGGTGATGATCCTGGACAACGGCACCACCGCGATGACCGGCATGCAGGAGCACCCCGGCACCGGACGGGCGCTGGACCACTCCCAGGCGGGGCAACTGGACTTCGAGCAGCTCTGCCGTGCCATCGGCGTTCAGAACGTCCACACCGTGGACATGGCCCGCCAGGCCGATTCGCTGCCCGACCTGGTCAAGGGCGCCTTGGAAAGCGACGAACTGACGGTAATCATCACGCGTCGGCCCTGCCTGCTGGCGGCCGCGAAGATTCGGGAATACGAAGCGGTCAACAAGGCAAACGCCTGAGACGGCCGCCGAGAGCTTATCGCTAACGATACAAAGGCTTACGAATGAGCAAGAAAGTCATTAACGTTGTTTTCGCCGGTCTCGGCGGACAGGGCGTTCTGAAGAGTTCGGACATTCTCTCGGCCGCGGCGTTCGAGGCCGGGCTGGACGTGAAGAAGGCCGAAGTTCACGGCATGAGCCAGCGGGGCGGGTCGGTCACGTCCGACGTGCGCTTCGGCGAGGACGTGCAGAGCCCCATGGTCCCTGCCGGCGAGGCCGACTTCCTGGTCGTGCTGGAGGAGACCCAGGTCGAGATCAATCGGTCGGTTCTATCCGATGACGGCGTCTTGATTTCGTGCGAGATCATCGACGAAAATGCCCTGCCGAACGCTCGCAGTCTCAACGTCGCCCTGCTGGGCACGCTGAGCACCTATCTGGACATCGACGAGAAGCACTGGCACGCCGCCATCGGCGCCAACCTGCCCGCCAAGGTGCACGAGGCGAACTTCGAGGCGTTCGAGTTGGGCAAGAAGGCGGCCGCCGACAACTAGACTCTGGCAAAGGGAGCCTCCCATGGCGAAGGACACGGCATCGGCGAAGCGGTACCACCCGGCCAGCGCGCCGGACTACGTCCCACCCCAGCGGCTGTGCGACCTGCAGTTGCGAAAGCTGCAGCGGATCGTACGGCGGGCGTTCGACAACGTCGAACTCTTCCGCACCCGCATGGACGAGCGGGGCATCACCCCCGACGACGTGCAGGGTCTGGACGACATCGCCAAGCTGCCCTTCACCGTAAAGACCGACCTGCGCGATACTTACCCCTTCGGGCTCTTCGCCAGCCCGATGGACCAGATCGTCCGCCTGCATGCATCCAGCGGGACCACCGGGAAGCCCATCGTGGTCGCCTACACCCGCAAGGACGTCGACGTCTGGGCGTCGGTCATGGTGCGCACTTTCGCCTGCTGCGGCTGTCACGAGGGCGACATCATCCAGAACGCTTACGGGTACGGGCTGTTCACCGGCGGGCTGGGCGCCCACTACGGCGCCGAGGCGCTGGGCGCCACGGTCATCCCGATCTCCGGCGGCAACACCGACCGGCAGATCATGGTCATGAAGGACTTCAACGTCACCGCCATCTGCTGCACCCCCAGCTACTTCTGCTACCTGGTGGAGCGGGCGGCCGAGCTGGGAGTGGACATCCAGGACCTGCCCCTCAAGGCCGGCATCTTCGGAGCCGAACCCTGGACCGAGGGAATGCGCCGCCACGTGGAGGCGGCCGCGGGGATCAAGGCCTACGACATCTACGGGCTCAGCGAGATCATCGGGCCCGGCGTCGCCAGCGAGTGCGAGGCCCAGGAAGGTCTGCACATCTTCGAGGACCACTTCTACCCCGAGATCATCGACCCCGAAACCGGCGAGCCGCTGGGCGAGGGCGAGGAAGGCGAACTGGTGCTGACCACCCTCTCCAAGGACGCCATGCCGATGATCCGCTACCGCACGCGGGACATCACCCAGTTCTACACCGAGCAGTGCCCCTGCGGCCGAACGGTACGCCGCATCCGCCGCATCGGTCGACGTGCCGACGACATGTTCATCATCCGCGGGGTCAACGTGTTCCCCTCGCAGGTGGAGACGGCACTGCTGGCGGTGGAGGGCACGCTGCCGCACTACCAGATCATCCTCACCCGCCAGAAGGGCCTGGACCGCATGGAGGTGCAGGTGGAGGTGACCCCGGAGTTCTTCTCGGACAAGATCCGTGCCCTGGAAGACCTCCAGGCGAAGCTCGCCGCGAGCATCGAGAACACCCTCGGCATCCGCGTGATGGTCTCGCTCGTGGAGCCCCACACTATCGAGCGAAGCCTTGGAAAAGCCAAGCGCGTCGTCGACAAGCGGGAATCCGACCAGTAAACCGCCCAACGAAAGCGAAAGGAACCAGGGATGAAGATCAACCAGCTTTCCGTGTTTCTGGAGAACAAGCCCGGACGCCTGTCCGAGCCCTGCAAGATCCTCGCCGACGCCGGGGTCAACATCCTGACGCTGTCGTTGGCCGACACCCAGCAGTTCGGCATCATGCGGCTGATCCTGCCCGAGTGGCAGAAAGGCAAGGAGGCCCTCGAGGCCGCCGGCTGCGTGGTGAACGTGACCGAGGTCGTCGCCACCGAGGTGGTCGACGAGCCGGGCGGGCTGGCGAAGGTTCTGATCGCGCTGGAGGAGTCCGGCGTGAACATCGAGTACATGTACGCCTTCACCTTCCGCCGCCAGGACCGGGCGGTGCTGGTGTTCCGCTTCGAGGACCCCGACAAGGCGATCCAGGTCCTCCAGGACAAAGGCATCAACGTGGTGGAAGCCGCCGAGCTGTTCCAAGAGTAATCCATGAGTGAATTCGTAGCCGAAAACCGCTGCTGGCAGCCGGACCTGGAATGCATGGCCGCTGAGAACCTGCGGGCCCTGCAACTGAAGCGCCTCCAGGACGTCGTTGCCAGGACGGCCGAGGTGCCCTTCTATCGCGAGGCCTACGCCCGCGCCGGCGTCCGACCGCAGGACATCCGCTCGCTGGACGACCTGCGACGCCTGCCGTTTACCAACAAGGCCGACCTGCGCGACCACTACCCGCTGGGCTTCCTGGCCGTTCCCCGCGAGCAGATTCTCCGCATCCACGGCTCGTCGGGCACCACCGGCAAGCCGACCTTCGTCGCCTATACCCGCGACGACCTGGACACCTGGGCGAACCTCTGCGCGCGGTTCCTGGTCTCCGGCGGGCTGCGGAGCGAGCACCTCGTGCAGATCGCCTTTGGCTACGGGCTGTTCACCGGGGGGTTCGGACTGCATTACGGCGTGGAGAAGGTGGGCTCGGCGATCGTTCCGGCCGCTTCGGGCAACACGCCGCGACAAATCATGCTCATGCAGGACCTGCGTCCCGAGGCGCTGGTGTGCACGCCCAGCTACGCCCTGAACATTGCCGACGTCGCCCGCAACCAGGGCCTGGACCCAACCGACCTGTCGCTGCAGTTCGCCCACTTCGGCGGTGAGCCGTGGACCGAGGACATGCGGGTGCAGATCGAGCGGGAGTTGGGGCTGCTGGCGTTCAACAACTATGGGCTCAGCGAGGTGATCGGCCCGGGCGTCAGCGGCGAATGCGTCGCCCGCACCGGCATGCACGTGCAGGAAGACCATTTCCTGGTCGAGTGCGTGGACCCCGACACGCTCGAACCGGTCGCCGACGGCCAGCGCGGCGAGCTGGTGTTCACCGCCCTGACCAAGCAGGCGCTGCCGATCGTCCGCTATCGCACGCGCGACATCGCCACGCTGGACCGCACCCCCTGCCCCTGCGGGCGAACCACCGCCCGCATGAGCCGCGTGGTCGGGCGAACCGACGACATGCTGATCATCCGGGGGGTGAACGTGTTCCCCTCGCAGATCGAAGAGGCCCTGCTGCGGGTGGACGGGACCGCCCCCCACTACCAGATCGTCGTCTCCCGCCCGGGCAACCTCGACGAGGTCACCGTCCGCGTGGAGGTCCGCCCGGAGAGCTTCTCCGACGAGATGCGCCAGATGCAGCGGATGCGCGACCGCATCGACCGCGAGATCCACTCGGTGGCCGGCATCCGCGTGATGGTGGAACTGGTCGCCCCCAAGACACTCGAACGCTTCATGGGCAAAGCCAAGCGCGTCCTCGACAACCGCAAGACGGCCAGGAGCTAGCGCAGCCAAGCCGGGCAACCAGTCTCCATCGGTCAACTGGTCACGAGTCGCTGGCGACCTCCAGCAGACGGTTGACCGCGCGGGTGAGGTCGGCCGCCTCGAAGGGCTTGCGCAGCAGGTTGTGTTCTTCGGTATCCAGCCCGCGATGGCTGAGCGTTTCGCCCAGGTACCCGCTTATGTACAGCACCGGCATCTCCGGGCGGGTCTCCTTCAGTTCGCCGGCCAGTTCCACACCGTTCTGCCCGGGCATCACCACGTCGGTCACCAGCAGGTCGATCTGTCCTTCCTGCCGCTGGGCGATCTCCTTGGCTTCGGCGGCGTTGGCTGCCTCCAGCACGCAATACCCGCTCTCGCGAAGGATGCGCACCACGATCTGACGTACCGCCTCGGAGTCCTCGGCCACCAGGATCGTCTGCCCCTCCCCGTCGGGGACGGGCGGTTGGTCGCCCACGCTTTCGGCGAGATCGCGCTGGTCTACCTGCGGCAGGTAGACCTCGAACTGCGTGCCCTTGCCGGGCGAACTGAGCACGCGGATCCCCCCGCCGCTCTGTTTCACGAATCCGTACGCCGACGCCAGCCCCATGCCCGTGCCGGCTCCTTCGGGCTTGGTGGTGAAGAACGGCTCGAACATCTGTTCCACCGTCTCCTCGCTCATACCCACGCCGCTGTCGACCACCGCGATGCGGACGTACTCCCCGGGCGGTACGTCCGAAGGAAGGTCTCCGGCCCCTTCGGTGATCTCGACATTGTCGGTGCTGAACAGCAGCATCCCGCCGTCGGGCATGGCGTCGCGGGCGTTGGCGGCCACGTTCACCATCGCCTGCTCGAACTCCACCGGGTCCACCCGGACGGCCGCCACGTCTTCGCCCAGTTCCATGCTGAGGCTCACGTCCTCGCCCATCATGCAGCGGATCGGCTCGCGCAGGTCGCGCAGCAGACGGTTCACGTCCACCACGCGCGGGTGCAGCGCCTGCTGGCGGCTGAAGGTCAACAGTTCGTGCGTCAGGGTCGAGGCCTGACCGGCCGCCGCTACGATCTGCTTCATCGGGCGGGCGATATCTTCCTGATCGCCGAACCGCCGCAGCAGCAGATCGCCGTACCCCTTGATGACGGTCAACTGGTTGTTGAAATCGTGGGCGATTCCCCCCGCCAGTCGGCCGACCGCTTCCATCTTCGCCGCGTCGCGGAGCTGGTCGGCACGGCCCTGGAGTTCGGTGATGTCGTGCCCGATCACCATCAGCCCCACCGGTTTGGCGTCTTCGTCGCGAAGCGCCGAGGCATACCATTGCACCGTCAGTTCGCCCCCGGGAAGCATCAACGGACGCTCGGTGCTCACCGACTCGCGCCCGCCCACCACGTGCTGGAATATCTGCCGGACCTCGCGTCGCTGGTCGGCGGGGAGGAAGACCTCGAACCAGTCCTTGCCCAGCAGGTCCGATTCCTCCAGGCCGGTCAGTTCGCGTGCGTGGCGGTTGATCCGCAATATCCGCCCGGTAAGCCCCAGCACCACGACCACGGCGTGGGCGTTTTCCAGCAGTCGCTGGGCGAAGTCGCGCTCGCGCCGCAGTGCCTGGAGGGCGAGTTTCTCGTCGGTCATGTCGGCCAGCACGCACTCGATGTACCCCTTGTCCGGGACCGACCGGGTCCACATGCGGGCCCAGGCGATGCTCCCGTCGCGGCGGAAATACTCGATCTCCCGCCCCGCCAGCTCGCCGTCCTCGGCCAGGGCGTCCACCACGGTCTGGTAGGCGTTGGGGTTCACGCAGTGCAGCCAGGGCACGCGCCGGTCGTCGATGTCGTCGCTGCCGTCGTACCCGAACATGCGAGCGAGTTGATCGTTGTTCTCCATCAGCGACCCGTCGGAAAGGTCGGTGCGGAAGTAGCCCACATGGGCCCGGTTGTACATGGTGCGGTACCGGCGGCGGGTCTCCAGAAGTTCGGCCTCGTAGTTCTTGCGGGCGCTGATGTCCCGCACGACGGTCACCGCGAACACGCGCCCGTTCATCCTCAACGGGGAGGTGAGTTCCTCGGCGGGGAAGGCTTCGCCGTCGCCGCGAAGATGCAGCGACTCGGCCTGGAATGCCCGCCCCGACGCGACCGACCGCAACCCGCACTCGGTGTAGTGGCGGTGGTCCTCGTCGACCAGTTCCTCCAGGCGGGTACCGATCAGCCGTTGTCGGTCCACCCCATACAGCCGCTCAGCCGGGGCGTTGGCCTGCAGGATCACCCCGTCGGCGTCGCAAAGGAAGACCGCCTCGGGTACGGCGTCGAAGAGGCGCGCGTGAATATTGTCGGGCAGCGGGGAATCTTCGCCGGATCGATA
>JBKHHV010000158.1:0-8777 GCA_046539005.1 Phycisphaerae bacterium
ACCACGGCAGGGAGGACTTGAACCCCCAACCTGCGGTTTTGGAAACCGCTGCTCTGCCGATTGAGCTACTGCCGTGTGTCCGATCAACCCGCGGCGCCGCCAGGGCACGAAACCCCGCCGGCGCCGTCGGATTGGTTCGGATTACTTGCGCTTGATCTTGTGAACCGTGTGGGTACGCTCCTTGGGGCAGTACTTCTTGAGCTGCAGTTTCGGAACGCCGCCCTGCACGCGCACCTGGGTGCGGTGATTGAGGCTGTTGCATTCGGTGCACTGCAACCACACGTATTCTCTGGCCTTAGCCTTGGCCATGGGGGATCACTCCTGTTACTCGGTGATGCTGGTGATCACGCCGGCGCCGACGGTTCGGCCGCCTTCGCGAATCGCGAAACGCAGGCCTTCTTCCATGGCGATCGAGGTGTTCAGCAACTCGACTTCCATTTCGACGTTGTCGCCCGGCATGCACATCTCGGCGCCGCCCTTGAGGGCGATCGTGCCGGTCACGTCGGTGGTCCGGAAGTAGAACTGCGGGCGGTAGCCGGTGAAGAACGGGCTGTGACGGCCGCCTTCTTCCTTCGTCAGCACGTAGACCTCGCCGTTGAACTTGCGGTGGGGGGTGATCGACTTGGGAGCCGCCAGAACCTGACCACGCTCCAGGTCGTCCTTCTCCACGCCACGCAGCAGGCAACCGACGTTGTCGCCGGCCTGGCCTTCTTCCATGGTCTTGTTGAACATCTCGACGCCGGTGATGGTCGTCTCGCGGGTGTCGCCCAGACCGACGATCTCCACCTTGTCGCCGACCTTGACCTGGCCACGCTCGATACGGCCGGTGCCCACGGTCCCGCGACCCTTGATCGAGAAGACGTCCTCCACGGGCATCAGGAAGGGCTTGTCGATCTCGCGCTCCGGCTCGGGAACCTGGCTGTCCAGGGCGTCCATCAGCTCCTGGATGCACTTGCCGCCCTCGCCCTCCGGATCGGCGATGGCGGCGGTCGCCGAGCCGTGGACGACTGCGGCGTTGTCGCCGTCGAAGTCATACTTGCTCAGCAGCTCGCGGACTTCCAGTTCCACCAACTCCAGCAGTTCCTCGTCGTCGACCAGGTCGACCTTGTTCAGGAAGACCACCAGATTCGGCACGTTCACCTGACGGGCGAGCAGCACGTGCTCGCGGGTCTGGGGCATCGGGCCGTCCGCGGCCGAAACCACCAGGATCGCCCCGTCCATCTGGGCGGCGCCGGTGATCATGTTCTTGACGTAGTCGGCGTGACCGGGGCAGTCCACGTGGGCGTAGTGCCGGTTCTCCGACTCGTATTCGACGTGCGCGGTGGCGATCGTCAGAATCTTCGTCGGGTCGCGGCGACCCTGCGACTCGGACGCCTTGGCGATTTCGTCGTAGCTCTTCGCGGCCGCCAGGCCCTTGGAAGCCTGGACGTGCATGATCGCCGAGGTCAACGTCGTCTTGCCGTGGTCAACGTGACCAATGGTGCCTACGTTGACGTGGGGCTTGGTTCGCTCAAATACTTCCTTGGCCATTCTCTATGCTCCTCTTTGCTGATCCGTTCGAAGCAGTGCTGTCCGTTCCAACCAGGCCCTCGGGGACGGATCCCGGCGCCCGACCTGCGCCGATGCGAGGTTCTCTGCGACCCCGGCCGATGCATCGGCGTCCGCGCCAGGGCCCACGAGGCCCAGGCCATCAATGAAAAACAGCTGCTGATGGGGGTCGAACCCATGACCTCGTCCTTACCAAGGACGCGCTCTACCACTGAGCTACAGCAGCATCTCCGCTGCGACCTCGCCCTCCACGCAAGCCCCCCACGAGATTCTGCTTATGGGTAGACTGGCAGCATGGATGCGAGGCAGACCGCTCATAATACAAGTTCACCAAAACCTGTCAAAGGGTTTTTGAACAAAAACAAAGCCGCCCGGCACCCCGTATCCCGCGGCCGACCCGCACCCTCTGCCGATCCGGCGACACACCCGAAACTATCGTCATCCTACGCAGCACGGTGTCGCAGTTCCTCCTTTCCCGGGCGGGTTTCTCCTGCCGCCCCGCCCTTGGAGAACAGAGCCCGCCGGCGGACCGGAATTGATCGGGATTTCGCTCCTGATAGGCGGTATCATAGCCAAAGGGGGAAGGTGCCAATCTTGGATTGCCCCGGGCCCAAGCGTCATGGAAAAAGGCTACGAAACACTGTTTCGGGAGATGCATAGCGCCTTCTCGGTACACGAGATGATCCTCGGTGAGGATGGCGAGCCGGTTGACTACCGCTTCCTCGACATCAATCCGGCTTTCCAGCGTATGACCGGGCTGGGACGGGAGATCATCGGCCGAACCGTGCGCGAGGTCCTGCCCCAGACGGAGGATCACTGGATCCAGCGGTTCGGGCAGGTGGCGTTGACAGGCCAACCCGCCCGATTCGAGGATTTCAGCCGCCCCATGGGTCGCTGGTACAACGTCACCGCCTACCGTCCCACCGAGGGGCAGATTGCCTGCATCTTCGAGGACACTACCGAACGGCACGAAACCGCCGAGAGGCTGCGCTCCATCGAGTGGCTCCTCACTCGCCGCGCAAACCAAGACGGGCTAACGACCTCCGCCACTCCAGCCTACGGCGATCTCTCCCAGATCGGCACCGTCCACGAAATCCGCGATGCGGTGGGCCCCGAAACCCTTCGCCATCTGGTAAGCGATTTCCTGGACCTGCTGGGGACCTCCTCGGCCGTCTACGAGAAGAACGGGGACTACGCGCTGGGCATCTTCTCCTCGACCTGGTGCCGCTCGCTGGACCTGGCTTCCCGCAACCTGTGCGATACCGAGGACAACCGCGAAGCATTGGCCTGCGGGAAATGGCTGTGCCATGAGTCGTGCTGGTCCCACGCGTCGCTGCCCGCAATCCAGCGCGGCGAGCCGGTAGATATCGCATGCCACGGCGGCATCCGCCTGTACACGGTGCCCATCTTCGCCGGTGACGAGGTGGTCGGGGCGATCAACTTCGGGTACGGCTCTCCCCCGGAGGACCCCCGGCAACTCTCGGCCATCGCACGGCGGTACGGCCTGCCCGAAGAGCAACTCGTCGCCCGGGCGGCCGAGTACCAGGTCCGCCCAGCCTTCCTGGTCGATGTCGCCAAGCATCGACTGCACACCACCGCCCGCATTATCGGCGAGGCCGTCCTGCGCCAACGCCTGGAGAAACAGCGAGAGCAGAGCTACGCCGAACTGGCCGAAAGCCGCGAGGAACTCCGCCGCAACGAGAGATACCTTCGGGCCTTACTGGAAACCGCCGGCGATGGCATCATGACCCTGTCGCGATCCGGGGAGATTACCCAAGCCAACGACGCCTACTGCCGGATGCTGGGGTATCGTCCCGAGGAGATCATCGGGCGGCGGATCGACGAAGTCGACGTCAGCGACAACGCGACGAATGTGGCCCGCCGCATGGAGCGGCTGGAACGGGTCGGCAACGAACTGTTCGAGACGGTACACCGCGGCAAGGACGGGCGCACCTTCCCGGTGGAGATATCGGTGACGTACCTTGCCGAGCCGGAGGATCGCTTCGTCTGTTTCTGCCGGGACCTCACCGATCGCAAGGCGGCCGAGATGAACCTGCGCCTCAGCGAAACCCGATGGCGCAGCTATGTCCAGAACGCTCCGTTTGGCGTGTTCATCGCCGATCTTGAAGGCCTTTACCGCGAGGTGAACCCGGCCGCTGAGCGCATCTCCGGCTACAGCGGCGAGGAATTGCGGAATATGGGCATCGCCGACCTGATCGCTCCGGAGTCCCGCGACTCGTGCCTGGACCACTTCCGCCGGGCGGTCGAAACCGGCCACGCCCAAGGGCAGGAGGCCTTCCTCCGCAAAGACGGCGAGATACGCTGGTGGAGCGTTGACGCCGTCAAGCTCAGCGAGGAGCGAATTCTGGGTTTCGTGCAGGACGTCACCGAAAGACGTCGCGCCCAGCAGGAACTTCACGAGAGCAAGGACCGCTTCGAACGCATGCTCGCGGTCGTGCCGGACATGATCTCCATCCAGGACCCGGACATGAACCTGCTGTACTGCAACTGGCAGGGCTTCGCGGCCGTGCCCCAAGAACGGCGCGTCACCGGCGAGAAGTGCTATCGCGTCTTGCGGGAACTGGACGCCCCTTGCCCCGACTGCCGCGCCCGCCAGGTGCTCGAAACGCGCCAGCCGTATCACGAGGAAGTCGACCTGCCGGAGGGTCACCGCGTGGACGTGCGGGTAATCCCTCTGCTGGACGTCGACGGAAATATCGAGATGTTCATGGAATGGGTGCGGGACACTACCGACCGGCGCATCGCCGAGCAGCAGCGACACCTTCTGGAGGAACAACTCGCCCAAGCCCAAAAGCTCGAATCGGTCGGCCGACTCGCCGGCGGAGTAGCCCACGACTTCAACAACATGCTCACGGTCATTCTCGGCTGCGCCGAAACCGCGATGCTCGACCTGCCGGCCGGAAACCCACTCCGCGGACTGCTGGAGGAAATCCACCTGGCCGGTCATCGCTCGGCGGACCTTACTCGCCAACTGCTGGCCTTCGCCCGCAAGCAGACCGTGGCGCCGCAGGTGCTGGACCTTAACGAGACGGTCGAGGGCATGCTCAAGATGCTTCGCCGACTTATCGGCGAGGGCATCGACCTCTTCTGGCACCCGGGCCGGAACATCTGGCCGGTCCACATGGACCCCGGGCAAATCCAGCAGATCCTTGCCAACCTCTGCGTCAATGCACGCGACGCCATTGGCGACGTCGGCTCGGTCACCATTGAAACCGCCAACATCCGACTCGACGCACACCCCGAAGATCCCTCCGCCCTGCCCCGAGGCGACTGCGTGAAGCTCAGCGTCTGCGACAACGGCCGCGGTATGGATGCAGAGACCCGCGCGTCTGTCTTCGAGCCGTTTTTTACGACCAAGGGCGTCGGGGAAGGCACCGGGCTGGGGCTGGCCACCGTCTACGGCATCGTCCGGCAGAACGACGGCGACATTTCCGTCCGCAGCCAGCCCGGTGAAGGCTCGGAATTCACCATCCTGCTGCCTCGCCACACCGAAGAAGACGAAGCACCCGAGTCAGCGACCCACCCCCCCAACGCCATCGGCGGTTCGGAAACCATCTTGTTCGTCGAGGACGAACAATCCATCCTGAGGCTGGGCACCTCCATGCTCGAAAGCCTCGGCTATCGCGTGCTGCCATGCAGTTCACCCACCGAGGCGATCCGCCAGGCCGAGGAGCACGACGGAGAAATCGACCTGTTGTTCACGGATGTGATCATGCCCGAAATGAACGGCCGAAACCTGTACCACCAGGTCGCCGGCATCTGCCCACACATCCGGTGCGTGTTTACGTCCGGTTACCCCGCCAACGCGATCGCGGACCATGGCGTACTGGAGGACGGGGTGCAGTTCATCGAGAAGCCCTACTCACTGCGGCAACTCTCCCAGCGCCTTCGCGAGGCCCTGGGCGCGTAATTTCCGGGCGCCGAGGGCAGGATGTCCTGGACGGCGCAGCCAGGCGTAAGACAGAACCGCGATACGGGCGAATCCGCTCGCCTGTTCCTGCGGCGCCGGTCAGACCTCCCATCCGGTTTCCCGAAGGATCTGCTCGAAACGGCGGCCGTACTCGATGAAGATCCGGCGCTTCTCGGCCGGGTCGTCCACGCCGAACATCATGTGCGGCTCGATGGTGAACCCGCCGTCGTACCCACGCTCTCGCAGGTCGGTCAGGATCGCCCGAAGCGAGCCCTCCCCCTCGCCCGGGAAGACCGTCCGCTTGCGATGCGTGCGGCGGTCGTAGCTGAACTCCTTGATATGCACGTGCTTCACGTGCTCCTTGAGCTGCGAGTAGAACCGCCACGCCCAATCCTTCGGCCAGGGGTCGTCGGCATTCCACTCCCCCAGGACCACCGGGGCGTTGCCGGTGTCCAGCACCAGTTCCATCCCGGGCACGGCCTCCAGGAGCTGGCGGGTCTGCTGGGGCCCGATCCCGCCGTAATTGCCGCAGTTCTCGTGCAGCATCGTCACCCCGATGGCGTCGAACCGCTCCTTCAGCAGATTCAGCCGTCGGACCCGCTCCTGGAACTTCTGCTCAGCCAGCGGTTTGCCCTTCAGGATCGGGTAGCTCATCACCCGGACCTTCCTGGCGCCCAGCGCCTCCACTCTCGGCACGACCACGTCGGCCGCGGCGAGCGTGTCCTCCATGGGGTCTTCCACGCTGGTCTTGCCGTCGGCCAGGGGAGAACCCACCGCCGGGACCTGCACCCCCTCCTTCTTGAGCACCTCCAAGGCATGATCGAAGGCGTCCTGCGATACCTCGTTCAGCTTTCGGCCGTCGATTTTGCGGACCTCGATATGGTTCCAACCCAACTCGCGAAGAAGGGATATCTGGTCCTCAATACGGTCAGCCGCCTCATCGGCGAATCCGGCGATCCACATAGTCTGCTCCTGGTTGCGTGGAAACGGTCGGCCGAGGAACCAAGGCCTCGACCCGGGAGCAGCATACCAGAGATTCAGCCCGGACGCACGCACTGCGCGCAGAGCATGGAGGCATGTCCGGAGACACGGGCGTCTGGAACACCCGTGGGCCCACGCGAAGCGGCGGTGAGGCGGGCGGAGGCCCCCCCGCGCTATTCGACGGTTACGCTCTTTGCGAGGTTGCGGGGCTTGTCGACATTGCACCCGCGGGCGACGGCCGCATAGTACGCCAACAGTTGCAGCGGCACGACGGTAAGCATCGGCTGCAGGGGCACCAGCGTGTCCGGCACGTAGATGACGTGGTCGGCATAGCGGGCGATGTTGGTGTCGCCCTCGGTCGCCACGGCGATGACGCGTCCCTTGCGGGCACGGACTTCCTCGATGTTGGAGACGATCTTGTCGTAGGTCTCGCACTTGGGGGCGATGAAGACCACTGGCATGCCGTCGTGGATGAGGGCAATGGGTCCGTGCTTCATCTCCGCGGCCGGCAGTCCTTCGGCGTGGATGTAGCTGATTTCCTTGAGCTTGAGGGCCCCTTCCATCGCCACCGGGTACTGGTACCCGCGTCCGAGGAAGAGCCAGTTGTCGTACTCCACGTAGTCGCCCACCATGTCCTTGATGGCGTCGGCCTGCTGGAGGACCTTCTCGACCTTCTCGGGAAGTTCGTTGAGTTCGAGGAGGTAGTCGGTCATGGTTGACTGGGACATATGCCGCTTGCGCCCCATCATCAGGGCCATCATGATCTCCACCGCCACCTGGGCGGTGAACGCCTTGGTGGAGGCCACGCCGATCTCGGGCCCTACGTGCAGGTACACCCCGGCGTCCGACTCGCGCGCGATGGTGGAGCCGACGGTGTTGACGATCCCCAGCGACAGGGCGCCCTTCTCCTGGGCTTCGCGCAGGGCCGCCAGCGTGTCGGCCGTCTCGCCCGACTGGCTGATGACCAGGGCGGCGGTCCGCTCGTCGACGATGGGGTTGCGGTAACGGAACTCGCTGGCGTACTCGACCTCGGTGGGGATGCGGGCGAACTCCTCGAAGAGGTACTCGCCCACCAGCCCGGCGTGCCACGCCGTGCCGCAGGCGGTGATGATGATCTTGCGGACCTGGGAGAACTCGCGGGCGACGTTCGTAAGCCCGCCCAGTTGGATCCGCATGTCCGAGAGGTCCACGCGTCCCGAGAGGCACTGGGCCAGCGACTGGGGCTGCTCCATGATCTCCTTGAGCATGAAGTGCTCGTAGCCGCCGCGGGCGATCTCTTCCAGCGACCACTCGATCTCCTCGACGTCCTTGGAGATCGGAACATTGTCGATGGTGGTGGTCCGCATGCCGTCGCGGGTGAGCACGGCCATCTCGTTGTCCGAGAGGTAGATCACGTTGGCGGTGTGCTCGAGAATCGCCGAGGCGTCGGAGGCGATCACGTACTCGCCGGAGCCCACTCCGATAATCAGCGGGCTGCCCTTGCGGGCGGCGACGAGCTTGCCCGGCTCGTCGGTGCTCATGACGACGATCCCGTAGGTGCCGGTGACCTCCTTGAGGGCGCGCTGGACCGCCTCTTCCAGCGACTCGGCCCCGTCGTTGTAGAACTCGCCGATCAACTGCGCGAGCACCTCGGTGTCGGTCTCGGTGCGAAACTCATGGCCTTTGTTGATCAGGAACTGCTTGATCGTGGCGTAATTCTCAATGATTCCGTTGTGGACCAGTGCGATCCTCCCGCTGTCGTCGGTGTGCGGGTGGGCGTTGACCTCGTTGGGCTCGCCGTGGGTCGCCCAGCGGGTGTGGGCGATGCCCATGGTGCTGAACTCGCCGGTGCCGCTTTCGACGGCCATCTTCTCCACCCCGGCCACGCGCCCGGGGGCCTTGGTGATCGTCAACCCGCCATCGACGAACAGGCAGACCCCGGCCGAGTCGTATCCGCGATATTCCAGGCGCTTGAGACCTTCAAACAGCAGCGGACGGGCCTTCTTATTACCGATGTAGCCTACGATTCCACACATGTATTGCTCCTTGTCGGCCAGAGCGAGGCTGGGGCCGGTTTCTCTAAAGACCTCCTATACTATCGACGACAGGTAGGGTCAAATCAAAGGTTCTTGTCCCGATTCCGGGGAGCAGCTTATCGACAACGGCGGCTCTGCTTATCTTGAGGTTTGTCCAGAACTTCTTGATGAGCAAGCAGACCGCCGTTGTCGAAGGACAAGCTTAATGCCTATCGTCTCGCCGCCCGTATCAAACCGCCGGGCCAGAATATTCTGCTCTGCGCCGTCGACCATCGCCTGGAAGGCCGCTTGCACAGCGGAGT
>JBKHHV010000009.1:0-26789 GCA_046539005.1 Phycisphaerae bacterium
CGCCGGCGAGGCACCCGACTCGGCCGGGATCGTGCTGGTGACCGATGGCCGATTCCATGACGACTGGCGGGCGTCCGCCCAGGCCTTGGGCGCCGCCGTGGAGGGCAAACCGATGCGGATCGTTCCCCGGTCGGGTCCGCCGGCCGACGTGCGCATCGCCGCCTTCACCGCCCGGCGAACCGCCCCCGGCAAAGTGACCCTTCGCGTTACCGTCGCCTCCAACGCCGCCGCCCGGCGTCAGCTTACCGTGAGCCAGGGCTCCCCCCACAGCCGGCAACTGCTCACCGAGGAACTGACGCTCCGCGCCGGCGACCGCGTGACGTTGCATGCCTCCACCCAAGTCCCTGCGGGAGGGAGCGCCGCGTTTGCCGCACGGTTGAGTCCGGGCGACCCGTTTGAAGAAAACGACGCCATGTCGGCTGCCGTCCTGCCGGTGGCGCCCTCGACGCTGGCGATTCTCTCAGACCCGTCGCTGGGGTGGGTCGTCGCCAAGCTGGACCAACCGCGGCTGCTGCCCGCCGATGAAGCCCCGCAGAGCATCGCCGACCTGCGCGACGTGCAACTCGCGGTGGTGGTCGACCCGTTGGGGACGGCCCTTGCCGAGCCCGCCCGCAAAGCCCTGGCCGCCTTCGCCCGTGCCGGCGGGGGCGTGGTGTGCGTGGGCTCCGGACCGCGAACCAGCCCCGCCGACGCCAACGGACCGCTGAACCGCGTGCTGCCGCTGGTGTGCAACCCCTACCAGCGACGGCCGCTGCACCTGGTAGTGGCGCTGGACGCGTCGGGCTCCATGGCCGCCGGCGGGTCGGGCCGGAGTCGGCGGCGGAAGTTCGACCTCGCCATCGAGGCGGTCATGTCGCTGCGGCGGCACGTGACCGCCCGTGACCGGCTGACGGTCTGGACCTTCGCCGACAAGCCCGCAAAAGCCTACGACTCCGGCAACGGACGGCCGAATTTCGCGGCGCTTCGCGAGTCGCTTCTGGCGGTCAAGCCCACCGGTGGTACCGACGCGGGCAAGGCGATTGCCGCCGCGGCCAGGGTGCAACTGCCCGAGCAGGCCGAGGGGTTGCTGCTGGTGCTCAGCGACCTGCAGACCCGCGAGCTGGAACCGGCGAAACTGGCGGGGGACATAAAGGACGCCGGAGTGCGGCTGGCGGTGGTGGCCGTGGGTTCGGCGCCTCAAACGCACCTGGGAGCCGGGCAACTGCTGCAGCTTACCCGCCTGAGCGACGCGCCGCTGATCCGCCAGGACGACCTGGGCGGGCTGGCGAAGGTGTTCGCCTCGCTGGTTCGCGGCTCGCGCGGCGAGGGCCTGCAGCGCGGGACGTTCTCGATCTCCGCGACCGACGCGGTGTTCGGCGTGGCGGCCGACCGGCTTCCCAGCGTGCGGGCCTACCTGCCCGCCGTCGCGAGGGAGGGGGCGCAGGTGCTGGCGCGCATCGGGGACGATCCGGTCATCGCCCGTCGCAGCGTCGCGCTGGGGCGGACGGTGTCGGTGGCCCTGCCTGCCGGCGAGGCGGGGCTCGACGGCGCCGCCAAGTCCGTACTCGCCCAAGTGGTGAATGGGGCAGGGCAGTGGGGCCGTCGCACCGGCGGCGACCCGCGTTTCGAAACCGTCGTCGATCGGTCGGCCGGCGGCATCACCGTGACGGTGCGGGCCCGCGATCCGTGGGACGGACCGATCAACGACCTTTCGCTGACGGCTGCGGTGCAGGAGTTCACCGGCGGCCGGCCGCTGCGTGAGCAGATGCTCGCCCAGGTGGGCCCGGGTGAATATCGCGGCAAGCTGCCCGCGGTTCCCGGCGAGGCGGCGATGCTCGTCTACCGCGGCGACGGTGCGGTTCTCCACCGCGAAGCGATCGGCCGATCGTACCCGCGCGAGTTCGCCTCCCTCGGGGCCGACATGGCGAATCTTCGGGAACTGGCGACGCTTACCGGCGGGCGCATCGCCCGCGACGAAGCAGTATGGCAGGAAGCCCGCCGCTGGACACAGCCGCAACGGGTGTCCGTCGCCTGGGCATTGCTGCTGGGTGCCCTGGCCTGCATGCTCGCCGACTGGGCTCTCACCCGCGTAACCCGGTAGCGATGCGGCCGTACTCTTGCCGGCTACTTTCCGCGCTTCGGCTGGGGGAACTTCTTGTCCAGAAATCGGCCGCTGCGGTGGATGGTCGTACCGTCCACCTGCACCTCGCCGCCGTCGCGGAGGTCGCAGACCATGTCCCAGTGCAGCCCGGACTTGTTTCTGGCCCCGGTTTCCGGGTACGACGAGCCCAGCGCCAGGTGCACCGTGCCGCCGATCTTCTCATCGAACAGCGTGTTCCGCGTGTACTGCCGGATGTTGTAGTTGGTGCCGATCGCCGCCTCGCCCAGCCGGCAGGAGCCCTTGTCCATGTCGATCATCGCCCGCAGGAAGTCCTCGCCCTTGGACGCCGACGCCTGCACCACCTTGCCCTTGTTGAACTCGAGGAACACATCCTGCACCTCACGGCCGTGATGGACGGCCGGGAAACTGAAACGGATGTGCCCGTTGACGCTGTCTTCGATGGGGCCGGTGAAAACCTCCCCGTCGGGGAAGTTCAGCTTGCCGTCGCAGTTGATCCACTTGCGGCCCTCGCAGCCGAAGGTGATGTCGGTATCCTCGCCGACGATCCGGACTTCTTTGGCCTTGTTGAGCTTCTTTACGAGCATCGCCTGGGACTTGCTGAGTTCCTTCCAGATCCTCACCGGGTCGTCCTCGTCCAGGTGTCCGCCGGCGAACACGAAGTCCTCGTACTCGCTGAGGCTCATATCGGCGTCCTGGGCGTTTGCGTGGGTCGGCCATTGGGTAAGCGCCCACGCCAGTTCGCCCTTGGCGGCGCGGGACATGAACAGTTTCTGCAACGGCTGATTCGCCTTGGCGGAGGCGGCCATCTTCTCCGGGTCGCACCCGGTCAGGTCGCGCGTGTTCAGGTCGGCCAAAATGTGACACACCGCGTCGACCTTCCGGGTCTGGTAGCGTCGAACCGGTGAAAGCCACTCGAGCTGCTCCCTGGAGGCTTCCTTGTAGAAGATCTCCGCCAGCCCGTCCAGGGCGACACGCGTCTCCACGAACGCCCCGCGACGCAGGGCGGCGCGATAGAATGCTACCAGGGCGGGCTCGGCAACGGTCGGCCCGGAGAGGACCATGTACTGGCCCTTCTTGATGTTCAGCGAGTACTCGATAAGCACCTTGGCGAGCTTCTCGACGCGGGGATCGATCACGGGTGACTCCTTTGGGTTCGGGCCAGGCCGCGGGGTTTCGACCCGCGGGCAGGTCGGCCATTGTGCCCGGCGGCAACCGCCCGTGCAAGACCTTGCACACCGCGATGGGCGCAGAGAAACTGCAGGCATGAGTAAACCACCGACAACCCGGCTTTCGCGGGACAACTTCGCCCGCGTGGTGCGGCTGACGCCGCTGGTGAGCATCGACCTGATTGTCCGCAATCCGCGTGGCGAGGTGCTGGTGGGGCTGCGGACCAACGAACCGGCGCGGGGGTTCTGGTTCGTGCCCGGCGGGCGGATCGGAAAGGGCGAGCGCATCGCCGCCGCGTTTGCCCGGCTCACCGAACAGGAACTGGGAGAGGCGATGGACCTGGCGGCCGCGCGGTTCCTGGGCGTCTACGAGCACCTGTACGAAACGAACTTCGCGATGGAGGAAGGCTTCGGCACCCACTACGTGGTGCTGGGTTACGAGATCACGCTCGACGGCCCGCTGCTGAACCTGCCCGACGAGCAGCATTCCGGATACCGGTGGATGGCCCCGCAGGATATCCTCGCCTCCGATGAGGTTCACGTGAACACGCAGGCTTACTTCACCGACCCGCAGGGCAGATAATATGCCAGCGGCCGCGATGGCAACGCGGGCGGCGCTCGATACATGAACGACCAACCACACGATTCCAGTTTGCGAGTCATGACGTTCAACATCCTGACCCACCGCGCGTGGGGCAGGCAGTGGAGGTGGTCGCGCCGGAAGAAGGCCGTCCTGGAGGCGATCGAGGCGTTCGGGCCGGACCTGCTGGGCCTGCAGGAGGCCAGTTCCGTCCAGGCGCGGTACGTGGGCAAGCACGTGGACGGACTGGGCATGGTGGCGGCCGGCCGGTCCGACGGGATGCACCGCGGCGAGCACGTACCGGTCTACTTCCTCCCCGAGCGGTTCGAACAGCTCGGCGGGGGGCACTTCTGGTACAGCACAACGCCGGATCGCCCGGGCAGCCGTTACTGGTATTCGCTCGTGCCGCGGATGGCGACGTGGGTACACCTGCGCGACCGCCGCGCCGGGCGCGAACTGTACGTGTTCAACACGCACCTGTGCTGCTTCTGGGAGGGGGCGCGGACGAAGTCGGCGAGGCTGCTGCGGAAGCGGGTGTTGGAGCGGACCGATGGCGGGGCGACCGTGTTGCTGGGCGATTACAACGCACCGGCAGGCGGGCTGGTGTTTCGCACGCTGACCCGCGGCGACGGCGGTCCTCGACTGCTCGACGCTTACCGCCAGGTCCACCCGCACTACTCGCCCAGCGAGGCGACACTGCACGGGCCCATGGGCGTGCGGTTCCCCGCCCGGATCGACTGGATCCTCCACACCCCGCACCTGGAGGCCGTGGAGGCCGAGATCGACAAGCAGAAACGCCGCGACCGGTTCCCCTCCGACCATTATCCGGTCACGGCCGTGCTGGAATGGACGGAGGGCGACCAGCCCCGGTAAACGCCACCGGGTCGCCTTGGCGTTCGTCATACGGCGGGCAGCAAAGCTGCGCCGCCCTACCGAACGGTTCGGCGCCATGGAGACAGCACGGGTGTCGGCGATGCCCGTGGCAGCCAGAATGTCCTTGTCCGTGCGAGCCCCGAGGGTTGACACGAGTTGGCGTTACCGCGCGAATTCCACCACCAGCGGGGCGTGGTCGGAGGGTTTGCCGCGGGGGTCGTCTTTGGGACCGGTGCGGCGTTCGTCGCGGTCGACCCACGCGGCCTCGCTCTTCTCCAGCAGGCAGCCGGTGGTCAGAATGTGATCGATCCGCAACCCGTCATTCTTGTGGAATGCCCCGCCGCGGTAGTCCCACCAGCTATACACGCCGCCTTGGGGATGGTGGTGGGCGAATGCGTCGTGGAGGCCCCAGGCGGCCACTTCGGCCAAGGCCGAACGGGCGTCGGGATGGCACAGGACGGTGTTGGCCCACTCGTCGGGGTTGGCGACGTCGGCGTCGGTGGTGGCCACGTTCAGATCGCCGGCCAACACGACCGGGCCGGACGGGTCGAGCGTTTCGGTCAGGTGGGCGCGCAGCCGTCGCAGCCAGGCGAGCTTGAAGTCCCACTTGTCGCTGCCGACCCGGGCTCCGTTGGGCACGTAGGCGCTGAGCACGCGGGCGCCGTCGACGGTGGCGGCCACGAGCCGGGCCTGGGAGTCCAGCGCCGGTTCGCCGATCCCCACGGCGATGTCCTGCATCTCGGTGCGTGAAAGCACCGCCACGCCGTTGTAGGTCTTCTGGCCGTGGACGGCACAGTGATACCCGGCCGCCACGATCGGCTCGCGCGGGAAGGCGTTGTCGGTGACCTTGAGTTCCTGCAGGCACAGCACGTCGGGCTGGTGGGTCTTCAGCCAGTCCAGCACGCGCTGCAGGCGGGTGCGGATCGAGTTGACGTTCCAGGTGGCGATTCGCATGGCCGCGAGTATACCTGCCCGGCCGATGCCCCACAATGCACCGGCGCGCCCGGCCGACCACCGCTGAGGGGGCGCACAGAAAGGGCGCCGGGAAAACAGTATTCCCGACGCCCTGAATCCTGCGACCGGAGGCGGGCTGCCGGTGGCATTTCGTGCGGGTGGGTGCCCGCTGGGTTTTACTCTTCCGGGGCGTCCTTGGCGTCCATCCAGGAGAACATCTGGCGGAGTTGCCGTCCGACGACCTCGATGGGATGGTTCTTGTCGGCCTCGTACATCCTTTTGAAGTTAGGCTTGCCGGCCCTGCATTCCTCGAGCCATTCCTTGGCGAACTCGCCGTTCTGGATGCGCTCCAGGGCCTTCTTCATGTTCTCCTTGACCTCGGGGCCGACGATCTGCGGACCCACGTGCAGGTCGCCCCACTCGGCGGTGTTGGAGATGCTGTATCGCATGTAGCTGATGCCGCCCTCGGCCATGAGCTTGATGATCAGCAGCAGCTCGTGGAGCACCTCGAAGTAGGCGATGCCGGGCTGATAGCCCGCCTCGGTAAGGGTCTCGAAGCCGGCCTTGACCAGCGAGGTCAGCCCGCCGCACAGCACGGTCTGCTCGCCGAACAGGTCAGTCTCGGTCTCTTCGGTGAAGGTGGTCTCGATGATCCCCGCGCGGCCGCCACCGATGCCGATGCCCCATGCCAGGGCGACGTCGAAGGCCTTGCCGGTGTCGTTCTTCTCCACCGCGATCAGGCAGGGCACGCCGGAGCCTTCCTCGTAGCAGCTACGGACGGTGTGGCCGGGGCCCTTGGGGGCGATCATCACCACGTCGGTGCCTTCAGGAGCCTGGATGCATCCGAAGCGGATGTTGAACCCGTGGCAGAAGCCCAGCGCCTTGCCCGGCTTGAGGTTCGGCTTGATTTCCTTCTCGTAGACGCTCGCCTGGAACTCATCGGGCAGGGTGATGATGATCAGGTCGCCCTGCTGGGTCGCCTCGGCGGCGGTGACCGGTTGGAAGCCGTGCTCCTTGGCGGTGTTGTAGTTGTTGGTGCCTTCCAGTTCGGCGATCACCACCTTGATCCCGGAATCCCGCAGGTTCTGGGCGTGGGCGTGTCCCTGGCTTCCGTAGCCGATGACCGCAACGGTCTTGCCGGAAAGCGGCTCCAGCGAGCCGTCCTTGTCGTAGTAGATCTTGAGATCCTGTGCCATGCTCGGTTGCTCCTTATGGCTGGTTCCTGACTGTTTCGGAAAACGTCTTCTTGTACCGGCGTTGCCGGCGGGCGTCAAGGGGTTTCACAAGCGGGTTGGGCGCCCCTCGGTGCGGCGGGGCGGGGGCATTTTCCGCTTACTGTCGCATTCGATGTGTGTTATACTACCGATCTTCCCCTCAGACGGCGGGTCGCGCTCGCTATCCGCAAATCGGGGAATCTGTAACGATCCGGAAAACCAACCCAGGAAAGTGCAATGTTCAAAGTCCTAAGCAACGAAGAGCTTGCCCCCAGCGTCCATCGCATGGTCGTCGAGGCCCCGCGGGTCGCCCGGGCCCGCAAGGCCGGCCAGTTCGTCATCGTCCGCCTCAAGGAAGGCGCCGAGCGGATCCCGCTGACCATCGCCGATGCCGACCCCGACGCCGGCACCATCACGATCATCGTCCAGGCGATCGGGCCCGGCACGCAGGACATCGTCGCCGTCCAGCCCGGCGGGGAGATCCGCGACGTGGCCGGTCCGCTGGGCAAGCCCACCGAGATCGAGAAATTCGGCAAGGTCGCCTGCGTAGGCGGCGGGGTGGGCACCGCGGTGCTGTTCCCGCTGGCCAAGGCGCTGGCCGAGGCCGGCAACCAGGTTACCACGATCATCGGCGGCCGATCCGAGCCCTATGTCATCCTGCGGGAGGAACTTGCCGAGTTCAGCGACGAGGTCCTGGTGACCACCGAGGACGGCTCGCTGGGTACCAAGGGCTTCGTGACGGCCGAGTTGGAAAGGCTGATGGATGACCCGCAGACCTGTCCCGATGCGGTCATCGCCGTGGGTCCGGTGCCCATGATGGCCGCCATTGCCGAGCAGACCCGCCCCCAGGAGATTCACACGTTGGTGTCGCTGAACCCGATCATGGTCGACGGGACGGGCATGTGCGGCGGCTGCCGCGTGACCGTGGGCGAGGAAGTGAAGTTCGCCTGCGTGGATGGGCCCGAATTTGACGGCCACCAGGTGGACTTCAAGGAGCTTTCGCAACGACAGAACGCATACAAGGAAGACTACTGCCGCATGGAGCGGGCCGCCGACGAGCTCGCCGCGGAGGAGAAATAGACATGAGTAACGACCTGACCGCCAAGGACCGCCTGGCGATCGATCGCGTGAAGATGCCCGAGCAGGACGCCGCCGAGCGGGCGGCCAACTTCGAGGAAGTGAACCTCGGGCTGGAAGAAGCGGCCGCCGTGGAAGAGGCGAAACGCTGTCTGCAGTGCAAGAACCGCCCCTGCGTGAAGGGGTGCCCCGTTGCGGTGCGGATTCCCGAGTTTCTCGACGCCTTGGCTGCCGGCGACTTTCCCAGGGCGGCCGACATCCTGCTGACCGACAACGCCCTGCCGTCCACCACCGGGCGGGTGTGCCCCCAGGAAAAGCAGTGCGAAGAGGTCTGCGTGCGGGGCGTCAAGGGCGAGCCGGTCGCCATCGGGTGGCTGGAGCGGTTCGTCGCCGACTGGGCGGCCGAGCATCGCGACGTGCCGGCCGTCAAAGCCGAGTCGACCGGCAAGAAGGTGTGCGTGGTGGGCGCAGGGCCCGGCGGGTTGACCGCGGCTGGCGAGCTGGCACGCCGGGGTCACGAGGTGACGATCTTCGAGGCGCTGCACGATTCGGGCGGCGTGCTGCGGTACGGCATTCCGGAGTTCCGCCTGCCTAAGGCGATCGTGGACCGCGAGGTGGAGAACCTCAAGAAACTCGGGGTGGAGATCGAGCACAACGTCATCGTCGGCAAGACGATCACGCTGGACGAGATCCGCCGGGAGTTCGACGCCTGCTTCATCGCCAACGGGGCGGGGCTTCCGATGTTCCTGAACCTGCCCGGCGAGAACCTCAAGGGCGTTTACTCGGCCAACGAGTACCTCACCCGCGTGAACCTGATGGGTGCCTACAAGGACGACCCGGGCGGTACGCCCGTGGCCCGCGGGGCCGTGGCGGTGACCTTCGGCGGCGGCAACACCGCCATGGACGCCTGCCGTACCGCCAAGCGGATGGGCAGCGTGCGGTCGGTGCTGGCGTACCGCCGCAGCCGTGAGCAGATGCCCGCCCGCGTGGAGGAGGTAGCTCACGCCGAACAGGAGGGGGTGGAGTTCATGTTCCTCTGCTCGCCGCTGGAGATCCTCGGCGGCGAGGACGGCTGGGTCCGCAGCGTCCGCATGCAGCGGATGGAACTGGGCGAGCCGGACGCCTCCGGGCGCCGACGCCCTGTACCCATCGAGGGCAGCGATTTCGAGATCGCCTGTGATCTGGTGCTGGTGGCGATCGGGACCAAGGCCAATCCGCTTCTGACGGCGACCGCGCCGGACCTGGAACTCAACAAGTGGGGCAACATCGAGATCGACGAGAACCACATGACCAGCATGCCGGGCATCTTTGCTGGGGGCGATATCGTCCGCGGCGGGGCGACGGTGATTCTCGCGATGGGCGACGGCAAAGACGCGGCCCGCTCGATCGATGAGTACCTCAAGAAGACCGACTGAATCAGCGATCCGGCGATGAGCAGTAAGCGGTAAGCCGGCAAAAAATACACAGGCGCCGGGGGCTTCGGTCCCGGCGCCATGTCATTGGAAGTGAGAGAAACGCGGCCGCCTGCCCGGCCCGTCTGCGGTTACCATCACAGGCTTCTGGTAAGCGGGGTCACCGGTCGCTGGTCACTACTTGTAGGCGTTCGTCCGCAGTCCGTCGCGGAGGGTCGGTCCCTGGCGTCGGGTCCAGCGGGCGCGTTCCACCAGCAGGTAGACCAGGACCGTTGCCCACAGCAGTACCGCCAGCGGCACGCTGACACCCAGCGAGACGCTGGAGACTTTCTGAAGGGCCGTACGGGTGACCTCGACATTGCTGCCGGGCATCATGCGGTTGTACTGCTGGTGCACGTCCAGCCCCACCAGCACCGATCCGATCGAGGCGGCCGTCATCTGCAGGAACGAAACCACCCACGCCCAGGAGATGCTCAGCTTCTGGCGGGAGGCGAGGAATACCAGCGTCAGTGACCCGGCGAGCCACACCAGGCCCACCACGTCCAGGGCGACCCCCGCGTCGACGAAGATGTACCGCACCCACGTGGTGATCCGCGACACCTGCCAGCCGTTGCGGACGTAGGAGTCGATCAGTTCCTGGACCATGATCCGCGTGGACCCGGCAACCAGTGCCCACACGAGGTAGGATGCCCCCGCGAAGACCAGGGCGAGCCCGACATCAAGACGGGTTGTGCGACGTGTGCGTCCGAGCATGGTCCCATTAAAACGAACCGAGGCCGGCGAATCAAGCCGCCCGGGGCGCCCGATGCCATTTGCCCCCGTGGTTCGTTTGTCCCGCCTGCGACGGATACGGTATACTTCGGCACCGGCCGGGGGCTCGCGCCTCGACCGATCCGACGCGGGAAGAAAGGCAGGCTGTATGCGATATCGCAGGAGTACGTTCCCGGCCCTCGTGGCCGCCCTGGTTGTGGCGCTGTTCCTGAGCGCAGGCTGCAGGGACGATGGCAAGCCGAAGTCAGGAGCCCGAAACGAAGACGGCCGCGGCGGTCGGTCTGTGTCGGCTGAGGGTGCCCGAAAGGCGCTGCTCAGGCAGATGGGTCTGGAGGGCGAGACCGCGCTGATCCAGGTGGGCCTTGCGCCCGACCCGCTGAGTCACGTCGGGCTTCGGCGACTCTCGGCCATCCAGCGCCGCCGGGTTGTTCGCAACCTGGCCGTCGGGCGGGTGGAGTTGGCAACCGACCCGGCGCTGTACGATCCCTACTACGCACAGGCCGACGTCAAGCTGCCGGTACTCACCGGGAAGACGATGGACTTCATCAAGGCCTTCGGATTGCAGAAGTTTCCCGCCGTGGTGCTGGTGGATCGCTGGGCGAACGTGCATTACCGCGGCCCGCTTCCGGGCGAGCACCTCCTGGACCAGTGGACCCGCAGACTCAATGGCCTGGAGAGCGACCCCGGCCAGCCGGAGAAGATGTTCGATGCCGTCGCGGCCGACATGAAGGCGCTGCGGGGGACCGAGCTTCCCGAACTGGAGAGCGGGCGAAACGGATCGCTGGCCGATTACCTCACCCGGGAAGGGCTGCTGGTGGTCTTCACCGACGTGACCTGCGAGTTTACCGGCTCCGCCCTGGAGGACCTGCCCGGTGTGGCTGCGAAGCTCGACAGCTACAACGTGCCGACCGTGATCGTGAATGTGGGCAACGCCGTCGGGAAGGTCGAGGACTATTACGGCGATCGACACCTGCACCTGCCGGTGCTCTATGACGAGACCAAGAAGACCGCGAAGTCCTGGGACGTCAAAACGGTTCCCACGGTGGCGTTCTTCCGGGGCGACGGGTTCATGCTGTACCGCGGGGCGGCCGTCTGGGAAGACCTCTCGGCAGGCATCGCCGGCGAATTGGGCACCACGGCGGCGGAACTTCAATTCGAGGCCGAGGGCACGGGCTTTGGCTGAGGCGTGTAAACTTCGCCCGTCGGTCGGCGGGGCAATACAGGAGCGATAAGCAGTAAGCGATAAGCAGTAAGCGATAAGCGATAAGCGATAAGCGGTGAGCGGTGAGCAGTGGGGGAGGTTGCCCCCCACTGCTGTTTCCGTGGACGGAGGCGAATGGGAATCGAACCCACCCGGGACGTGCTTACGCCCCGCACCGGTTTTGAAGACCGGGGGCGCCACCAGGTCGCCTGTCACCTCCGAGCGGCAGGATTGCTCCCGTGCTCAGGCGGGGCGTATCTCCCCGCGAGTTGCCAGTATAACGGCCTTCCTGTTCCGGCTCCAGAAACCTCGAAGCACGAAGTTCGCATCGTGCATGGTCGCCCGTGATCTCAGGGCAAGTCTTTCTTACTCATCGTCTCCCCGGCATTTTGATTCCCGCCAGATAGATATCCAGCGAGTTGTCGTTCTTGACTCCGTAAACAAGCCGGTCGCCACCGGCCGAGATGAGAATGTGCTCGTCCTTGCCCAGTTGGGTCTTCTTCTTCGTGGCGTGGTCGTAGAGGTAGATCCCTCGGCCGCGGTCTCGCTGTTTCCCGCGGGCGGCGCGACAGAAGATGCTGCTCTCGGTCGGTCCCGGCGCCACGGGCACCAGGTCGGGCAGGTCGGCTGCCGGCTTGCCATTCTTGATGTCCCACAGGCGGGTGACGTGGCGATGGTCTTCCTGCTGGTCCGGGCCCGGATTGCGGACGAATTTCTCCCAGTCGCCGTAGGCGAAGAATCTGCCGTCGCGGGTCCATGCGACCTCGCTCGGGCCGGTCTGCATCGCTTCCTTGCCGATCGGAAGCTCGGTGGTTTTTCCGGACGTGAAATCATGCAGCAGCATCCGTGAGGCCGTGCGGGGGGCATCGGGTGGCACCTGGGGCTGAATGGGAGGCTGAACGATCGCCAACATCTTCCCCTTCGGGCAGAAAGAGAGTGGAATTCCGCCCAGCGAGTGTTTCTTCAATCTGGTGCTGTCGACTTTGCCCACCATCAGGTCGGGCAGGCTGGTCAGATCTCCGCCCGATTTGCTCGACGTGACGGCAACTGTCTTGCCGTCCGGGGAGAGTGTGCCCAGCGTAACGGAGTTATGCAGTCCGGTGTCGTGCATCTTGCCCGACTCGATGTCGTACACCCGAACCGTCATCTCATTCCCTTTGGGGAATCGCTTCGGGTCGAAGGAAACCGTTTCACACAGGGCAATTCGCCGCCCGTCGGCGCTGAACGGCTGAGAGATGCTCACGAACAGGGTGAACATCCGCGGTGAACTCCGGACCGGCAGCTTTCGGTCCTTGCCGGTCTTCAGATCACGCAGCACGTAGTCGACCCTCTGCAGCAGACTGAGGGGCATGGGGATCGTGTCAGTTTCCTGTTCCGGTGTCTTGGCGGGGACCGTGTGCAGCAGGTGCCGCCCGTCGGGGCTCAGCACCACCCCGGCCATCAAGGGAAGCAACTCCCCGTTCCCGCGCTCCATTTCGACGGTTTGCAGCTTCCTGGCATCAACCAGGGCCGGCACGTTGGCGTCCTTGGCGCCGGCAAGAACCGACGAGGCGCCCGGCAGCACACCCAGCAATGCGATGGCTGCGATCCGGTAGGCCCGTTTCATATCTGTTCTCCTTCTCCGTGGGTTGCCGGGGGTTTCACTTCCCGACCTTCTCTACCTTGAGGTCGGCGACGTACACCTTCAACTCGTTCTTGTCCACGATGCCATAGACGATCTTGCTGCCGTTGGTATCCAGCAGCAGTTCGTTCCTGCGGTCCACGCGGGTGATCTTGCGTGCCGCGTGATCGTACAGCCAGATGCCCTCACCGGACAGGACGCCCCGGTTCTTGCGGCACAGGAGGCTCTTCTCGGTCGGCCCGGGCCCCACCGGGATCAGTTGCGGCAGATCGGTGAGGGGCTTCCCGCCCGAGACGTCCCAGATGCGCGTGACGATCCGCCTCTTCTCCTCCTGGTTCGCCCCGGGGTTCTTCATGTACTTCTCAACGTCCGGGTAGGCGAGGTACTTCCCCTTCGCCATCCACTCGAAGTCGCCCTTGCCCCGGGGAATCCCCCGGACGGCCACCGGAAGATTCGTCGACTTGCCGGTCTCGATGTTGTACAGCAGCAGGCGAGCCCGCTTCTTGTTGGCGTGCCTCGGGACGGCCGGCGTGTACGGAGGCTGAAAGACGACCATGTTTTTCCCGGCCGGTCCGAAGCCCATCACGATGCCCTTGACGGCCGCTTCGTTGAACTCGTTGCCGTCGACCGGGCCGAGACGGATTTCCGGCAGTTCGGTCATTCTGTCGGCCTTCTTGGCCACGGTTACCGCCAGGCGTTCTCCGTCGGGGGAAAGGATAGCGAGCGCGCCGGCCGCCCGGACCGGAAGCCTGCGGACCTTGCCGGAGGGGATGTCGTAGAGCAGGAGGGCCATGGACCTGGGGTCGGGCATGCCGCGAGCAGGGGTTTTCGTTTCCAGCAGTTTGGGAAGCACCAGCGTGTTGGGGTCGCCGCCGAAGGGCGATGCAAGCCCCCCCAGCAGCGCCAGCGACCGCGGGGGTGTGCCCACCGGGAGCCGTCGGTCTTTGCCGGTTTCCAGGTCACGCAGCATGATCTTCACCGGCTCGGAAAGCCATCGCATCACCCCCTGCAGGCCCGCCTGGTTCGCCGCTTGGTTCTCGTCTGCCGGGGTGTCCCCCACGGCTGTGGGGTACAGCAGGTACCGTCCGTCCGGGCTTAGCTGCGGGCTGCAGGCCTGCGGTACGATGTCGCGTGCCGGTTTCGGGAAGGAGGCCGAGTACACGTAGCTGCTCTTTCCCAGCGAGACGCCCGGGGCCTCGCCGTCATCGGCCCAGGCGACACCGGCGGCCGACAGGCAGAGGGCCAGTATCGCCGCAACATGCTTTGGTGCCATGTTTTGCCTCCCATACAAACAGAAACGCCCCCGGGAACAGACGTCCCGGGGGCGCTGGATATTCGTTACGTTGTCCCCCGCATTGGCTGGTCAGCTTGCTTCCATGGGCATCAGCACGTAGAGGAACTCGGGACCGGCCTTGATGACCGCCGGCTTGTTGGACTCGTTCATCTCGAAGCTGACCTCGTCGGTGTCGATGACCTTCAGGGCGTCCAGCAGGAAGCCGGGATTGAAGGCGATGGTGATCTCGTCCCCGTCGAGGGTTACCGGGCAGGTCACCTCGGCCTCGCCGGCCTCGGGAGAGCGGCTGGAGAGCGTGAGCTGGTCACCGGCGAACTGGAAGCGTACCCCGCGGGACTCCTCGGTGGTCAGAAGTTGCGCCTGGCGGACGCGGTGCTCGAACTCGGTGGTGCGGATGGTCGCCTTTCGGCCGCAGTCCTTGGGGATCACGTCGCCGTACTTGGGGAAGTTGCCCTGCACCAGCGAGCTGACCAGTTGGGCCCGCGGCGTTCGGACGAGAATCTGGTTTTCCTGTATCTTGACGTCGAGGGGTTCTTCGCCATCGCCGGCGACGCGCTGGATGAGGCTCATCAGCTTGCCGGGCACGATCGCGGTAACCTCCGACGCGGCCGCCTGCCCCAGCGAGCCCTTCGCCTGGGCGAGCCGGTGTCCGTCGGTCGCCACGAGCTGCAGCTTCTTGCCCGTGGCTTCCCACAGCACCCCGGAGATGGCGTAGTGGCTGTGGGCCTTGGCGGTGGCGAACAGTGTCTTGCTGATCATCATGCCCAGGGTGCCGGCGGGGATTTTGAAGTCCCCGTCTTCGGTGAACTCGGCGACGTCGGGGTACTCGCCCGGATCGTAGCCGAAGACCTTGAAGTGGCTGCCGGCCCCGCGGATGTGGACGGTCTGCTTGTCGGTCTCGATGGTCAGCGAGTCGGAGCCCGACTCCCGCACGATGCCCTGGAAGCGGTCCACGGGCACCAGCGCCTCGCCTTCCTCGTCGATCTGGACGGCCGAGATCTGGTAGCGGGCACCCACCTCCAGGTCGGTCGCCAGCAATGTCAGCACGCCGTCAGTGGCGATGAGTTTTACGCACTGCAGCACGGGCTTGGGGGTCCGCGAGGCAATAATGCTCCCGGCCAGCGCCAGCGCTTCCTGCAGCGCGGCCGTCTGTGCGATCACCTTCATAGCGCGATTCCTTCCGTTGATTCCTGAGGGCTCCGGGGGCCTCCCTATGCGACCCGCGGGGAGCGCCTTGGTTATAAACGGCTCCGAGTTGCCATGCAAGGGATCGGATCGACCATTTCCGGGCACACACCAATGCCGCAGACTCCGCAGAAAAGCCCCCGACTCCACGCCGGGGGCTTTTGCTTGTCGCTTACCGCTTGCTGCACACGGCTTGCTTACCGCTGGTTGCTGTTGTCGAAGGTCACCTTGCCGTCTTCTCCGACCGTGCAGGTGAAGGTCGCGCCCCCGGCCGAGACGCGAAGCGTCCCGTCTCCACGCCAGGGCAGGTCGATCAGCCCCTTGCCCTGGGGGGCGGAGGGGTCGCGGTAGACTGCGCGATGACGCTTCCAGTCGTGCAGGGTGCCGTTGCGATACACCTTGAAGTCCGCCAGCTTGACCCCGAAGTCCATCCCCACGCGGGTACCGGTGGCCGAGGCGTATCGCACCTTGCCGTCCTTGAGTCCGTCGAGGTCCAGCTTCGCCTTCTCCAGCACGGCCTTGCGGAAAGCGGCGTAGTCGCCGTGGGTCGCTTTCTCGCCGATCTCCACCGCGAAGCCGCTGTACTTCCCGCCCCGGGCCTGGGCGGAGATCACCTTGTGGTCCGGCCAGATCGGCCGCTTTTTGCCGCCCTTCATGCGGTATCGGACCTTTTCGGTCAGCTTCTGATGGACGCCTTTCACCTCGAGGTTGATGGGGTGGAACGCCATCCACGTCCGCTCGGCCTTGAGGAAAAGCACGCCGCCGGCTTGCTCCACCTCGATGCCCTTGGGCAGCACCCACAGCCACGGGGCGTCGGGCTTGCCGGTCAGCCAGATGGCAAGATTGCGGTACTGTGCCACGCGGTTGGGCTCCCAACTGCCCGAGCCGTACCTGGGCGAGCCGGTCCGCCTGGGGTCGCCGATCGGGGCCGGGACGATGTAATCCACCCCGTGCTCGCTGTTGTAGGTGAGGATCTTGAAGCCGTTGATATCCCCGCGGCCGGTGCCTTTGGCGAGCGTGCCGAGTTGGAACGTCTCGCCGATGTACTGGGTCTCCAGTTCCTCGGGCTCGATGTTCGTTCGGCCGGCCTTGCTGGAGCCGTAGTCCGGCTTGGCGGCGAAGATCTCGGCGGGGCGGTCGAACTTCTTGCGCCCGAGGTTCATCACCGCCAGCGGCGGACGGTAGTTGCTGGTCCAGGCGTGGACTTCGTCGCTCTCCAGCTCGATTTCTTCCCCGGGGTACTGCCCGAAGTACAGCCACAACCCCGAGGCGGCACTGCCGCCCATGGGATAGGGATGGTTGTAATCGCGCTTGGTCGGCCCGTTGAACCCGCCGCGGTAGTACTTTACGGCACCGGCCGTCATGAACCAGTCCAGCGCCGCCTTGGCCAGCAGCTTGACCTCCCGGTCCTTTGCGAAGTCGTACAGGCTCAGCACCGGGGCGATGGAATGCCCGTGGTAGTTCTCGCTGTCCCACTCGCCCATGCCGATGCGATACAGCGCCACCACGTGTCGCCGGATGTTCTGCTTGTATTTCTCGGCGGTGGCCTTGTTGCCGGTTTCCTCGGCCATCAGGTAGACCGCGCAGTTCCGCATCCACCAGAGGTTGTCGGTTCCGCGGACGTCGACCCAACTGTTCTTGGCGTCGGGTCCCCAGCCGGGGCCACCCTTGTAGGCGTGGTGAGGTCGGCGGTGGGGGTCCTTCTCGGTCCAGATCTTCGCCGACCTGTACATGGTCCGGCGGTAGTCGTCTTCCAAGCGGTCGCCGAAGTAGAAGTACTTCCGCACCTGGTGCTTGATGGTGAAACACGCGAACCAGTCGATGCCGAGGGTGTGCTTGTGCCAGCTCCCGCCCTGGACGTCGCGGGCCTGGAGTTTCCCGATCGCCGACTCGTCGCCGCCCATCGCCTGCATCATCAGGTGCCCGTAGGTGCGCTTCTCGTTCTCGAAGTAGGTATTCACGCGGCCGATGTTCAACTGCATCGTCTTTTTCAGAACGCGGTTGGCACGGTCCTGGAACCCGTTTTCCAGCTCGGTGGGCAGGGGATTCTTCAGGTCCTCGTCCATCGCGGTGGGGATGGCGATGGTCCGCCCGTCCTTGTCGGTTCGGGTGATCTTTCGCGGCTCGGCCGCCCCGGCCATGACGGCCGAGACCAGCAGGGCGATGACGATGCAGTGCAGCAGATGCGACAGCTTCATGTGGATTCTCCCGGTAGTGCCTCGAATTGCCTCAGAGGTCGGCATTCTACCACATTGGCTTGGGCACGCCAAACGGGGGGCGGGCGGAGAAAACACAAAACCCCGCCGGGTTCCCCGACGGGGTTTGTGCCTTCCGTTGTCCACTGCACCTCTGTCAGAAGACAGATGTATCGTCTTCCCGGCACCGCCGGGAAAGGTCAGTCGTAGATGCGTTCCTGATCGTGGTTGGCGACCGCCTCGCGTCCGCGAGAGGTGATCTTCCACATGCGGCGGAACTTCTGCTCCTTCATCAGCCCGTCGATGGTCAGCAGACGCTTGGCCTTCTGGACGGTCTGCTGCCACGTGGGCACGTCGCCTCGGCTGTTAGGGTCGGGGTCAAGATCGGCCTCGGTGAGGCGCTCGTCCATGATCTCGCGGATCCGCTCCAGCACGTGCTCTTCCTTCGCTGATCCGCCCAGTGAGGACATCGCCTCGAGGATGGGGCGGTAGAACTCCGATTCCGCCGTCGGCCACGAGGTGGGCGCAGCCGGGGCAGCCGGGGTTTCCTGCTGTGCCTCGACCTCGGCGTCATCCTCTTCAATGGCGGCTTGTGCGGCGTCGGTCTGCTCGTCCTCGGGCTCCTGCTCGTCCTGCGGCTGGGCGTCTTCCGGTTCGGTCTGCTCGTCACCGAGGGAGAACGACGGCGCTTCCTTCGAGAAGGTCTCCTGGATCTCCGGCTCGTCGGCCGCCTCTTCCACCACGGCCTCCGGTGATGCCTGGTGCTCGGGCGTCTCACCGGTGTCGAACTGCCAGGACAGGTCTTCCCCGGCCGCTTCGGCGGGGTCGTCTTCCGGGGCGTCCTGCTCCCGGGGCGCGTCGCCCTGGGCGCCGTTGAGGCTCCAGGACAGGCCGTTGCCGCCCTCGGTTTCTGCCTGCAGGGGTTCGGTATCGTCGGTATCCTGATCGAAGGGGACCTCGAAGCTCACGTCCTCTTCGTTGGTCGGTTCGGTCTGGACGGCCGACTCGGAGGGCGTCTCGTCCAGATTCCATTGCGAGACGGGTTGAGGTTCCTCGGCCGATTCTTCCTGCTGGGCGGCGTTGTCGGTGTCCCACTGGAATTCGAGATCGTCGGTCGTCTCGGGCACCTCGAAGGTCGCCACCGGGGTGATTTCGGGTGCCTCCTCGTGGGGCTGCCCGGCGTCCTGCGCCTCGGTCACGGCCGCATTGTCGGTGGCTTCCTGGGCGAGGGGCTCCTCGACAACGGGCTCCTGGGCGGGCGTACTCTCGGCGGCCGGCTCCTCAATGGATTCTTCCAGGGGCGATTTCTGGGCGGTCTGCTCTTCGGCGGCGGGTTTCTTCTTCGCGTTCTTCTTTCCGCCGGCTTTCTTACGCGACTTTTTGGGCTTGGGCTTGGCCAGCGAGCCGGGGTCGATCGGCGTCCAGGTGCCCTCGATGATCTCCACGACCTCTCGGGCAAGGATGCGGTAGTCTTCGGCCCCGTTGCTCTTGGGGGCGAAGGTCAGGATGCTCTCGCCGGCGGCGGGGCATTCGCGGAGTCGCACGTTTTCGCGGATGGCGGTGTTGAGTACCTTCCCGGGCAGGGCGCGATGCAGTTCGCCGAGCACCGAACGGCTGAGGTTGGTGCGGGCGTCGAACCGGCAGGCGAGGATGCCCATCAGTTCGATGTCGTGCCCGAGGCCCTCGCGAACGTCCTCGATGGTCTCCAGCAGGCTCTGCATGCAGTCCATCGCCAGGATCGACGTTTCCACCGGCACCACCGCGTGGGTGGCGGCGACCAAGGCATTTCCGATCAGCCGGTTGCCGAGGCTGGGCGGGCAGTCGATCAGGCACAGGTCGTACTCGTCCTCGACCTCGCGCAAGAGCTTGCGGAGTTGCCCGCCCTGGGTGGGGCGCAGGTCGTGGGCGACCGAGTCGAGCTTGGCGTGCCCGGGCGCCAGGGAAACGTTGGGCAGCACGTCGGGAATGGCGTGCAGCCCGGTGCCGCGCCACAAGGCGTCGGCGAAGCGGGTATCGCCCTCGATGCCCAGCCATCGGGTCGAGGCCGCCTGTCCGTCCAGGTCGACCAGCAGGACCCGCTGGTTGATTTCTCCCAGGGCCGCGGCGAGATTGACCGTGGTGGTCGTCTTTCCGCTGCCGCCTTTCTCGTTCACGATTGCGATGGTCAGCATCGTAGCAACTCCTTCCGAACACCGTCCGGTTCGTCATCGCCCCGGATGCGGGCAACCCGCGGGGTCGAGGCGTTCGGCGTATGGCTGTGCGTTTCAGTTTGCCCGTGGGGGGCGTGTCCCGGGTGGGGAATCGTCTTCCCGCCCGGGGTCAGTCTTCCGTGTGTTCGTCCGCCTCGTCGTTTCCGTGCGTCACCCGGCGGGCGAAGTGGGCCATCCGCCCGTCCTCGGGCGGTTCCCAACGCGTGGTAAGGTCCAGTCGCTTTCCCCGGGTCCGTCGGCCACGCGCTCGCTTCTCGGCGGCGACCCGGGCCTTGTAGGCGTGTCGCTTGACCAGTTCCGACATCCGCTCGCGCTTCGGCTCGTCCATTTCCTCGACCATGGCGGCGATGAACTGGCTGACCGCCCGGTCGACCACCTCGTACTGGGTGATCTTGGTGAGACTGGCGAACGCCTTGATCTCCAGAATGGTCCGCAGCGGCAGCAGGTAGGTGCCCTTCTTTCGGTCGGGCAGTTCCACCACGGGGTCGGCGGGAATCGCCGGTTCCACGCCGGGGCGCTGCCGGCGGAACTCCTGCGCCGGGGCCGCCGGTTGAGGGGTCTGCGACTGCTGGTCGGCAGGCTCTGTCTGCGAAGGCAGGTCGGCCGACGGTGGGGACGCCTCGGCGGGGGAATCCTCTCTGGTCGTCGCGGAGGGCGCCTCGTCGACGGCGTTCGGGCGGGGGGCGTCGCTTGGGACCGGGGGCGGCGGGCTGGAAAGGTCCGGCTCGCCGTCGCGTACGATCTCGTCGGTTCCGGTCACGAGGGTGCGTTCGGCCAACTCGCGGTGAACGTCCACGTCCACATCGTCTTCGTCGTCGGCCGCGATGATGCCCAGACGTCCCGCGCCGAGCTTGACCTTCCGCCGCACGCTGAATCCCAGGCGCGACTCGGCATGGGTGCGAATGGCGCTGAGCCGACCCTTTGCGTGGTCGAGGTTGTCGTTGTCCATCATGGCGAAAAGCTCCCGTCGGGAGGCGTCGGGGGACAGCCCCAGATCACGAACACGTTCCGACCCGCACGGAACTTCTTCCCTGAGGACCGCGGCCTCCTGTCCGTGGATGCCGACGGGAAACGGTGCGCAGATCGCAAGGCATCAGCCTCTGAGAAGCAAATCGGTCAAATGGGGGGCACGATTCAGCAACGAGACGGGAAAATGCCCAAGAGTATGGGCAGAGAGGGCATAAGTCCTTATTGCTCCGATGCAGCGATGGTCTCGACGACGGCGGAGAGCTGCTCGTGGGTCAATCGACCGACGGCACAGTAGGTGAGTTCGCCGATGCGACGGGCGACCATTTTCTCGGCCTGGAACCCGCACGCCCACATTCGCCCGTCCTGATCGGCGACCGGCCAACAGTGATCGAAGTTCAACGCACGGGGTTCCCTGCGCATAACGACCACGGTCACCTCCCCGTGCGGGGTGCCCAGAACGTAGGCCGCGGCGTGCTCCCCGAAGAAGATCGGAGCACCGCCGCCGCGGATGGTGAAACGGTCGGAGTCGGGCACAAGGGGCGTAAGGCCCGTCGCTGCCTTGATCTCTCGTACGAACTGCTCCCTTTGGAGGAACGGAATGCTTGGGCGCCCCAACTCCGAGTGCTCCTCGTGAATGTGGGCAAGGACCGCCTGGGTCACCTTTGCCTGTCCACCGGGTGCGGGCCGGGGCGTAACCAGCAGCGTCCGGGCGGCAAACACGACCAGCAGGACGGCGGCAGCCGACGCTACGGCCGGCCAGAACGACCGCATCCGCCCCGGACGGATGCCCTCGGTGGAATTTCCTTCCGCTTCACGAATGGATGCATGAATGCGGAAGACCAGGCCCGGGTCCGGGCTCTGGGAATAGCACGCCGCCCGCAGGCGATTGCGGAGCGTCCTGTGCTCGGTGACGATCCTCTGCGTTTCGGGGTCCAGCATCGTGAAGTCTCCTTCTCCCCGCACCAGATCCTCCAGATTTTCGTCACTTACGACCATCGTAATACCTCAAGTAGCAACAATTCCTGACATGCATATCTGCGACTTCGTCGAGGTGGTCTCTGATGGGAATTAATTTCCCTTCAGGTACTCATGAGCACAGATAATTCCGATTACACAGCAGTTACTGGGTCTGGTTCTCATTAGTCCAGCAGTCGACCGGCCTTGAGTAGCCGAACCGATCTGCTCACTGCCGCTTATCGTAACGGGTGGACGGTTCGGAGAAGTTCCATCCGGCCGAAAAAGGACGCCCATTTCTGGCGCGGGGATTTCCGGTTTTGCGCGAAGTCTTGACTGGCGGTCGGCCTGCGGGGATCATGGGTTACTCGCTGACAAGAAAGGAAGGGTTCGCCATGATGGCCATGCTCGCCGAGTGGGACGCCCGTCGCTGGGCGATTTTTCTGGCACCGTTCATTATCCTCCTGCTGATCGGGATCGCGTGGCTTTTCATGCGGCAGACGATCCGCACCCGCCTTCGCATGGGTAAGCAGCTCCGCGACGACCCGGATATCAACGAATGGGTCGTGGCGTTCAACTGGTCTCGCAAGGTGCTGTACGTCCCGACCATTATCGCCTCGCTGGTGGCGTGCGTGATCGTGGCGTTCGACCCCCCGACCTCCGGCGGGCAGGTGGTAGGGGGCGTGTGGCTGGGGATCTTCTTCGTCAACTTCCTGATCGACGAATACGAGATGTCGGTCAAGATCCTCCTGCTGGCGCTGCTGATACTGGGCGTAACCTACCTGTGGCTGATGCTGCTGGACTGGGACGGACACGTGTGGCGGTTCTTCGCCCAGTTGGGGATCCGGATCGACTGGAAGGGCTACCTGCTGATCGCCCTTATTTTCGCATCGGCCGTGGTGATCTCGTGGATCCGGGGGCTGTTCTACTATGTCGCCGTCACTCCCAACTACCTGAACGTGCAGGTGGGCCCAACCGAGAGCGGCAGCCAGATAGACCGCGAGGACTATTCCACCCGTATCGACACGGGAGATTTTCTGGAGCGTCTGCTGGGGTTCGGCCGCGTGGTCATCACCTTCCGCGACAATTCCAAGCCGCCGATGATCCTGCTGGTGCGGAACATCGGCAAGGTCGCCAAACGGCTGGAGTCGATCCGCGGGAAGTTGACGCTGGACCGCTACCAACCCGCCCGGGAAGGCAGCGAAGACGCATTCTGAAGTGGACAGAGGATAGAGGAGAGGGCTGGACGTCACCCGTTGCCGTCGGGAGATCGGTCACGCCTCATCGTCGGTCTGCTGCAGGGCCGCGCTTACTCGCTTTCGGTCAGGGAGCGGGCTTCGACCTCGTCCAGTACGGTGACGACCAGCACGCGGAGGCGGTTTTCCCCCGTGGCCGCGGAGTGGGTACGGCTGGCGGGGTCTACGCGACGGTCGATGTCGGCCAGGCTGTTGCGGACGGCCTGGGCGATCCGCTCGTCGTCATCATCGACCAGCAGCGGTTCGTGTTCGGGGGTTAGACCGCTGTCTTCCTTCATTTCCGCCAGTGATTTGCGGATCATCTCGTAGGCTTCGCGCTCGGGGCTTTTCTCGCCATGGAGGCCGTCGGACATGCGCGTGCCGTTGAAGCCGATCGGAACCTCCTCGGGGTCTGCGGACATCGCAAGATCGCCCCAGGGGCGTGCCAGGTGGACGGCGAGGGTATGCTCGGCCTTGTCGGTCTTGCGCTCGTAGAAGCGCACCTCGCGGCCGTCGTGGCTTTCGTGTCGTATATGAACGGCCACGGTTCGCGGCTGATGGTTCAGTTGCAGTGCGGCCTGCCGCGAGCGGATGTCCTTCAGTTCCGATCGGACGGCAAGCAGGTCGGCCTCACTATGGTAATACACGACGACTTCCCGGCGCCCGTTACCGACGGGTCGTGCCTGGAAGAACCGCTCGGCCGGCTCGGAATCGACGCTCAGTTCGCCTGACGCGGCTGCAAAGCCATTCTCCAGCAGCGCTTCGCGGATCGCGGCAGACGTGTAGTCCGGGTTCTCCGACACCAGCACCATCTCCTCGGCGAAGGCGATCTCCCGGGTGACGGTGGGTTTGCTCTCGTCGGACGACTTCTTCGGCGGGGTGGAGGAGGATACCCCGGTGCCGGGGTTGTTGTCGGTGAAGGAGTTGTCTCCCCAAAGCTGCCACCATACCAGCAGGGCAGCACTGGCGAGGATAAGCACCACGGCCGCGGATGCCAGGTGGCGCACCCATCCGTAGCGGACCGGGGTTTGCTGCTGGGGGGCTTCGGCCATCAGGCGGGCGCGTTCGGCCTTGGCGAGTACGTGGGAAACGAAGTCGTCCGGGGCCTCGGCGCAGGGCAGATTATGCAGCAGATTGCGTGTGCGACGGAGCCCTTCCAACTCGCTCGCCAGTTGCGGATCGACCGCGAGGGCCTTCTCGACCCGGGCGCTGTGGCGCGAGTCGAGTTCGCCATCGAGATACGCCGACAGGTGCCGGCTGAAGTTGTTTTCGTTGTCGTTCATGATCGGCCGCGGACGTAGTCGTCCAGCTTGTCCCGCAGGATGCACCGTGCCCGGTGCAGCCTGCTCTTGATGGTCCCGATGGGCACTTCCAGGATCTCCGCGATCCCGGCGTAGTCCATGTCTTCGATGTCCCGGAGGACGACCACGATGCGGAATTCGTCGTCGAGTTCTTCCAGCGCCTGCATGATCTGGCTGGACAGTTCGCCGCTCATCATCACCGCATCCGGCGACGGGTTGCGTCGCTCGGCCGTCTCCGCCGTCAGCGCGACCGACTGGGCCTCGTTGTACTCCTCGGGCCCGGTCAGCGAGTGGAACTTCACCCGCCCGCCTCGACGCCGATGGGAAATCGTCAGGTTCGCCGCGATCCGGAACAACCAGGTGTAGAACTGGCTGTTGCCCCGGAACTGGTGGATCCGCTCCAGTGCCTTGAGGAAGGTGTCCTGGGCAAGTTCCTCGGCATCGGCGCGTCGGCCGCACATCCGGTAAACCAGGTTGTAAATCCTGTGCTGATACTTCGCCACCAGCGTGCCGAACGCACGCATGTCGCCGTCCTTGGCCTGCTGCACGAGCGATGCGTCCGCAAACGCGATCGGCTTCTTGCCGGCAGTCTTCCGGTCGGCTTTTGACGACTTCTCGGACAAGATCTTCGACGCCTGTTCTGTCACGGGGTTCCCACAAAAAGCGGACCATCCGGAGGAGCGTTCCTCCCCCACGTTCCGGAAAGTCACAAGTATACCATGCTGCCTGTACTGCGGCAGGGGGAAAGTCACAAAGCCCGCCGCCCGATGGGTGCAGGAAAGGTCTGGCGATGTCCGGATCGGTCGCTTTGCCGCTGAGAGAAGCGGCAAGCGGACTCCTCCTTGTCGTACCCTTCGGCCCGCGTCCCATAGTCTGGACGCTCGAGGAGGTGTTTGGTTCGGTCTCGGCCGGGGCGCAAGAAAAACGCGGCGGACCCGGGTGGGCCCGCCGCGCGGTTACTTCCATATTACCAAGGCAACTGCCCCGGTTGGGGTCGTGCAGGTTACGTCCCTTCGTGGACTTCCTCGAGCTGTTCTTCCTCGCCGCTGTCCTCGGGCTTGGGCTTCTCGCCGACGCCCTCGAAGTAGAGGTGCCGGGCTTCGTCTTCGTCGCCTTCGCCATCCGAGCGGACGGTGACGAGGATCTTGGCCTTCTCCGAGTAGCTCCCGCGGAGAATCTCCTCGGAAATCGGGTCCTCGACGTGCTGCTCGATCGCTCGCCGCAGCGGCCGGGCTCCGAAGTCCGGGTTGTAGCCCTTCTCGATAAGGAACTCCTTGGCGTCATCATCGAGTTCCAACTCCAGCCCGTGCTCGCCAAGCCGCTCACGTACCTTCTTCAGCTCCATCTCGATGATGTTGACCAGGTTGTCCCGGTTCAGCGCCTTGAAGACGATGATGTCGTCCAGGCGGTTGAGGAACTCCGGCCGGAAGTAACGTTCCACTTCCTTGTGCAGGAGGTCCTTCATCTTCTCGTAGGAGGCTTCCTCGTCGCGCTTTGCGAATCCGAACCCGCCGCCGGACTTGATCAACTCGGCGCCGATGTTGGTCGTCAGGATCAGCACGGTGTTGCGGAAGTCCACCGAACGCCCGAACGAGTCGGTCAGCTTGCCCTCTTCCATGATCTGGAGGAGCATGTTGAACACGTCCGGGTGAGCCTTCTCGATCTCGTCCAGCAGGACCACCGAGTAAGGACGACGGCGGATCTTCTCGGTCAACTGTCCGCCTTCCTCGTACCCGACGTATCCGGGCGGGGCGCCGACGAGGCGCGAGACGCTGTGTTTCTCCATGTACTCGGACATGTCGATCTGGATCAGCGCGTCCTCGTCGCCGAACATGAACTCGGCCAACGCCTTGCTCAGCAGCGTTTTGCCCACGCCGGACGGGCCGGCGAAGATGAAACTGCCGACCGGGCGACGGGGGTCCTTGAGCCCACTGCGGGCACGGCGGATCGCCTTGGAAACCATGCGGATGGCTTCGTCCTGACTGACGACCCGCTTGTGCAGTTCGTCTTCCAGTTCCAGCAGCCGCTGGGCTTCTTCCTTCTCCAGGCGGGTCAGCGGTACGCCGGTCATCTTGGAGACGACCTCGGCGACCACTTCCTCGTCCACCACGCCGTCGACCTCGGTGGCGCGTTCCTTCCACTCGCGGGTCATCTCGTCCTTTTTGAGACGGACCTGCTCGGCCTGGTCGCGAAGCTCGGCGGCCCGCTCGTAGTCGGCGTTCTTGACCGCTTCGTCCTTCTCGGCCTGGAGGCGTTCGATCTCGCTCTCCAGTTCCGCCAGGTCCGGCGGCTTGGTCATCGTCTTGAGGCGTACGCGGGCGCCGCCCTCGTCGATGACGTCGATCGCCTTGTCCGGCTGTACGCGTCCGGTGATGTAGCGGTTGGACAGTTCGACCGCCCGCTCCAGCGCCACGTCGGTAATGCGGACGCGGTGGTGGGCTTCGTAGCGGTCGCGCAGGCCCTTGAGAATGTCCAG
>JBKHHV010000159.1:0-8689 GCA_046539005.1 Phycisphaerae bacterium
GGCAGAAGGAATCGACCGTCGCCGGCGTGGTGGAGACCCTGCGCAGCCGCGGGGCGATGGAACACACCGTCGTGGTCTCGGCCGCCAGTTCCGACGCGGCCCCCATGCAGTACATGGCGCCCTACGCGGGGGCGGCGATCGCCGAGCACTTCATGTACGCCCGGGGAAGGGCGACGCTGGTGGTCTACGACGACCTGACCAAGCAGGCCGCCGCGTACCGGGAAATCTCGCTGCTGCTGCGGCGTCCGCCCGGGCGAGAGGCCTACCCCGGCGACGTGTTCTACCTGCACTCGCGCCTGCTGGAGCGGGCGTGCAAGCTCGCCGAGCGATACGTGATCGTCCCGGCCGAGACGCCCGAAGACGCCACCGACGTCGGAGGCGTGGACGGCGAGGTCTACAGCGGCCCGCTGGGGCTGGAATGTGCCCGGGCCGGGCTCGAAGCGCGCGACGACAAAACAGATCTCCGCATCCACACGTTGCCCGACAGCGGCGGGTCCATGACGGCGCTGCCCATCTGCGAGACCCAGGAAGGCGAGGTGTCGGCCTACATTCCGACCAACCTCATCGGTATCACCGACGGGCAGATCTACCTCGAGCCGGCGCTGTTTTTCGCGGGCATCCGTCCGGCGATCAACGTGGGCATCTCGGTCAGCCGGGTGGGCTACAAGGCGGCCATCCCTGCGATGAAGAAGGTCGCCGCGTCGCTGCGGCTGGACCTGGCGGCGTATCGTGAGCTGGAGTCGTTCGCGCAGCTCGGCATGGACCTGGACACCGCCTCCCAGGCCCGCCTGGACCGGGGTGAGCGCATGGTGCAGTTGCTGGTTCAGCCGCAGTATCAGCCCATGAGCTTCATCGACCAGGTGATCTCGATCTACGCCGGCACCAACGGGCACCTGGATTCGCTGGAGCCCGGCGAGATTCACGACTTCGAGAAGGGCCTGCTGGACTACGTGAAGACCGAGTACGACGACTTCTACGAGGAACTCTCCAAAGAGAAGGAGCTTCCTCCCGTCCGGGGCAAGCGCCTGGGGTTCATCATCGACGAGTACCTCGAAGGTCCGTACCGGGAGGCCAGGCGGGCCCGCCGCAGAAGGGCGGCCGCCGAGAAGAAGGCACGCGAGCCGCAGGATGACGAGGGCGGGCAGCCGGATCGGCAGCCGCCGATTCCCGACGTGGAATAGAAGAACCCGGGACGCAGTCGTATGGCCAAGGCCAGGAAAATCCTCAAACGCCGCAACGCGGTGCGGAGCATCCGGACGGTGACCAAGACCATGGAGATGGTCTCCACCGCGCGGTTCCGGCGCTCGCACACCCACGCGGCCGCGGTGGACCACCCGCTGCTGCACCCGGATGGCGAGTCGAAGCGCGAGGTGCTGTTCGTGCTCACTAGCAACCACGGGTTGTGCGCGGGGTACAATCAGTCGGTGCTGCGGGTGGCGCTGGAACGCCTGGGGCAGACCATCGAAGCGGGGTACGACGTGCGGGTGCACGTGGCGGGAAAGAAGGGTATCAGCCATCTGCGTTCGCGCGGGATGCAGCCCGACCGCGAATACACCGACTTCGACGGACTGCCCGACTACGGCCGAATCGGCCGACTCGCCGAGCGGTTCATGGAACAGTACACCCAGGGCAAGATCGGCGGCATGGAGGTGGCCTACACCCGAATGATCTCGGCCACGCAGTCCCGCCCGGTGATCGCCCAGATTCTGCCCATCGACTGGCTCGTGGGCGACACCGAGCAGCCCGACCCCGCCACCAGCGTCGTGGTGCCCTACGAACTGCACCCCTCCCCGGAAGAAATCCTGCGAAACCTGCTGCCGGCGGCGGTACGGCTGCGCTTCTATCAGTGTTTCCTGGACGCGGCCGTGGTGGAACAGGTAGCCAGGATGACCGCCATGCGATCGGCCACCGAAAACGCCGACGAGTTGATCGGGCGGCTGACCGTCCAGTACAACCGTATGCGACAACAGCAGATCACCACCGAGCTGTCGGAGATTCTCGGCGGCCGGGCCGGACTGGAATGAATATGGCAGCGACAGGCAAGGTAATACAGGTCATCGGGTCCACGTTCGACGTGGAATTCAGCGAGGAGGACATTCCCTCCATCTACAGTGCCGTGCGCGTCGACAACGACACCGGCGCCAAGCCCGTTCATCTGGTCGGGGAGGTGCAGCAGCACCTCGGCGGCGGAAAGGTGCGCTGCGTGGCGATGGGCTCTACCGACGGACTCATCCGCGGGATGGAAGCGGTCGACACCGGCCAGCCCGTGCAGATGCCCCTGGGTCCGGAGGTGCTGGGGCGGGTGTTCAACGTCACCGGCGACCCGATCGACGGCGGCGGACCGGTACACGCCGAGAGCTACCGGTCGATCCACCAGCCCCCGCCGGAGTTCAAGGACCTCACTCCCAAGAGCGAGATGTTCGTCACCGGCATCAAGGTCATCGACCTGCTGGTGCCGTTCGTACGCGGCGGGAAGATCGGCCTGTTCGGCGGGGCTGGGCTGGGCAAGACGGTCATCATCCAGGAACTGATTACCCGCGTGGCGACCCAGCACGGGGGGTACTCCGTTTTCGCCGGCGTCGGCGAGCGCACCCGCGAGGGCAACGACCTGTGGCTGGAGATGCAGGAGACCGTCATCGGGCAGACCCAGCAGAAGCTGATCGAGAAAACCGCGCTGGTTTTCGGGCAGATGAACGAACCCCCCGGCGCCCGTCTGCGGGTGGCGCTGAGCGGGCTGACCCTCGCCGAGTACTTCCGCGACCTGGGCGGGGGCGATACGCTGCTGTTCATCGACAACATCTTCCGGTTCTCTCAGGCGGGGTCGGAAGTTTCGGCGCTGCTGGGGCGCATGCCCTCGGCCGTGGGCTACCAGCCCACCCTCGCCACCGAGATGGGCGAACTGCAGGAGCGCATCACCTCCACCAACAAAGGCGCGATCACGTCGGTGCAGGCGGTGTACGTGCCGGCCGACGACATGACCGACCCGGCCCCGGCGACGACCGTGACCCACCTCGACGCGTTCGTGGTGCTGGAACGGTCTATCGTGGAAAAGGGCATCTACCCGGCGATCGACCCGCTGGCGAGTTCGTCGCGCATTCTCGATGCCCAGTATGTCGGGCAGGAGCACTACGAGGTCGCCCGCGAGGTGCAACGCATCCTCCAGCGCTACCGCGACCTGCAGGATATCATCGCGATCCTCGGCGTGGATGAACTCAGCGAGGAGGACCGCCAGGTGGTCGCCCGGGCGCGGCGAATCGAGCGGTTCCTCTCGCAGCCGTTCTTCGTCGCCGAGGCGTTCACGGGCAAGGAAGGCAACTTCACCCCGCTGGAGGAGACGGTGCGGTCGTTCAGGGAGATCTGCGAAGGCAAGTGGGACACGCTGCCCGAGCAGGCGTTCATGTATGTCGGCACGGTGGAAGAGGCGGCCGAGCAGGCCGCGAAAATGGCCGAGAAGTCCACCCGAGGCTCCCGCGGATAAGCGGCTGAGAGACCTTGCCATTCCCGGCCGGCAACCAGACGGCGACGCTGGTCAGTCGTCGGGCGGCGCAAGAACGGGCTTCTCGTCCTCGTCCAGGCTTGGGCGAGGCGAGAACGAGAAACCCTCAACGATGGGATGGGGTCCGGGACTGGCCCGGCCCCAGACAGATTGACAACTTGAGTCCGGGACAAGGTCTTCGTGACATCGTGCATCACGAATGTCGGACAGCTCGTATTGATCTGCTTGGCCGTCCTTTGGCGAGTCACGAAAAGGAGAATGGGCGTCCGGGTGAGACAGGACCAGCTCAGTGTGCGGCGTTCAGCGCCAGCGCGAATGGGAGACTGGTTCGCTTCACGATTCACGACGTTGGTAACCTTGACACGGCTCACTGCATGGGAGCAAATCATGGCGAAGCTGCTGATTACCTACTACACGCGGACCCATCACACCGAGCACATGGCCGAGGCCATCGGCGAGGGCGCCGGCGGCGTCGAGGGTGCGGAGGTCGAGGTCAAGCCCGCCGACCAGGTCGACCCCAAGGAACTCCCCCAATATGACGGAATCCTCATGGGCACGCCGGTCTACTACGGCACCCTCGCCGCCCAGCTCAAAAAGCTGCTGGACGACAGCATCGCCGTGCACGGCAAGCTGGTGGGCAAAGTGGGAGCCGCCTTCGCCAGCAGCGCCAACGTCGGCGGGGGCAACGAGACGGCCGTGCTTTCGATCCTGCAGGGAATGCTGATCCACGGCATGGTCGTGCAGGGGTCGGTCATGGGCGACCACTACGGGGCCGTCGCCATCGGCGACCTGGACGAACGCTCCAGCCGCCAGTGCCTCAACCACGGCCGACTGGTCGCCGAGCTGACGGTGAAGCTGCATGGCTGAGTCGTCTTCCGCCGGGCGCGACGGGCGAAACTTCCGCCGCCCCCTCGCATCGCACAATCCGGCCCTGTGGGTCCGGGTCATGCTGGTCGGAGAAGTGCTGGGCTACGTGGCGATGCTGCTGGCGTACACGGTGTTCGGACTGCACCGCCGCGGCCGCGTGGGCGTCGCCGACGTGACGTTCTTCGTGCTGGCGGCGCTGTTCCCGATCGCGATGAATCTGCTGCACGGCGACCGTCCGAAGGACTCGGGGCTCCGCTTCGACAACTTCGTGGCCTCCGGGCGCGAGGTGCTGCCGGTCACGCTGATGATGGCCGCCGGTGTGGGCATCGCCGGGTGGCTCAGCGGGGGCTTTCATTGGTTCGGCCCCTTGCGGCTGGCGGAGATGGGCGGGCAGTACGTGGCGTGGGGAATCATGCAGCAGTACCTCCTGCAGGCGTTCGGGCTGCGGCGGTTCCGCCAGGCGGGGCTGCCGGCCGCGGCGGCCGTGGTGGCCTCGGCAGGGGTGTTCGCGCTGGTTCACGCTCCCAATTGGCCGCTGGTGGGGCTGACATTCGGGGCCGGGCTGGCGTGGTGCGTGCTGTTTATCCGGCGGCCGAACCTCTTCACGCTGGGCTTGGCGCATGCGGTGCTGGCCGTGTGGGTGTACCACGCGCTGCCCGACGAATGGCTGCAACGGCTGACCATCGGCAACCAGTACCTGCATCGAATGCAGTGAGGCCTCAGGAGAGGAGCAGAGAGGGCAGACCGTGATGCTCAGGGGAAGCACTCGGATTCGCCTACTTGACGCAAGCCCAGCGGGCATTTTGCTCGCGGCGGTCAGGTGTAGACGCCCAGGGCCTCGATCAGCATCAAGCAGTTGAATATCGCGTGGATCAGGATACTCGGCAGCAGTCGCCCGGTACGCTCGTAGCAGTAGCCCATCGCCAAACTCAGCACCACCAGCGGGGCCACGTCCTGGAAGTTCGGCACGTGGATTGCCCCGAAGATCAGCGAGGTGGTTACGATCGCTCCCCACGGACCTGCCCCGTGCCGCCGGAACATCGACTGCACCAGCCCCCGGAAGAAGACCTCCTCCGACACCGGTGCCAGCACCCCGGCCGAGACGACAATCGCCAGCCGCCACCTCAAAGGCAGTTCCGCCAGCTTCTGCAGCAGTGGGTGAACGTGGTGGTACTCGCTGGGCACCAGGTTCAGCGACAGGATGTAGACGCCGATGAGCGGGGGCATGACGATCAGGTACGCCATCAGGGCCCGCATGGCATCGAACGCCCAGTGCCTCGTCGAAAGCCCCATCCCGCGTACGATTCCCCCGCGGAACGCCAGATGCGCCATCGCCAGGCTCGCTGTCAGCCAGATCAGTTGCGTGCCCATCAGCCCCAGGTAGACGAAATTCGTGTGCTTCCAGAGGCCCACCATCGAACTGGATGCCAGCCAGAGGGCGAAGGGGATGACCACGTGCAGCGGGTTGAGCTGGTTCGGCCGACCCGGCGCCTGGGGAAGGCTGAATTTCCGCGGTGTCGCCAGGCGGCGGATGACCCAGCCGATCAGCAGCACCGTCCCCAGCGAAATGACCCCCAGCGTCAGCCCGCCGATCGGTTCGGGGCTCATCGGCTCGGTGGTGGGTCGGGTTTCCTGCCCAAGGAGTGCCAGATTCCCCAACAGCCTGTACAATGCGTTTGACAGCACGAAACTCCTGACGATACCGTGTGCCGCTCTATCAGAAACGGAAGCGAACGATGGCCGCGAATATATTGGACCGCATCCTGGAAACCAAGCGGAAAGAGGTGGAGGCGTTGCGCCGGGCTGCCCCCCTGGAGCAGTGGCAGCAGCGGGCGGCCGAGGCGCCCCCGGCGAGGAACTTCTACGCCGCCCTGACGCGCAAACCCAAACGCCTGCTGAACCTGATCGCCGAGGTCAAAAGAGCCTCCCCGTCGGCCGGGGTCATCCGGGAGGACTTCGACCCGCCGCAGATCGCCCGCCAGTACGAGCAGGGGGGCGCATCGGCGATGAGCGTGCTGACCGACGAGGAGTACTTCCAGGGCTCGTTGGATTACCTGGTTGCGGCCCGGTCGGCCACCGGCCTGCCGGTGCTGCGGAAGGACTTCATCATCGATCCGCTGCAGGTCTACGAGGCCCGGGCCGCCGGGGCCGACGCGATCCTGCTGATCGTGGCGGCGCTGACCCCGGGGCGATTGCTGGACCTGATGATCCTCGCCACCGAGCTGCGGATGACCACGCTGGTGGAAGTGCACAACGCCGACGAACTGCTCCGCATGCGGTCGGCGGTGGGCTTTCCGCTGCCGCGGTACGGGCTGCTGGGCATCAACAACCGCGACCTGACGACCTTCGAGGTGGACCTGGGCACCACGCTGCGGCTGCTGGGACTGGTCGAGGGGGACACGCCGGTGATCAGCGAGTCGGGCATCAAGACCCGTCGGGACGTGGAGAAGCTTGCCGACGCCGGCTGTAGCGGCATCCTGGTGGGCGAAACGCTGATGCGATCCGGCAGCGTCGCCGAGGGGGTAGAGCAACTGCTGGGGCCGCAGCAGTAGCTCTTGCCGGGTGGGGGAAGACGAACACGGCAGAAGACCGACCGAATGGTCGTGTCATCCTGCGTGTCAGCACAAACCGCCGGCTTTGCCTCATTCTGAGAGAGCGGCCGTCCTTCGCAGCAGCTCGAAGTTGCAGATCAGCATCTCCGGCAGGTTGTCGTCGGGGCTGTTGACCAAGTGGCCGGACTGGTTGATCGACAGCAGCAGGTGGGTGCCGCGGAGGTTGAGGTCTTCGATGCCCACCTCGGTCAGGCGATCGCTGGCGCGGCCCATCAGCCGAAGGTAGGTCTGCTCGTCGATCATTCCGCCACGGTAGGCGGCCAGGGCGCTGATTCCCTGGTAGTAGTTCTGGTCCTTGACCGCCAGCAGTTCGTCCGGGCCGTTCCAGTAGCCCCGCAGGAGCATGTAGTCGTGGTTGGGTCGCAGAATCGGCCCGCCGTCGGGCATTCGAAGGTCTGCGTGGGTCTCGAAGCGCGAGGGGTCGAAGATCGCATCGGCCAATTGCGAACGGCTGCCGGTCATGTAGATCGCCCGGGGGTAGGTCGTCGCCACGCCGTGGCGGGACAACTCCATGTTCAGCGAGACCTCCTCGAACGGGCTGTTGTAACCGTACTCCAGGATCGGGCGTTCTTCGTCGCGGAAGGGGTCCATGTCCGGCATCTGCCCCACGCGCGACACCTTCCACACCAGGCGGATATTGTCCTTGGTGGTGGTCTCGTACACCTGGTCGATGACGCTGAGGCGTTTGCGCTCGGTCCGCCGCCACCGTTCGGGCAGGAAGTAATCGAACAGGTCGGCGTCCCTGCCCACCACCCACAGCGCTCCGCCGGTGCTCTCGATACGGCCGAACACGTAGTCGACACCCATGATGTTCACCGGCCGAAGGTGCGGGGGGAAGGGGCTTTCGGCATTGAACCGGTAGGCCTGCTTGACCAGGTAAATCCGCCGCTTGCGGGCACGTTCGGACTGTTCGCGCTGGGGGGTGCGTTCCAGCAGCTCGAAATCGACGGTGGCGTACAGCACCTTCCCGCCGGCGTCGCGCCGCAGCCCGCCGTTGCCGTCCGGCCGGACGATGACGTGCTGGGGCTTGTTGTCCCGCACGCGCATGCCCTTGGTTTCCAGGTCGGCCGTCACCCGATGCACCAGCGGCACCACGTCGCTCCGATCCAGCAGGCCTTCCTGCATCGCCTGGGCGGCGTCGATGCCCTTGAGCCATTCGTAAATGACCGCGTAGTTACGGTTGCGGTCGAGCTGGACCTCGGTGTGACTTTCCAGCTTGGGGTTGAGCTTGTAGTCCTTTCGGCCGAGATGGCGGGGGTCGACGATCTCCCGCGGAACGAAAATCGCCAGCGGCTTGTGAGTGAGTACCCGCCCGGGCCATTGGTCTTCCAGCGTGCGCAGTTCCTGGACGAGGGCGAATTCCTCGAAGGGGCTGTTGAACGCGGCGGTTTCCAGGTCGGCTGCCTGCGTTTCTCCGGGCACGTCCTGTCCCATGCGGTTCCACTTCAGGACGATGTCCCGCTGGCGGCCGTCCACCGGCTTGGTGCGGATGCGGTAGACCATGCTCGTGCCGCTGAGCTTTCGGCTGTTGGAGCGAAACCAGGCGTCGTCGGTCCAGTAGTTCTCGGGCAACAGCCAGCGGGCAAGGTGTTCGCCGTAGCGGGTCAGGTACAGGTCATCGCCGCAGGGCAGGGTGAGGTGCCAGTAGTCTACGCCCAGGACGCGCAACGCGCTACAGGTGCCCAGTTCGGGGCGGGAACGCAGGTGCGCGCGG
>JBKHHV010000160.1:0-8684 GCA_046539005.1 Phycisphaerae bacterium
GAGTCGGAGGAGCGGATCTCCGGGTACGACCAGGCGGTGGAGCACACCAGCGCCAGCCGGCAGTTCATGCAGAGCAATGCGGTCATCTCGTACATGGCCCAAGCGGGGGTAAGCCCCTCCAGCGCGTTTTTCCTGCTGCAGTAGCTGGATCGGCGCGGGATCGGCCCCGCAACATCCGATAAAATCTTGCTTTACCAGCATCGAAGCGATTTCCCAAGGCCCGGCCCGCAACCCGGGCCTTGGTTGTTTTCCGATTGTGGTATCTTATCACTTATTGCTTATCGCTGTTAACGATACGTCGGCAGCCAGTCGCCGTGGGCGTCGATCAGGTCGTCGCAGAGCTTCTTGATCTGGTCGATGCTCAACTCCGAGGCCGTGTGGGGGTCGAGCATCGCGGCCTGGTAGATGTAGTCCTTTTTCCGCGTCAACGCCGCCTCGATGGTCAGAAGCTGGGGGTTGATGTTCGTGCGGTTGATCGCGGCGCACTGCTGGGGCAGGTCGCCCACCACGGTCGGCAACACCCCGTTGCGGTCGACCATGCAGGAGACCTCCACGCACGCATCGTAAGGCAGGTTGGTTATTAACCCGTCGTTGAGCACGTTGCCGCCGATCCGCGTGGGGACGTCGGTTTCCATCGCCTCCATGATGTAACTGCCGTACTCGTGCCCGCGATGGTGCTGCAACTGCGCGTCGTTCACGAGCTTCTCGCGCTGGCTCTCCCAGGCCTGGATCTGCTTCACACACCGGCGAGGGTACTCGTCCAGCGGGATTTTGTACCTGTCGATCAGTTCAGGGTACCGCTCCTTGATGAACCACGGGCAATACTCGGCGAAGTGCTCGCTGGACTCGGTCACGTAATAGCCGAACTCCAGCATGATCGTCAGCCGGACCATGTCGAAGACCACTTCCTTGCGGGCCCAGAGCGATTTGTCGGGCTCCTGCTCGATGTACTTCTCGGCGACGGCCGCCCCGCCGCCCTGCCGATCGATCTCCTCCAAGGCCTCCCGCGCCCGGCGTTTCAGCTCCGGGTACAGGTCCTTCCCGTCGTCGGTGACCTCCAGCAGCCAGCCCTGGTGATTGATCCCCGCCACCTTCCACTGCAGCTTCCCGACCTCTTCTTCCCTGCCCAGCCGCCGCACCAGCGACCTGGCACACCCCTGCACCGAGTGGCAAAGCCCCACGGCCTTGACGTCGCTGCCCTTGAGCACGGCCCCGGTGATCATCGCCATCGGATTGGTGTAGTTCAGCATCCAGGCGTCAGGGCATACCTCTTCCATGTCCGCGGCGAAGTCCAGCATCACGGGGATCGTCCGAAGCGAGCGGAAAATGCCCCCGATCCCCAGCGTGTCGGCGATGGTCTGCCGCAGGCCGTACTTCTTGGGGACCTCGAAGTCGATGATCGTGCAGGGGTCGTACCCGCCGACCTGGATGGCGTTGACCACGTAATCCGCTCCGCGCAGGGCCTCCCTGCGGTTGTCCACGCCGAGATGGGCGGTGATCGTCGCTCGGCCTTCGTTTACGTTGGCGTTGACGTTCTCCAGCATCCGCTGGGAGTCTTCCAGCCGCTGGGGGTCGATGTCGTAGAGGGCAATGTGCGAGTCCTGCAGCGCTTCGGTGACCATGCAGTCGCCCAGGACGCTCTTGGCGAAAATGGTGCTGCCCGCTCCCATAAAGGTGATCTTCGGCATGATGTTCCCTTCCCGCCCGCCAGGCGGTTGCTTACCAGTCTGTGAACCCGGCCACCTCGACCGATGCATGAAGGATACCCGCTACAGATCAGCGAACAAGGGGCGTATATTGATATTGCTTGCCGATGTGTGATATGCTGCGGCGATGTTCGAATGGACCCGGCGATTTCAGACCGCCCGGCCGATGGCGTCGCTGCCGCGTATGCTCATGGCCGCCGGAGAAGTGCAGACCGCCCCGAGCTACCGGCACGAGGGGCGTTTCCGCACCTCCGAGAACCACTGTCTGCTCAAATGGACCCGCAGCGGGCACGGCGTCTTCCGCGATGCCGCCGGCGAGCACCGCCTGGGCCCAGGCCGGGCGTTCCTGTGCCATATCTGCGACCCGCAGACCGCCTATCACTTCCCCGCCGAGGGCGACGAGCCCTGGCGGTTCGAGTACGTCTGCTTCGACGGAGGCGGCGCGGCCGGGATCGTCCGGGAACTGACCGCGCGGCACGGGGCGGTGTTCGACCTGGACGGGGGCTCGCCGATCGTTCGCCGCCTGGAAGAGTGGCGCCGCCAGGGAGACCGCCACTCGACCCTCTCGGTCGGTCAGGGGGCGGCAATGGTGTACGAGATGTTGACGGCGCTGGCGTCCTCCTGCGAAGCGTCGGCCGTGGAGGACGCCTCGGCCGCCTTGGCGGCCCGGGCCCGTCGGCTGGTGGGCGAGAATCTTCACCGGGCGATCTCGGCGACCGATCTGGCGGAGTTGCTGGGGGTCTCACGGGAGCATCTCTCGCGGGTGTTCCGCACCGAGACCTCGCAGACGCCCTACCGCTATATCCAGCTTCAGAAGGTTCTTACGGCCTGCCGAATGCTCAAGGACACCCCGCTGACCCACAAGGAAATCGCCGCCCGGCTGGGCTACCCCACCGCCGCAGGCTTCTGCCGCAGCTTCCGGAGCGTGATGCACATGCCCCCCGGGCAGTTCCGTCGCGTGGGGGTCATGCCGGTCAGCCTCTGACTGGCGAAGACAGCACGTTCGAAGTCCGAACTGGATTTGTCAGACACGACCGAAGCACAATCCGTGCGCAACAGCCGCCCGGGACGCATAACAATGCATGGATTTGAGCGGACGTTTTCGGTATGATATCGCCCTTGTCAGCCGCACTATGGAGTAAGGTTTACCATGCTTGGGAAGACTCGTTTCGTGCTCGTACTGGCCGTAGCGTCCCTGATGGGAGCGATCGGCTGTCAGTCCGAGAAGCAGACCAACGCGCAGACCAACGCCCTGGGCGACCCCATGCCGGCGCCCATCGGCCCCGACAGCGTCGTGAAGAACTACGCCCGCCTGGTGACGACCGGATACCTGCCGGTGCAGGGCTACGGGGTAGTGATCGGGCTTGGGCGGAACGGCTCGACCGAGATCCCCGGCGCCCTTCGAGGCTATCTGACCAACGAACTCGCCCGGCGGGACCTGGGCTCGTGGCGCGAGGGCACCGAACCGGTCAGCCCGCTGAAGTTCCTGCGCGACCCGGACACCGCGATCGTGGAAGTCCGCGGAGCGGTCCCGCCCGGGGCCCCGGTAGGCAGCCGTTTCGATCTCTACGTCGAGGCGATGCCCCGCACCGGCACCACCACGCTGGACGGAGGCATCCTCATGCCGCTGGACCTGCGCCTGGCCGGGGCGTGGGACGTATCCCGCACCGACACCCACATCTGGGGCGAAGGCGGCGGGTCGATGTTCCTCAGCCCCTACCTGGACCCCGACAACCCCAAAGACGCCGCGAAATTCCGCTCCGGAAAGGTCATCGGAGGCGGGAAGGTCACCCGCCCGAGAATCATCCACCTGCAACTGCTCAAGACCAACTACTCCCAGGCCTTCCTCATCAAGAACCGCATCAACTCGCGGTTCACCGGCACGCGGGACACGGCCGTGGGCAAAAGCGGCTCGACCATCGAACTCAACGTTCCCGTCCGCTATCGCCACCATCACCAGCGGTTCCTGGACCTCGTGCTGCACCTGCCGCTGAGTTACGACATCGAGGGGCAGATTCTCCGCATCGCCGAGAAGATGAAGGACCCCAGCGCCGACCACAACGCCCTCTCGCTGACCTGGGAGGCCGCCGGAAAGCAGTCGCTCACACAGATCAAGAGCTTCTACCACTCGCCCAACCCCTTCCTGTCCTACTATTCGGCCCGGGCGGGCATGCGTCTCGGCGACCGCGACGCGGTGGATACCATCATCCGCTTCGCCCTCGAGGACGACTCGCCGATGCAGGTCGCCGCGGTGGAAGAACTGGGCTACGGCGACCCCTACGGACAGGCCGGCGAAGCCCTGCGAAAGCTGCTGGATTCCTCCGACGAGCATGTCCGCACGGCCGCGTACGAATCGCTGCTGCGGATGGGCGACACGTCGTGCATCAAGCGGATGCGCATTGCCGGCAACTTCGTGGTGGACGTGGTGGAGTCGCGCGGTCAGTACGCCATCTACGCCACGCAGACCGACCAGCCCAAGATCGTCATTTTCGGCGACGACATGGCCGTCGCCCGGGAAGTGTTCTACCGCTCGCCGGACGGGATGGTAACCGTCTCCACCAAGAAGCCCGAGGACTCCCGGGAGACCAGGCTGATGGTCTACCGCCGGATCCCCCGGGGGGACAACCTCTCCGAGCCGTTCCTGGTGGGTTTCGACGTGGCGAAGCTGGTGAAGACCATGGGAAGCCGCCCGGACCCGGACGAACACGGGAATATTCCCGGGCTGGGGCTTACCTACGGACAGGTCATTTCCACGCTGCACGGGCTGTGCAGGCGGGGACACATCCCCGGCAAGTTCATACTGCAGAGACCTTTGGATCTGCGGAACCTCACCGAGTCGACCCCCACGATGGGCCGGCCGGACATGCCCAGCTCCTGAGAAGGTGGCACAAGAGTGCGTGCAATACCTGTTGGGGTATTGACGTGTCAGGCATACTATGGATAGTGTATCGTTGTTGCGATTCGGTTAAGGACGACGCCCTGACATGAAACTCAAAAAACTCATCGTGGCGGGCTTCAAGAGCTTCGCCGACCGGACGGAGTTCGAGTTCGACGACGGCATCAGTTGCATCGTCGGGCCCAACGGCTGCGGAAAAAGCAACGTCGTGGACGCCATGAAGTGGGTCCTCGGCGAGCAGTCGGCCAAGAGCCTCCGCGGAAGCGAGATGATGGACGTCATCTTCAACGGCTCGTCCGACCGTCGCGCGTCGGGATCGGCCGAGGTGACGCTGGTGTTCGAGAACGCCGACGGCGTGCTCCAGCCACCCGAGGGCGTCCGCAAGCCCTCCGACGCCAAAGATTCCGACATCGTCTCCATCACCCGGCGCCTCTACCGGTCCGGACAGAGCGAATACCTCATCAACAAGATCCCCGCCCGCCTCAAGGACATCCGCGAGATGTTCCTGGACACCGGCGTGGGCAACAACGCCTACGGCGTCATCGAACAGGGGCAGGTCGAGGGGTTCCTGCAGGCCTCCCACGAGGAACGCCGCCTGATCTTCGACGAAGCCGCCGGGATCAGCAAGTACAAGGCCCGCAAGAAGGAAGCGATCCGCAAACTCGACCGCGTCGAGCAGAACCTCCTGCGAACCACCGACGTTCTGGCCGAGGTCGAAAAACGCCTCCGCTCCATCAAGTACCAGGCCGGCAAGGCCCGCAACTACCAGACCTACTCCGAACGCCTCGCCGAACTGCGTTCGCTGCACTCGCTGGCGAAATACCACGGCTACACGCGCCAGCGGCTGCAACTGCAGGAGAAGGTCGACGCCGAGCACGATCGCCTCGCAGGCTACGCCAGCAGGATCAACCAGCTCGAAAGCACCCGCTCCAGCACCGAAGTCGAGGCCGTCGACCTCGAACGCACCGCCCGGGAACTCCAGGGGCAGGTCGCCGCCATCAGCGGGCAGATCACCACCGCACAGCAACGGTCGGAAATGCTCACCGCCCGGGTCAAGGAACTGGGCGAGCAGACCGTCCAGCTCTCCAGCCGCTGCGAAGAGCTGGAAGCGAAGATCGAGGACTGCCAGACCGGCGTCTCCACCCGGCAGGAAGAACTCGCCGCCGGCGAAGGACGCGTGGAACAACTGCAGCAGCAGTACTCCCGCCAGGTGGACGCCCTCCGCGAAAGCGAAATGGCGATGGCGAAGGTGTCGGCCGAGCTGGAAGACCGCAAGGCCGCCACCATCGACCTGATGCGCCAGGTCGCCCAGCTCAACAACCAGTCGCAGGCCGCCGAGATCCGCCAGGAGAACCTCGCTGCCCAGAAGGAACGTCTCGCTGCCCGATCCGAGCAGATCGCCGAGCAGCTTTCGAGCCTGGCGGCCGACCGGGTGGGCACCGAGAGCAAACTGGGCATCGCCCGGGACCGCCTCTCCGACGCCAACCGCAAGCTGGAAGAGGCGAAGGAAGAGTCGCGACGGCTGGTGGAAAACGAGCAGTCCCTCCAGGGCGACCTGAGCGAGGCGCGGGAAACCCGCTCCGGCGTGCTCAGCCGCATCAATGCCCTGGAAGAGATGCAGAAGCGCCTGGAAGGTGTGGCCGCCGGCGTGCGCAAGGTCATCAAGGCCCGCCGCGAAGGCAGGCTGCCCGCCCTCAAGGGCATGCTGGGTGAGTACGTGACGGCCGACGTGGATCGCGCCAAGTGGGTCGAGGCCGCCCTCGCCGGGGCCGACCAGCAACTGCTGGTGCAACAGCTTTCGGACCTGCAGGACAGCCGCGAGGAACTGACCGCCATCCTGGGCGAGAATGGCGCCGTCGAGATTCTCTGTCTCGACCGCATCCGGGCCTCGCACGCCGCCGCCGACCCGCACGAGAAGGTGATCGGCTGCGTGGCCGACTGGGCCCGCTGCGAGGACTGGGTCCGACCGGCCGTGGGGCAACTGCTGGGGCGCACCCTTGCGGTCCGCACCCTCTCCGACGCCGCCGAGGCGTCGGCTCGCCTGGGGGGCGAATGGCGGTTCGTGACCGAGGACGGAACCGTTTTGGAAGCGGACGGCCGCGTGCGCATCGGCGCCGGGGCCAGGGGGGCGGGCGTCATTGCCCGTCGCAGCGAACTGACCCAGCTCCAGCAGACCCGCCGGACGCTCGAAACCCGTATCGACCAGTTGCAGCAGAAGTGCTCCGAGACCCGCTGCGAACGCGAGCAGGCCGAGGACCTCCAGCAGCAGCTTCGCAGTGCCATCTACCAGGCCAACACCGAACGCGTCGAGCTGGAAAGCCACCTCAACCAGCTCACCGGGCAGATCGACCGCCTCCAGCGGGAGGCGCCGGTGATCAACGGCGAGATCGAAGGCATCGACGAGGACATCTCGGCCGCCGCAGCCGCAGGGGAAGAGGCCCGCCGCAAAGCCGCCGAGTTGGAAGCCACCAGCGCCGACCACCAGGCCGCCATCGACCGCCTCACCGCCCGGATCGCCGCCGACCGCAAGGGGCTGGAAGAACTCTCCGAGCGGATGACCGAGCTGAAGGTCTCGCTCGCCCAAGCCCAGGAGAAGCAGGTCTCGGCCCGCGAGGCCGTGGCGGCGCTGACCCGCCAGCGCGACCAGATGGCCGCCGACCTCGAGAGCAACCGCCGCGAGATCGAACTGTCCCGCCAACGTCGCAGCGACGCCGAGGCGAACATCGCCAGGGCAGGCGAGGAAGTCGATGCACTCTATGCCCGTCAGCAGGAGCAGGCCCGCGAGCTGCAGGACGTCGAGGAGTCCCGCAAGGGGCTCTCGGAAAAGCTCGACGAGATCCGCGTGCTTCTGGGCAAGGCCCGCAAGGAGCACGAGGAGGCGACCGAGGCCCTCAACCGCCGCAAGATCGAACTGAACGAGTCGGACGTGCGGATCGAGAACCTCATCTCCCGGGCCTCGGAAGAGATGAACATGGACCTCGTGGAACTCTACAAGTCCTACGAGCACGACCAGGAGCGGGACTGGCAGGCCGTGGAGGCCGAGATCAACGACCTGCGGGGTAAGATCAATCGCCTGGGCAACGTGAACCTCGACGCAATCACCGAGCAGGAGGAACTCGAAAAACGTCAGGAGTTCCTCTCCCGGCAGATCGCCGACGTCACCGAAAGCCGCGACCAGCTCAACGAACTGATCGAGCGGATCAACCGCGAGAGCAAGCAGATGTTCCTCACCACCTTCGAGGACGTGCGGCAGAACTTCCAGCAGTTGTTCCGCAAGCTGTTCGGTGGAGGCCGTGCCGACGTGATGCTGCAGGACCCCGAGGACGTGCTGGAGTGCGGGATCGAGATCGTCGCCCGCCCGCCCGGCAAGGAGCTGCGGAGCCTTTCGCTGCTCAGCGGCGGCGAGAAGACCATGACCGCCCTTTCGCTGCTGTTCAGCATCTTCAAGAGCCGCCCCAGCCCCTTCTGCCTGTTGGACGAGGTGGACGCCGCCCTCGACGAGGCCAACACCGAGCGGTTCAGCCGCCTGGTCAAGGAGTTCGTGAGCCTCAGCCAGTTCATCATCATCACCCACGCCAGGCGCACCATGGCCGCCGCGGACGTGCTCTACGGCGTGACGATGGAAGAGGCCGGCGTCTCCAAACGCATCAGCGTGCGGTTCGAGGACGTCTCGGCAGGCAAGGAAGAAGCACTCGAAGCCGTCGGAGCCACGTAAGACAACAGAGGCGTGAGGTCCGGGAGAACAGAACAGAAGTAAGCCGACGGGTCGCTCATAGGGAGCGGCCCGTTTTTTGTGGGGATTCCTGCGGCGGCAGCAAAGCTGCACCGCCCTGCCGCAACGTTCCACGGGCATTGCGGCAGCACGGGTGTCGGAGACACCCGTTCCACCGGCCCCCGGCATCGGGACAAACTCTTACCCCACCTTGGGGGAAGTGCCTGCGAAGCAGGCGATGGGGGCGACCCCTCCGCCCCTCACCCGACCCTCCGGGCCACCCTCTCCCCAAGGAGAGGGGTTACCCTTCCCCCGCCTTGGGGGAAGTGCCTGCGAAGCAGGCGATGGGGGCGACCCCTCCGCCCCTCAC
>JBKHHV010000161.1:0-8682 GCA_046539005.1 Phycisphaerae bacterium
TGGGGGCTGTCTCGAACAGCGCTGAACGCCAAGGCGACCCGGTGGCGTTTGACGGGATCTTTGGCGGGTCTGGAATTGACGGTGGCCGGCGGGGCAGAAACCCTTCCCCCCTGGGGGAAGTGCCTGCGAAGCAGGCGATGGGGGCTGTCTCGAACAGCGCTGAACGCCAAGGCAACCCGGTGGCGTTTACACGGCATTGCAGCATGGCCGGCGTTTCCGCGGCGCCGCCACGTTCGCCCATCCCGTCGGGTGCCGGGCCCCATCGCCGCTACTTCCCGCTTGCGGGCCGGGTCGTGGGCTCCTTGGGCTTCTGCTTCTGCACTCCGAGGATCACCGGGGCGGACTCCAGTTTCATCTTCGTACCGGCCGTCCTTCCGATGGCGGGGTTCGCCTTATCTGGAATCCGGAACCGCAGCGGCTCGCTCTTGCCGTCGGCGTCCACGTCGGCCGTCAGGGCGGGCGTCCACTCCACGTGGACCTTTTTCCAGTCGTCAGGGCGAACGCGGAGCCGCCGCAGCGTCGTTTCGGTATTGGCCAGGCGGTCCCACCCCCCGAACTGGTGATGGAAATGCCACAGATCGACCCGCCAGACGATCGCCCCGCCCGAGGCGTGGAATGCCCGGGTCCGCATGAGTTCCACCAGCAGCGTCGCCCGCTTGCCATGCCCCTGCACGTAGAGGACCCGCCGGTCTTCCAGTAAGTCGTCGGCCTGGGCAACCCACTGCACCAACTCGTTGGCGTCCTCGCGGGTGAAGCGGTGGGTCCGCTCGGCGGGAAGGTCCAGTTGCTCGCGGCGTCTCTCGGCTAGCTTCAGCAGACGCTGGTCGGGCGGTGAGAGGTCGATGCCCTCGATCTCACGGCCGTCGGTGGTCTCCAGGCAGACGTCGTAGCGGGTGGCACCGGGCAGGTCGCAGAAGGCGAACGCCCCGCTGTTGGGGTCCCACCTGTCAGGCTTGTACCGCTTGCCGCTGGTGCGATGCTCCAGCCACACGCGATGGACCCGCCTGGCGGGGCTGAGCGTACCGGTTACGTCGCCCTTGCGGGAGGCGTCGGTCAGTGGCTTATCGGGCGTAAGGCGGGGGCGAGCCCGGGGGGTGGCCTGCCTGTCGTCGGCCCGCAGCAGCCCCGCCACGCACGCAACGGCCGTGGCGATCAGGATGATTCGGCGCAGATTCACGGTCATTACTATAACGCGCAGGGCGGGTTGGACGATCGCGCATTTCCGGCGCTTGTCAGGGAAGGATGTGCTTAGTATCCTGCGGATTCCATTCATCCTTTCATTTGCAGCGAGCCTATGAACAAACGCAGTCTACCGAGGCCCTGCCGGTCGCGTCGCTTCCTGCCGGTAGGGTTGGCAATAGCCTTGCTGGCGGCGCACGCCGCCGCCCAGCAGGTGGAAATCTACGGCAAGCCGGGCGGGCCCTTCAGCGGATACGCCGTCTCCGAGGCTTGGTCGCAGCGCAAGGTCACCCTCCGCAACGACACCTCGCGGGAGCGGGCGCTCAAGACCGGTTGCGAGTCGGCCGCCGACGCCAACAACCCCGCCGTGCTGTATTCGCGCGTGGTCACCGTGCCCCCGGGGGCGCTGCGCGAGGCGGTCTTCGCCTATCGCCCCGGGCGGATGCGCCCCACCGGTCAGAAGATCGACGGCCGCGAGCAGACCACGCTTACCTACCGCCTGTGGGACCAGGTCGACGACCGCCAGGCGGCACCGGTACAGTTCGACGCATCCATCGCACCGGTTCGCCACACGAACGTGGGCGTCATGTTCGCCTACGGGCAGGACCCCGAGACCTCCTACGACCAGTTCCTGTTCCTCGAGAACCTTCGCCAGCAGGAACTCCAGGACGTCACCCTCATGATCCACTCGCTGCGGATCGATCAGCGCCCGCCCAGCCAGTGGTACGGCTACGACGGACTGGACGTGCTGATCACCGGCCGACTGAATTACGCCAGGCTGATCCCCGCCGAGCGCACCGCCCTGCTGGACTGGGTCGGCCGCGGGGGCGTGGCGGTGATGGTCGCCGGAGAGGGAATGGGAGGCTGGCTGAACAACGACATGGCCCGTGCAGCCGGGGTGGAAGTGCTGGGCGAGCATCGCACCTCGTCGCTGGCGGTTACCGGTCCGAAAGGCGGCGAGGTTCCCCCCGTCTCGCTGCGGTGGCCTGCCGTCTTTGCCGAACTGGCCCCCACCGGCGCCGAGGTGCTCTACACCGCCAACGGGCTGCCGCTGCTCACCCGCCACCGCTGGGGACAGGGGTGGGTGTTCGTGCTGGCGGTTCCGCTGGGAGCGGTGGAAGCCCCCTCGCTCCACCAGATATGGAAACCGGTCAACTACGCCCGCAAGACCTATGGAGCGCTTCAGCCCGACCGGTTCCACGAAGCCGGACGCCGGACGCTGCGCGAAATCGCCGGCATCCGGGCGCCGGGTCGCCTGTGGCCGGCGCTGCTGCTGGTGGCGCTGGCGGTGGGCACGGTGATCGCGGGGGTGGCGCTGCGACGCCGCGGGCGCGGGGAATGGGCGTGGATCGTGCTGGTCCCGCTGTGCATCGTGCTGGCCGGGGTTTTCTTCGCCGTCAGCCGACTGCGGGACGACCCCCAGCGGCTCAGCTACGTGGGGCTGCTCACCCAGCAGCCCGGCGGGCGATCGCGCGTACAGCAACTGTTCGCATACTACAGCGGCACCGAGGAACGCCAGGGGCTGACCTTCAGCGCCGACCTGCCTTCCGGCGTCCTGCGGGACGTCAGCGGCACCGTCGCCGGGGCGATCGGGCAGACGGAGGTCCGCACGGCCGGTCCGGTGCTGCTGCCGGATGTTTCGATGGCCCCGGGAGCAACGCGCGGGCTGCAACTGGACGCCCAAGGCGACCAGGCTCCGCTCGGCGGCACGCTGACCTTCGACGAAGACGGACTTTCCGGCACGCTCACCAACAACCTTGGCGTCGAGATCGGATCGGCCGTGCTGTACGCCGACGGCCGAACGTTCCTCGCCGGCTCGCTGGCCGCCCGTCAGCAGACGGCCATCTCGGTCGACGAGGGCGACCTGCTCCAGCGGATTGTGATCGATCGACCCCAGGTCGCCGACCGCGGCGAGCCGACCGTAACCGGGGAATTCACCGGCGCGCTGACGCACGGGCCCATCGACCGGCTCCGCAATGAACTGGTCTCGCAACTGATGACCGTGCCCGACACCGGCGTCCGTCTGCAGAGTCGGCCGCTGCTGATCGGGTATGCTCCCTACACGCCAGCCCATCCGCTGGGCGGCAAGCTGGAAGGGCGCGGCTGGACGGTCGTCGCCTGGCCGATCGAGCTGCGCCGCCCCGCCCCGGGCAGCAAGGTTCTTATCCCGGCCGGTTTCACACGCGTGGATCTCGATTCACTCGGCACCGGCACCTGGGACACCGTCAAGCACGAGTTCGGGGTAACGCCCCGTGACGGGAAGCTGTTGCTCTCCATACGCCCGCCGGATCCGCTGGAGATGCCCTCCGGCGCCGTGGCACGTCTGCGCGTGGACATCCGCGCGATGAACAACCGCATGATCGTCTCCGGGCTCACCCCCCGTTGGCAACGGCGCGGCCGAGGGCGAGACAGCCGGGGCGGCGAGGTTCCCTTGGAGACATTCGACAATCCCACGGGCATGGTGGAGGTAACCGTGCCCGACCTGCGGCGTTTCCTCACTCCCGAGGGGGAGGCGCGCCTGCTGATTACCGTTCGCCGGACCGGGCAGACCGGCGAGTCGCTGCTGGAGGCCGGGACCGTCCCCAAGTGGTGGTTCCGCAGCGTGGACGTAAGCCTGGAAGGAACCACACGTGAGTAACGAATCCGACATCATGCTCCGCTGCGAGGGGCTCACCAAGCAGTACGAAGAGATCGTCGCCCTGGACCACCTGGACCTGGCGATTCCGCAAGGACACATTTTCGGGTACATCGGTCACAACGGCGCGGGCAAGACCACGACCATCCGCATCCTGGCCGGGCTGCTCTCGGCGACCAGCGGGCGGGCGTGGATCGCCGGAGAGGAAGTCTCCACCGGTCAGCGAGATCGCATCAAGTCGCTGGTGGGCTACATGCCCGACGCCTTCGGCGTGTACGACCAGATGCGCGTCTGGGAATACCTGGACTTCTTCGGAGCGGCCTTCAAGATTCCCCGCCCGGACCGGAAGAATCGCATCGACCACGTGCTGGAGATCACCGGGGGCGAGTACCTGCGTGACCGCTTCGTGGATACGCTTTCCAAGGGCATGAAGCAGCGGGTGGGCATCGCCCGGACCCTGCTGCACGACCCGTCGGTGATGCTTCTGGACGAGCCGGCCTCGGGGCTGGACCCCAAGGCCCGCATCGAGATGCGTCGCCTGCTGCGCAAGCTGGCCGACGCCGGCAAGACGCTGCTGGTCTCCTCGCACATCCTGCCGGAACTGGCGGCGATCTGCGACTCGATCGGCATCCTCCACAGCGGCAAACTCCGGGCGGCCGGGCCGATCAACGAAGTGCTTTCCGAGCTGCGGCGCGACCGCCTGATGGAACTGCGCGTGCTGGGCGACACCGCACTGCCCGCCAAGCTGCTGGAAGGCAATGCCCACTGCAGCAACGTGGACGTCTCGGAGATCGACGAGGGCGTGCTGCGGTTCCAGTTCAGCGGCGAGGACGAAACCCTCGCGAAGCTCTTGGGCGAACTGCACGCCGCGGCCGTCCGCCTGGTGACCTGCCGCGAGGTCCCCCTGAGCCTGGAAGACGCCTACATGTCCATCAGCGGCATCAGCTCGGAGGTGCCCGGCGAGGGCGAAATGGACCAACAGCCTACGCCCGCCGCGGAGGGGGAGGCATGATCGCCAACCCCATCATCCGCAAGGAGGTGCTCTCGGCGCTGCGGACCCGCAAGGCGGTGCTCATGCAGGCGGCGATGCTGCTGGTGGCGGCCGGCCTGGTATGGCTGCTGTGGCCGGAGAGCGGCCTGCAGGACGTCGGCGGTCAGCAGGCCCGGCGGCTTCTGTCGGTACTGGCGATCGGCGAAATGGTCATGGTGGCGTTGTTTGCCCCGGCGTTTACCGCCGCGTCACTGACCAGCGAGAAGGAACACAACACCTGGGAGAGCCTGTACGGAACCGCGCTGAAGCCCTGGGAAGTTGCCCTGGGTAAGATGGTCGGCTCGCTGGCGTTCCTGGTACTGATCGTACTGACCGGCGTGGTGGCGATGGCCGCCCCGCTGCTGCTGGGTGGCGTGGGGCTTTCGACCGTGCTGGCGGCGACGGCCCTGCTGCTGCTGACGGCCGCCTACCTGGGCATGATCGGGTTGCTGGTGAGCACCATGACCCACCGCAGTTACCGGGCGATCATTACCACCTACGCGATCCTGCTGGTGCTGTGCCTGCTGGTGGCGTTGCCCGCCTGGCCGGTGAGCGGCCAGTTGATCACCCGGGTGACCGGCACCCCTCGGACGGTCATGCATTACCTGGCATCGCTGAGCCCGCTGCAGGCGATGCTCTCGCTGGTGCTGGGCGACCAGAGCCCCTTCACCCAGCGAACCGGCAACCTACCGGAGTACTGGGTGGCGTTCATTCCGATGAGCCTGGCGGCGATCGTAGCCACCGCCCTGGCATGCCTGTACAAGCTGCGAAGGCCGGTGGCGCCGCCCCGCCCGCGGGAGAAACTGGCGGTCGTCGAGCGAGGAAGAGTTTCGGCACGCTCGTTCCTGTTCGTCATCGACCCGCGGAAACGCAAGCGTTCGATCGCGTGGTGGATGAACCCCGTGCTGGTCAAGGAGTTCCGCACCCGCCCGATGCTTCAGGCCCACACGCTGCTTCGGCTGGTCGGGCTTTGCGCGATCATCTCGGTGGTGCTGATGTTCCTGGTGTCGCTGGGCGTCTCGGCCCTGTCGGCCGAGGGGAGAAGCGCGGCCGATTCGATGATCGTCGTGCTGGCGGCGTTGCTGATGCTGCTGCTGATCGTGATCGGTCCGGCGATGACCAGCGGAGCGATCTGCGCGGATATCGAGACCGGCGTGTGGGATCTGCTTCGGACCACGCGCCTGCCCGGCTGGCGAATCGTCAGCGGGAAGTTCCAGGCGGCGGTGCTGCCGCTGGTGCTGCTGTCGCTGGCGCTGACCCCGGCGCTGGTGATCCTGCTGTATTTCCGCCCGATGCTCTGGCCGAACGTCCTGGGGGTGCTGGAAGTCGCGGGGGTGACGATCCTGCTGGTGGCGACGCTGGGGGTGTTCTTCTCCAGCCTGTTCAAACGCACCCCCACCGCCACGGCATGGACCTACGGCGTGGTGGCGACACTGGGGCTGGCGAGCCTGCTGATGCTGCTGGGAGAGGGGATCTTCTCCCGGAGGCTGGTGCGGGCGATGTTCGTGGTCAACCCCGTCGCGGCGGCGATGGACGCAGCCGGTCACGCCGGCATGAACGACCTGGCAATCGCCGCCGATTACCTGTGGATCATGTCCGGCACCACGGCCTTGCTGCTAGTGGTCGGCGTCGCGAGAGTTCTGCAACTGCAACAGCCCGACAAATAGACACATGAAACGAATTGCCCTGCCACTACTGCTTGCCGCGCTGACCGCCCAGATCGCGGCCGCCCGGATCGAAAAACCCGCGCATCCTCCTGCCGACTCCTACACCCTGTATGGCGACGTCGAGAACGTGGGCCTGCTCGCGAAACTGCTGGACGAGCCGGACCCCGTGGTGCGCCAGAAGGCCGTCACCGACCTGGGCGAAACCAACAACACCGCGGCGCTGTCGGCGATCGATGCCGCCCTCGCCGACACCCATCCCGGCGTGCGCGTGGCGGCGCTGCGGGCCAAGTTGAACCTTGTTGCCGATCCGACGGGCGTGCTGAGAGAGCTGCTCAAGGACGCCAACACCACCGAACCGCTCACGCTGGAAGCCCTCCGCCAGGTCGAGAGGCGACGCCTTGCGACACTTGCCGACGCAACCGCCCGGCGGATCGAACAGGACGAGGCCTCCGAGGCGGTCATTCACCAGGGCATCAGGACACTGACCGCCCTGCAGACGGCGGCCGACCCGAAGCGGCTGACGGCCATGCTGCGGTCGGACTCGGCGCGGGGACGCATTCTGGCGGCGCAGAACGCCCGCTTCGTAACCGAACCCGGCGATGCGCTGCGCAAGGCCCTGGGCGAGGCGGCCGGTGCGGAGCAGACCGCCCTGCGCGCCACGGCCGTGACGTCCTTGGGGATCCTCACCGGCGACGCCAACTCTGCCATGCTGAGCCAGGCGTGGGAGTCGTCCCAGCCGCTGCTGCGTCGGGCGGCCGTGCGGGTGTGGGAACACACCGGGGGCGGACACGTGCGGGAAGCCCTGAGCGATCCCTCGCCGATGGTGCGTGTGGCGGCGATCCGAGCTGCCCGCAGCGGCAAGCGAAGCGAGTGCGTCTCCGCCCTGTTTGAGCGACTGACCGACGAAGCCCCCGATGCCCACACAGCCGCCCGGGAAGCGCTGGCGGCGATCGGCGGGGACGATGTCGTGCGCCGCTCGGCCAAGTGGCTTACCGACACCCCTGGCGAGAAGAAGAACCGAAGCCGCAACCTCGAAGCGGCGCTGTGGCTGCTTGCGGAACTGAAGGCCGACGCGGCACTGGAGAAGCGGATCGCGATGCTGGGCTCGCTTGCGATCGATTCCCCGCTGTTGGCACAGACTGCCCGCGGGCTGGGCAACACGGGCTCTGCGGCGGCGGCCGAGGCGTTGCGGAAGCTGCTGCAGAAGACGATTCGCCAGGGGCGACGTTACCTGTCGTCTCCCGGTCCCGTGCCCTACAGCGAGGAGGTGACCGCGGAGGTCATCGCCGCGCTGGGGCGCCTGGAGGACGCCGAGGCGTTCGAACTGGTGACCGAAGCCGGTCAGGTGAAACACGTGGACAGCCGACTTCCGCACCAGGCGGCCGTGGCGGCGCAGGTGGCGCCCCGGCTGGCGGGCAAGGCCCGACGGGACAAGCTGGTGGCGTTCCTGGGTGGCGTGATCGGCGACGGGCACATGGGCAACCAGGCCCGCTTCCACGCGGCGATCTCGGCCGGGGAGATGAAGGCAACCGAGACAACCGACGCGTTGTGGCAGGTGCTCCGGAAAGACCGGCCGTCGAAGGCGGTGATTCATGCTGCCGGTTGGGCGATCCAGGAGATCACCGCCAAGACGCCGGTTCTGCCCGAGCCCGTCGCCCGCCAAGGGCAGTGGATCGTCCGCAAGAGTTCGCGGTAAGCCGGCTCAGGGGGCCTCACCCGCCGCGCGAGAGGGACCGCACGTGGCTCAGTCCCTCAGCAGGTCGGCCGCGTCCGGGGCGGCCTCGGCGCGGAGGATCTTCCCCACGTAGACGCGGTGGAAGTCGCCGTCGCGGTAGCTGCCGGAGAGAATCTCGTCGGTGAGCTTGTTGGGCAGCACGTCGCTGGAGTGGATCACCTGGCACTCGTAGACGACGGGGCATTCCTCGACGACCGGGGCAAGCACGCTGCCCGACCGGCCGGGGGTGAGACCGGTTTCCTCGAACTTGTCCACGTCGCGCCCGGACTGGGAACCGCAGACCGCACACGCCAGGGCCCACTCGTCGGTAGGCACGTTCACGGTGAAACAGCCGCTGTGCTCGATGCAGTTGAACGTGTAACGGCTGGGCCGAACGAAGACCATCCACGACGGGACACCCCACACTGACCCCAGGGTTGCCCAGCCGATGGTCATG
>JBKHHV010000162.1:0-8602 GCA_046539005.1 Phycisphaerae bacterium
GCTGTGCAGTCGGCCCAGGCCGGGCCCGGCCAGGTCTTCCTCGTGGACGTGGAGTTCTGCTCGCAGCCCGGGCGGACCATTCGCGACCTTCACAGCCGGTTCGGAGACGCTGCCGTGGTGGCTGTTCTGCAAGTGGAGTCAGAAGAGTCTGTTACGTTCGTTCTTGACGCCGGGGTCGACGACTGGTTCGTTCTGGAATCGGCCACGCCTGAAGTGCTGAGCCACACTGTCCGCCACGCCCTGGCGCGACGCCATATGAAGCGGTCAGTCGGCGGCGATGATAATCATGACGCGCTGCTGGCCGGGCTTGCCCGCGGGGTCGCCCACGACGTGAACAACTACCTGACCGCCGTCACGTGCGGGGCCGAGCTGCTCAGCCTTCGCGAAGTGGACGGCGGCAACACCCGTAACATCGAGAACATCCTGCAGGCGGCCCGGTCGGCCGGGGAACTGGCGACCGATCTGCTGATCGCCGCCAGGCCGGTCACCAACGCCGGCAGCCAAGTGGACCCCCGCCAGTTGCTGGACCGGGCGGTGAGGTTGCTGAACTACTCCATCCGCAAGGCCGGCGTCGAAATCGTCGAGCATCTGCCCGCGGAACTTCCCGTCATCGTGGGCGACCCTTCGGACCTCACCCGTCGGATGCTGACTTTGCTGGCTCGTGCGATTCAGAGGGCAACCCCCGACCAGGACATCGATATCCGCAGCCGTTGCGAAACCGGCCCAGCCGGCGGGCACTGGGTGCTGGAGATGGACGCGGGCGGGCAGCGGGAAACGCTGTCGGTCGCGCTGTCGAAACCGGCGGCAAGCGAGTACGTGCAGTCCAAGCCCGCTGCGTCGCCCGGCACGCTGCGTGTGCTGGTGGTGGATGATGAGCGTCCCATCCGGCACTTCGCCGCCGAGGCGCTGCGGTCGCTGGGCTACGAGGTCCAGACGGCCTGCGACGGGGCAGAGGCCGTCGATCTGCTTCGGGCCGAAGCGGGCAAGGTGGACCTGGTGATGCTCGACCTGGTCATGCCGCGGATGAACGGCTGGGAGGTCGTCGCCGAGCTGCAGCGGATCCATCCCGAGGCGCGGGTGCTGATCTCCTCGGGTTTCGACAAGATGATGAACAGCTCCACCCGCCGAAAGGACCTGCGGGTGGAGTTCCTCGCCAAGCCGTACGGAGTGGCGGAACTTCAGACGTCGGTGGAAGCGGCGCTGGCGGGTTCGCCCATCGGCAGTGCCTGAGCAGCGACGGACCCCTTTCTCCACGATCGCATTGTAGTGACGTATCCCCTGACTGCAGAAAGGGGTCGCTACGCGCACCGCTGGCGGCGGGCCTTGGCGATCGCCTGCTCGGCCTGGCGGGTGAAGTATCGCACACGGGCGGCATGCTCCTGGGGCGTCAGCAGCCTTTCTCCCACGGCCGATTGCCACTGGCTTCGCGGCAGGTCGAACACGCTGGAGGCGTATTCCACGCTCGGCCGCTCTGCCGGGCCCTCCGAAGAGGGCCCGGCCTGGATGACGCAGGATGCTTTCATCCATCTACCCCAAGAAACGCAGGTGGTGACAGAAGAAACCTACGTTTCGTCCTGCACCGGGGCAAACAGAAGGGTCAACAGGCCGACGGCAACCGTTCCCGCTGTAACCTTCTTCGTCGCATCAGGATAAGTATCACCGCCGCCGCCATGCCGCCGGCGCCGCCGAAGTAGGCCCCCAGGTGGGCACCCCACACGGCCGTGAAGTAACGCGGGTGGCGGATCAGGTCCATCCCGGCCGGCATGAACCGGTCGTACATTCCGTGCCATCCGGCGAGTCCGCTGAGGATGGCCACCACCCCGGCGGCCGCCACCGGCAGCAGCCCGAGCTTCACCAAGGTGGACGTGGGCAGGCGGGGCAGGTCCCCGCGGGGATTGTTGGCAAACAGTGCCGCCACGCCGAACATAAGACCGGCCGTCCACGACGCCATGAGCCCGATCTTGACGGCCTCGATGCGGAGGGCGGCGAAGTCCGGCGGGATGAGGTAGCCCATCTCCTCGGCGAGGTTTTTGCCGAAGTAGAAGTACTCCCAGGAGATGCTCACGGTCACCAGGTCGTTGATGGCTCCATACGCCATCGCCAGGCACACCGCATACAGCAGGAACAGGTACTCCTTCCAGCGTCGGGCGTCGCGTCCTTTGCGGATGAGCTCGACCGCCGCGAGCACCGCGAAGATGCTCACCCCGGCAACGATCCGCACCGCCAGGCCGCCGTCGGTAAACCAAAGCCACGTCATGAATTCCCGCATGGGATCTCCCGCCCACGCCCGAAGAGGCGCAATAGAAAGGCCGTCCCGCCGGTGAGCGGAACGGCCTGGAATAGCATAATTGGCGACCTCAGGCGACGATCTGCGAGACCTTCACCTTCAGGTACTTCTGCCGGTGGCCGACCTTCTTCTTGGAGGCCTTGCGCCGCCGCCAGTAGTAGCTCTGGACCTTCTTGCCCTTCAACTCGGGGTCGAGGATCTCGGCGACCACCTTGGCGCCTTCCACCAGGGGGGTGCCCACCTTCACGTCATCGTCGCCGGAAACCAGCAGGACGCGGTCGAACTCGATCTCGCTGGCGTCGTCGGCAAGATCGCGAATGTCGACGTTCAGTACGTCGCCTTCGGAAACCCGGAACTGCTGGCCGCTGTCTTCAATCACTGCGTACACGTGCGTGCTCCTTCTATCATTCTGGAATCAGGGAATTATGCCTGTTTCCGGCCGATTGTCAAGTGCCGTTTTCCCCGGTTTTCGTCCCGGCCATCTCGCCCAGGAACGCCGCCGACGCGCGGGCCCCGCCAAAAAGCTGCCCCAACGCGAAACTCTCGTTGGGCGAGTGAATCCGATCCTCGGGCAGCCCGAAGCCAAGCAGGACCGAATCGAGCCCCAGCACGCGCTGGAACACCTCGGTAATCGGCACCGACGCCCCGCAGCGGATCAGCGTGGGCGCAGCGCCGAACCCTTCCTCGCACGCCCGCTTGCCGGCCGTCATCGCCGGACTGTCGGTATTGAGCATCACCGCCCGGGCACCGGCGCGGAACTCCAGCGAGCTGTGAACCCCCGGCGGGGTGCGGTCCTGAATGTGTTTCTCCAGCAGGGCGAAGATGCGGCGGGGGTTCTGGTTGGGCACCAGGCGCATCGACAGCTTCGCCGAGGCGCCGGTGGCGATGATCGTCTTGTCTCCCGGGCCGGTGTACCCGCCCACCAGGCCGTTGCAGTCCAGCGTCGGCCGACCCCAGCGTCGCTCCAGCACGGTGTAGCCCTTCTCTCCACCGCCGGCGGTGTCCACGCCGCAGTCGGCCGCGTACTGCGACTCGTCAAACGGCAGGGCGGCCCACGCCTCGCGCTCCGCGTCGGTCAACTCCAGCACCTCGTCGTAGAAGCTGTCGATCGCCACCCGCCCGTCGTTGTCGTGGAGGCTGCCCACCAGCTTTGCCAGCACGTTCAGGGGGTTGGTGAGCCCGCCGCCGTGCACGCCGCTGTGGACGTCGCGCGACGGACCGGACACGGTCAACTCGCAGGTGGTCAGCCCGCGGAGGCTGTAGGTAATTGCCGGAACGCCGTCGGCGAAGAACTCCGAGTCGCTGATGACGCAGGCGTCGGCCTCCAGCAGGGGGCGGTTCTCCTCGATGAACGGCTCGATGTTCGGCGAGCCGATCTCCTCCTCCCCCTCGATCAGCAGCTTGACGCCCACCGGCAGCCCGCCGCCGGCCTTCTGCCAGGCTTCGATCGCCATCAGGTGCGCGAAGAGTTGTCCCTTGTCGTCGTTGGCGCCGCGTGCGTACAGTCGCCCGTCGCGGAGGGTCGCCTCGAAGGGCGGCGTGTCCCACAGTTCCAGCGGCTCGGGGGGCTGGACGTCGTAGTGCCCGTAGATCAGCACGGTCGGGGCGCCCGGGGGGGCGGGGCTTTCGGCGTAGACCGCAGGCTGACCGGCCGTGGGAAGCACGCGGGCGCCGAGCCCGAGCCCGCGGAGATACTCGGCGAGCCAGTCGGCGCAGGCCTCGCACGGGTGGGGCGATATCTCCGCATTGGCGACCGACGGGAAATGCAGCAACTCCGTCAGCGAGGCAAGGAATCGCTCGCGGTTGTTTTCTATGTAGTCTGCGACATCGGCAGGAAGCATGACGGCCTTTCTGTTCGGGGTTCCCGCCATTGTAGGCAAAAGCGGGCGTCGGGAAACCCCGCAAACCCCGCCATCGACCGCGGGCGGGGCTTACTGCCCGCGGGTTGCCGGCTCCTGGGCCGACAGTTCACCGTAGAGCTTGGCGCTCTTGGTGAGGACGGGTCGGCCGTTGTGGGTGCCGCGCCACAGGCCCGTGAACCTGTCGCCGTCCAGGAAGCCCAGCAGATTGAAGCGGTAGCGCCCGTCGGCCACGTATGCAGACTCCGCGTCGAACGCCAGCACGCCCGAGACCTTCGTGCCCTCCACGGTGAGCTTGGCCTCGGTGACGCGGGCGGTCAAGGCCGAGCGGTCCTTGGGGTTGTACACCTCGGCCGAGACGAGCTTGCCGTTCCGGAAGGTCAGCCTGGCGTCGGCGTAGTGGTGCCAGCCCTTCTTGCCCTTGACGCGCTTGCCCCCGGCAAGGCACCAACCCAGGCGGAAGTGGGCGGTCCTGAGCGTTTCCTGCGTGACGGCCGGTGCGGCGCGCGGGCGCAGGTGGCCGGTCAGTCGGCCGGATGTGGGGTTGTCCTTCATGCCGCCCCGGAAGGTGCCGAACATCGCGGCGCCGTCGATTTTCGCGTCGATGGTGTAGTCCAGGTCGATGAAGACGTTGGGGTCTTTGTAGCAGTCGGGGTCCAGCGTGATGTGCAGGGGCCCGCTCAGACGGCCGTCTTCGAGCGTGAGTTTGCCGGTGTCGACTTTGTGGATCTGGTGGTTCCACCCGCTGGCGAAGGCATGCCCGCGGATGGGTCCGTCCTCGTCAAGCAGGAGGGTCATGATGACCGGCCAGGATTTCTTCATTCCGTCGTGCAGGCGGACGGTGGCGATGCTCATGCCCGGGCGGGGTGCCGGTTCGCGGCTCACCGTGCCCCAGGCGGGAATGCCCTTGTCGTGGACGTCGGCGACCTGGGCGTCGTACCGGACGGCCACCGTTTCGCCGATGACCAGCCCGTCGATCGTGAAGGTGTGCGTGAGCACGGGTTTGTCGATGCGTTTGGCGTCGCGGCCGTAGTCGATGTCGGCGGTGAGCGTGCCGGTCAGGCGGGCGCCGGTGCGTTTGAGCGCGATGGACTTCACCACGGCCGAGTAGCTGCGGTAGTCGGGCACGACGTTCTCCAGCAGGGCCTCGCTGACGCTTCCGCTCGGCGAGAGGGCGCAGGTGAGAACCATGTCCAGGGCGTAGTTGGTGTTCGGGCCGTGACGGCCGCGGGCGGGGGCGATCATCCGGAGGGCCTGGAAGAAACGAATGCGGTACCGCTGGGTGCGGCTGTCGCCGGGGGCGGCGGTGGGCTCGCCGGTGAGGGTGCCCTTGACTTCCTTCCCGCCGACGGTGCCGGTGAAGGTTCCGGAGATCGTGCCGTCTTTGCGACGCCCCTGGAGGGTGAAGGAGCAGGCGATCGGCTTGCCGTCCTTCGGCACCCACGGATCGGGGTTGACGGTCAGGCTGAGTTTGCCTTCCAGGCCGCCGCCGTCGAGGGTGAGCTTGTGGTCGGTCACGTCGTGCCAGCGCGAGTTGAACTTCGGCGAGGTGCCGAAAGCGGCCACCACGCGATGGGTGCTCTCGGCGAGGTGCAGACGCAGGGGCTTGCCGCCGGGCAGGGGGCTTTGCAGCGTGATGATCCACTGCGAGCCGATATCGGAATTCGCGTCGGGTTGGTCGCTCAGGGCAACAGGCGCCAGCAGGGCGACGGCCAGGACGGCAGCGATGCGCGACGCGTTCATGATGGTTCGTCCTTTCGGTATGGCAGGGCGGGACTGCGATCCCGCAACTGGAACAACGCAATCGCCGGGAGGTTCCGCCAAAGGGGCGTCTTGCCGCCGCGGGCGAACGAAGCCCACGGGCAGATTTCCCGCAGGATGCCCGGGGCATTCTACTTCCAGAACTCCCACCAGCGTTTGCGCGGCGGGGCGATGTCTTTGGCGACGCGGCGGGTCATCGAGTCCAGCGAGGGCAGCTTGTCCCGCATGCCGCGAAGGCGGGTCTGGGCGAATTTCTCGGGCTGGTCGTGGAATGCCTGGCGGCCTTTTTCGGTCAGGAAGGCCGACTCGTCGGGCAGTTCGTCGTCGGGGTCGTAGAACTTCATCGCCTCTTCCAGGCACAGCGCGGCATGCAGACCGGTGCGGCGCGAGGCAACGGGTCCCTGGGCGGTGGCATGCTCGATGAGCGTGTAGAACAGGCTCAGCCACTGGGCGAGCCCGATCATGCGGCTGGGTTCGTCGGTGGGGTTGATGTACTCGCTTTCCGGCCAGGCCCGGGCGGGCGAGCGGTCGCAGACGAAGCGGAAGCTCTTCTTCGCCCCACACTGGCTGCAGACGCCCTCCACGGCGAACGGGTCGTCCGGCTCGTAGTCGGGATGGCGCTGGGCGGGAACGAGTGGCCCCTTGCCACAGGCGTGACAAGGGGTCACCGTCAGGTAGTACATCGCCTCGTTGAGGGTATGTGCGTGGAGTGGTTCGTCCGGCATGGGGCCGCCCGGGGCTTACCAGCCCTCGCCGCCGGTGATCCCGTCGTCGTCGTCGTCGCGTTCGGGTTCCGGCTCGGCCTCCGGTTCGGGCTCGGGTTCGGGCATTGGCTCGGGGCCGGGCATCGGGCCCGCCCCGCCCATTTCGATCCCGGACATCACGTCGTCCAGCTTGCTCTTCAGCTCGGTCTGGATTTCCTGGATCCTGGTTTCGATGTTGCCTTCGTTGATCGTGCCCTGCTCGATGCCGCTGATGATCTGGTCGATCGCCTGGGCCGAGAGCCCCATCGCCGCGAACATGCCGACCATCATCGGACGGCCGAACCCGGCGATCTGGGCCTTCCACTTCCCGTCCTTCTTGACGAAGACGAACTGCGGTTGGTCGTCCTTCTTGGCGATCACGCTCTCGCCGTCCTGCTCGAAGGTCATCTCCTCGACGCTGGTCTTGGCGACCTCGGCGGCCTGCTCGCCACCGGCTTCGTCGGGCAGTTCCTCGATGTTCATTCTGAAATCTTCGGGCAGCGACCAGCCGCGCTCATCGACCATGGTCTTGAGCTGGCGGATCTTCCGGGGAAGGTCCTTGCCATCGGCGAGCAGCTTGAAGGCCTTGGCCTCGGGGGTATCGAACAGGTCGACCAGGGCGGTCGGCTCCGAAGCCGAGGCGATTTTGGAGTAGACGGCCTTGGCGTCGGCGATGGGGTCGCCGCTGGCCTCCACGCCGCCGGAGGACCCGTCGGAGGAGACCGGCTCGCCCCGGGTGTCGTCGCCCCCGCCGTTGGTGGCGGTATTGCCGCCGCCGGTCCCGGTGTCTTCCGTTGTGTCCGGGCCCGCCGGGTCGGGGGAGGTATCGAAGGTTTCTCCGGTGACGCCGGTCTGGTTTTCCAGGAGGGTGGCGTCGGGGCTGATGGGGTGCATCGCCGCGACGGTTCCGTCCAACGCCGGGTCGTAGGTCTCTACGGTACGGGGTTCCCTGGCCTGTCGCTTGCACCCGGCGGCGAGTGCGACGATCATCACCACTGGCAGGATTGTGAACCAACGCTTCATGATACACCTCTTGTAGTGTGGCGGTCTCTGCCGCCGGTTCAGTACGCCCCGCGGGGCCGGGTCACAGCTCTTCTTCTTCGTCGCTCGACGCGGCGGTCTGTTCCTCGCCGGGCTTGGCGATTCCCATCGCCGTCAGCGCGTCGCGCTCCACCATGGTCCGCAGGGTCTCCCGCGGAACCGACGGGAGGTTCGTCCCCTGGGTGACCTCGTGCAGCCGGTAGACGCTCTTGATCGCGTCGGCGGCCGTGGAGTAGGGGAAGTCGCTCCCGAAAAGAACCTTGTCCATCACGTTGAACTGGTGTGCGAGCACCAGCGCGTTATACGCCTGCCACGGGCGGCGGATGAGCCCCGCCACGTCGCCGAACACGCGGGGGTGCTTGCCCACCAGGGCAATGCCTTCCTCCACCCACGGGTGCCCCAGTGCGCTGATGACGATGGTCAACGCCGGATACTCCTGGGCGATCTCGTCCAACAGCAGCGGGCGGGCGTAGCCCATCGACCCGCGCATCGGGAAGTGCGTTCCCTGGCTGAAGAAGATCGGCACGCCCTTCTCCTCGGCCAGTTCGTACAGGTCCAGCGCCCGCGAGTCGGCGGGGTGGAAGTTCTGGGCGGCCGGGGAGATGGTCAACCCGCGGAACTCGCGGCGGTCCAGCAGTTGGGCGGCGCGGTCGGCGGCGTCCTCGCTGGTGGGGTCCACCGCGGCGACGCCGATCATCGAATCGCTGTGCTTCGCGACGTGCCCGGCGACCATCTCGTTGGAAATCTCGCCACCCAGGTGCGTGGAAACGAAGCCCATCACCAGCGTCTTGTCGACCGGCTCGGCGGCGCGGGCGTGCTCGGCGGGGCTGGCGGGGAGGTTGCGTTGTCCGGTCTGTCGGCGCAGATACTCGGCGGCACTGTCGCCCAACTGGTCCGGACTGGTCCAGATC
>JBKHHV010000163.1:0-8537 GCA_046539005.1 Phycisphaerae bacterium
CGGGCCGCCTTTGTCTTTCCCTGCTCCAGCCGGGCGACCCCCAGCAGGTGCCAGGCCTCGCCGCTTTGGGGTTTCGTCCGGGTGGTGGCCGCCAGACAGCGCACCGCCGCGGGCAGGTATCCGTCGCGATACAGCAGCCGTCCCCGCCCCAGCGAGCCGTCCGGGTATTGGCCGATGGCGGCGCGGTACATCTCGCCCCAGTGGGCGTTGTTGCCGCACTTCTCCAGGGTTTGGGGGGAGGGCTTCAGCGCCTCGTGGATGGCGGCGTGGGCGTCTTTGTCGGCCGAGACCACCAGGGGCAGTTGCTGTCGCAGCAGAACCTTGCCCTCGTCCCGCAGCACCACCAGCCCGCCGTTGGCGTCGGCAGGAAGTCGGAAACCCGCAGGCCGGTCCGGGGCGCACGGGGCGGAACCCAGCGGCTTGCCGTCCAGCGTCGCCTTCAGCGCGGCGACCTTGCGGAAGGTCACGACCTGCAGTTGGGGTTCGTCGCCCCCGAATTCTGCGTGGACGGCCGCGTTTGCGTTGGCGTAGTGGACCTTGCCGATCCCTCGTACCACCGCGTACCGCTGGGTGAACTGGTAGCTTTCGCCGGGCTCCAGCCAGTGCTCGACGCCCTCGAAGACGTTGTCCGACCCGCCCCAGATCTCCACGAGGTTGTACTTGAAGAACCACCACGGGTCATCGAAGTGCCCCTCGCCGACGAACCACTGCTTGACGCCCGGAGAGACCCGGGGGTCGAACAGCAGCAGGCGGCTGACCTTCGGCGTGGGGTACCAGTACCCGGCGAACCCATGGCCGATGTCCCAGGCGAAGATGCTCATCGTGCGGTCGTACTTTGCCAGGGGTGTGTCGGTCGGTCCGTAACGACGCAGATCGCTACCGTTGTGGCTGGAGACCCACGCGGCCGGCATGATCGCCTCGGTGTCGGTCCGGCGGGGCGGTGTGGCACTCTGCTGCACGGCGCCTTCGGCGGTGTGATTGCGGGGAAACAGCACGTCCGACCACAGCCGTCGTCCCTGCCGGTAGCCGGTGGGGTTGACGATGCGGAAGGTCATGGTGAAGGTACTCTCGCCCGGGCGGACGGTGACGTGCTGGCTGAGCAGCATGTTGCTGTAGCGGCCATAGATCCACCGCTGGTAGGGCTGGTCGTGATGCGTGAACTCCATCCACATCGCCAGGGTCACGCTGCCGTCCTCGTGGCGCATCACGTGCCAGCCGGTCGGCTGGGTCAGCCCGATACCGTGCTCGCGAAAGGGGAAGGAGACCTTCACGCCCGACTCCCAGTAGGGCAGCCAGTTCTTGGCTTTCCCTTCGTAGAAGAAGAAGTCGTCGCCGGTGGGTTTGTGGATGGCCCGGGCGATCGAACCGCCGTTCTCGGGCAGCACGGTAACGCGGAGAAGGTCGGTTTCCAGCGTGACGGTCTTGAGCGGCCGAGAGCCCACGAGGCGTTCGGTGCCGTGCACCCGTCCGCAGGCCCGGGGCGAGCCGGGGTCGACGTCGCGCACCTGGGTCGCCTCGTACCACGGCAGCGTGAGTGTGCCGCGGGTCACCTTTACCTCCTGGCCGGTGGCGGCCGTCAGCGCCGCCAGCAGGATCGTCGTCGTCAGGAGCAGACGGGTTGTGCGCGCGGGTTTCATGAGGTCTCCACGAGGCAGCCGGGGCAGCGCCCTGAAAGTACATCCGCGCAGCAGTCGACTCAAGCTGCATTTGCGTAAAGCAGGCCCCGGTTCTGCGTAACGGAGAAGGGTGGTCTGGCGGCGCTACTTCTTGAGCAGGTAGTCGTGGGCAAGAACCAGGAACACGCTGGAGGTCCAGGTGTAGGCGAGGTCGCGGAGGCCTTTGCCGGTCTCGGCGTCGAAGTTCTCTGCGAACCCTTCGGCCTGGCACATCTTGCAGAAACGACGGGCGATCTCCCCGGCGAGTCCCTTTTGCCCGCTGCGGGCCAGCCCGTCCACCAGCAGCATGGTTGACGGCGCCCAGATGGGCCCGCGCCAGTAGCCGTCCGACTGGTACTTGGGGCTCTTGGGGCTCTCGGTGGCCATGCCGTGCTTCGTGAAGAATCGCCCGGACTGCCGCAGCCCGCTGATGAGTTTCCTGCGGACGTCCTTGGGCAGCAGTTCGCCCAGGATGATCGGCATGAAGTTCAGCAGGCAGTCTCCCTGCTCGACCACGTGCCCGTCGAACTTCCGGGGGGCGAGGAACCGCTCGCCGTCCCACAGGGTCTCCATCAGGCTTTCGAGCATCTCATACGCCCGCATCTGCCAGAGCTTCTGTTCGCGGCGTCGGCCGATGCGCTCCGCCACGTCGGCGAGAACCTCCATCTGCAACACCAGGAACGCCGCGAGGTCCGGGCCCTCGATGGGTCCGCCGTCATCGAATATGGTGGCGTTGTCCCAGCCGGAGTCGTTCCCGTGGAAATAGGCGGGCAACCCGCTGCCGTCGTCGTCTCGCGAGTTCACCCACCAGTTGGTCCATCGCGAGAGCGGTTCGTAGATCTCCCGAAGGTGGGCCGAGGTGATTTCCTCGGCGTTGTTCATGATCTGCCGCAACGCCCAGCCGTGGATGGGCGGCTTGACGTATTGCCAGCGCGGAATGCGGTCGTTCAGGGCGTCCGGCAGGCAGCCGGAAGGGTCCTGGTTATCGAACACGACCATCATCTGGTCCCACGCGGCCGGGAAGTTGTGGTAACTCAGCGCGATGGCGTTGAAACAGTGATCCCAACTCCACAGGTGGGTCATGTGGCGTTTGGACATGAGCATGCCCGGGCGGGTAAGGTGTCCGCGGGCGCCGGCGACGCTGGACCAGTTCAGGTAGGCGGCCAGTTCGCGCGTGCGGGAGTAGCTTCGCGGGGTGCGCGGGGTTTTCTTGAGCCAGTCGCGGAACTCTGCGTCGACCTGCCTGAGGCACTTGTCGAACGACATCGGGTAATCGCGGTAGTTCCACTCGGGCCGAAATTCCTCGATCGCCGCCTCGAAGCGTTTCTCACTGCCCTCCGGGAGCAGGTCGATGACGATGTGCTTGCTGCGCTTGGGCTCCCATGGGGCGTCCACGACCATCGCCCCGTCGAGCGAGGTGAGCATGAGCTTGGTCTTGGCGGCGTAGAGGTTCAACTGCCACCGATCCTCGTAGCGGCGGATGGCGTTGTCGAAGTCGCTGTGGCAGGGGTTGGTCAGCCGCAGCCCGGCCCCGCGCCCGCGAATGCGCACCACGTCGGGCTCGGGCATGACGATCTCGACGAATCCCTCGCCTTTGTCGGCCTCGATCCGCAGGCAATGGGGCTCGCCCTGGGTGGAGAATGCCGCGGGTTTCCCGCCCACCAGCAGTTCCAGTTGCAGCGCCTCGGCGGGGTTGGAGTCGCCGTGGATTGCCCGCAGGTAGAACCCGTCGGGCGTGGAGTGATGTCCTTCGTACTGGCGGAAGCAGAGGTACGAGCCGTAACGGCTGAAGGGAATCTCGCGGAGGTCGAAGCTCATGGTGTGTCCTGATTGGTGAAGGGAAACGTCGCCCCGCTCCGGCGGGCAGGGCCTGCCGAAGTCTACCTTGGGAGGATCGGCTTCTCAAGCCGATGGCTTGAGGCGAAGGCTGCGGGCAACGCGGCCCGCCTGCCGAAAAGCTATCGCAGGCGCGGGTCGGGCATGTCTGCGAGATGATCGTTGAGCCCTTCCAGCACCTCCGCACCGAAGAGCCCGCCGATGATCTCGGCGATGCCGTCGTCCAGGCGGTCGCGCTTGCCGCGGCGGCGATGATTGCAGGCGAAGGAGTAGGCGTCCTCCATGACCGACACGTATACCTTGCCGGAGTCTTCGAACGTCGCCAGGGGCCATAGCCAGCAGCTTCGTGGCTTGCAGTGGGCGGGGTTGAGCCCGAGTTGAATCGCCGTTGCGTGCAGGCTGCAGAGCAGTTCTCCGCCCGGGGCCGCGGCGGCAAATACGCACACGCCTTCTTCGTCGGTATCGATCGCCAACAGCCCGTCGTCGACTTCCTCGAACGGGTTGACGATGCTTTCCCGCTCCTGCAGGCGGGGTGCTGCGCGCAGCACCGCAGGGATCATGCCCGCAAGCTGGTCGGCCTCCGCCTGGGTCAGGGTGACTTCGTAGCTGGCGCAGCATCGGCCTTTCGCCGAACAGTCGCACGGCTCGCACCGATGGGCGATTTCCGCCAGGGTGCGGGCATCGAACCATATCCCCCCGATCTGGATCCACTCTCGGGTCACGATTCACGCAGAATGCGGGGGCAAAGAAGAACGAACCGGCAAGGCTGTCCCGCACAAGCCCCGCCGTTATTGACACTCCATGAGTACGGATACCGCGCCGCGACTCTTTTTGCCAGCCATTTTGTCCCGATGCTGCGTGAATCGTAGCTTCCTTTTGGCCGGCGAGCGGAATATGCCGCCCGTCGACCCGGCCCACGCGGCCGACTGTGTGTGTTCTTCGTGCCAATGTTCCGTTCTTTGTGCCCTGTGTAATGTGTATATTCGTGCCGGACTTCTGCCTGCCCCCGCAGGCAGAAGTCTTTTTTCATGGCCGCTTTACAGGCTGGAGAACGCTTCTCGGGCTCGCTCCCGCTACTTGATCGTGCGCATGGTGGAGTTCGATACACAAAGCGTGTAGCAGTGTTAGGATAGGGGCATGCCTGTCGCGACCAGCCCGGCAAGTGGGGAGCGTTGTGCTTCACGCAGGGCATGCCGTTCTTCAGCGGCAACCGCATGTTCGTACGATCCTACGATCATCTCTACTGCATCGGCGACCGGAGCAAGCCCTTCGTCCCCTCGGCCGCGTTCGAGGCGAAGTAGCCGGCGGTCGAAATTCCTCCGCGAGTCTGGTATCCTTCTCCCCCGGTGAGCCGTTCGCCGGGGCGGTTTCGCGCGCGGCCCAGAAGCCAAGGAACGTCATGGAAGTTCGCCTGGAATCCACCCAAGGTCTCGGCAAGATGGCCGAGGTGCTCATCAACGGGGAGCCCTATTACGTCTGCGACGGCATCTCGCCGCGGGAGGGTAAGCTCGCCCCCGGCGTGGTGGAGGGCGTCAAGTTCACTTACATGACCGAGGCGGGCTTCTCCTGGGAGCAGGCAAGCCGGGGAAACCCCGCCGAGGAACGAGTGCTGAACCACGTCAAAGGCTGGAGCTACGAAGGGCTCGGCCGCGTGATCCAGGTGATGCCCGTATTGGTGGACTACGGCGTGCTGGAGATGGAAGATTCCAACTGGACCAACGACGAGTCGCTGGTGGGCCGATACGTGAACATCCCGATCGACCGGCTGGAGATCGTATCGGCCTCGCAGTCCGACTGGCCCGAACACCTGAGGTAACCGAACATGATGCAGGAATGGTTTGAGAAAGCGAAGTTGGGCATCTTCCTCCACTGGGGCATCTACGCGGTGAAGGGAATTCCCGAGAGCTGGTCGTTCTACCGGGGCGACATCAGCTACGAGGACTACATGTCGCAACTCGAGGAGTTCACCGCCGAGAACTACGACCCCGCCGCGTGGGCCAAGCTGTTCGCCCAGGCCGGGGCCGACTATGCCGTGCTCACCGCCAAGCATCACGACGGGGTCGCCCTGTGGGACACCGACCTCAGCGACCTGAACGTCGTCGACGCCACCCCGGCCGGGCGCGACCTGATCGGCCCGTACTGCGAGGCGCTCCGCGCCGAGGGCATCAAGGTGGGCATCTACTTCTCGCACCTGGACTGGTCGCACCCGGACTACCCGTCGGTTCGCCCGCACGATCGGACCATCGACGACCCGGGCCAGCTCAACCCCCGGGGGTACGCCACCGGCGAGGAAGAGCCCGCCCGGTGGGAGCGCTTCCTGGAGTTCCACCGCGGGCAACTGGAAGAACTGTGCCGGCGTTACCAGCCGGACCTGCTGTGGTTCGACGGCGACTGGGAACGCGACGACGAGCAGTGGCGCATGGCCGAGTTGCGCGAGCTGCTGCACCAGTGGTGCCCCCACGTGGTGCTCAACTCGCGCATGCGAGGCCACGGCGACTACGCCACCCCCGAGCAGGGCCTGCCCGTCCGCGCCCCGGAGGGGCCGTGGGAGTTCTGCATGACCATGAACAACTCCTGGGGCTACCAGGTGCGCGACGAAGGGCGCGACAAGTCGCTCCGCCAGCTCGTCTGGTATTACGTGGAGTGCATCTCCCGGGGCGGAAAGCTGCTGCTGGACATCGGGCCCTACGCCGACGGCTCGCTCCAGCCCGACCAGAACCGGCGACTGCAGGAGATCGGCGAGTGGACTCACAAGTACGATGAGGCCCTGCACGGAACCGTCGCCGGCTTGCCCGAGGGGCTCTTCGCCGGGGGCTCCACGCTCAGTGAAGACCGCCGTACGCTGTACCTGTTCCTCTACGATCCGCCGCAGGGACCGGTGCCGGTCAAGGGCATCCGCAACAAGGTCCTCCGGGTGACCTCGCTCGCCGACGACGCCGAACTGCCCTGGGAGAAGCTCGGTGGCGCCGGGTGGGTGAACATTCCCGGCGTGCTGTGGATTTCCGCACAAAAGGGGGAACCCGACCCGGTCTGCACGGTACTAAAGGTAGAGCTCGAAAGCGAACTCGACACCTGGCTGGGCGAAGGCGGAGCGATCGAACAGAACTGACACCGCCGCCGCCCCCGACTGCAAGGCGGTTTCCATGACCTTACGGCGACGGCGGACCTGTATTCTCGCACTTCTGGCGGCCGCGGCGATGACCGCTGCGCTGACGGCGCCCTTTGCCCGCGCGATCGACGACGGCAGGAAACTGCCGGCCGACGCCAACGCCTACCAGGAACTGGTGGAGTACCTCGCCGGTCCGGAAACCCTCGGCCGCGGACCGGGCACACCGGGGATCGACCGGGCACGCGATTTCATCGCCGACCATTTCCGGCGCCTCGGCCTCAAGCCCGGTGCAGCGAAGAGCTACCTGCAGGAATTCCCCCTGCGCATCGGCGGCAAGGTCGAGAAGATCGAGGTCTCCCTGACTCGGCCGGACGCCAACGCCGCCAGGCTGACCCCCGGCACCGACGTGGGCCCGCTGATGCTGCAAAGCTCGGGCACGTTCGAGGGCGAACTGGTCTTCTGCGGATACGGCATTTCCGACCAGTCCCGCCACTACGACAGCTACGCCGAGACGAAAAAGGGCTCGCTGGAAGGCAAGGTGCTGGTGCTGCTGCGGTACGAGCCGCACGATCCCAACGGCCGAAGCCTGTGGGGCGGGAAAAACACCCGCTACCGCGGCTGGACGGGCAACGCGTCGCTGGCCCGCAAGCTCTCCCTCGCCGCCAGACACAAGCCCGAGGCGGTGGTCATCGTGAACCCCCCGGCCTGCAACAGCGGTAACCGCCCCACCGTCCCGGACACCCTCCCCTACAGCAGCCCGGGCAAGGTGCCGCTTTTGCAGATCGACCTGGACTGGTTCCGCCGCCTGTGCAGACAGCAGGGCAGGGACTTCGCGGCGATGAAGAAGTCGGCCGACAAGGGCGGCGGCCGTCCCGTGGCGCTGGGGGCCACGCTGAAGGGCGACCTGAAGGTGTCGACCCACTCGGTGAAGTGTCACAACGTCGTGGCGGTGCTGCAGGGTGCCGGAAAGCTCGCCGACGAGGTTGTGCTGGTGGGGGCACACTATGACCACCTCGGCTCCTCTTCCCGCGGGAGCGACAAGCCGCTGAAGGTCTTCGCCGGTGCAGACGACAACGCCAGCGGGACGGCCGGGGTGATGGTGCTCGCCGAACGCATGGTCCGCTGGGCCCGCAGGAACCCCTCGCCGCGGCGGACGATCATCTTTACGGCCTTCTCGGCCGAGGAACGCGGGCTGGTGGGCTCGCGCTACATGGCCGGGCATCTCAAGCAGATCGGCATCGAGCCCGATCAGCTCACGGCCATGCTGAACTTCGACATGATCGGGCGGCTGCGTAAGGGCCGCCTGAACGTCTGGGGCGTCGACAGCGGCGACGCGTGGCGCCGGATCATCGCCGAGCACAGCCCCTCCTCGGGGCTGAACCTGACGATGAGCGGGTCGGGCATCGGGCCAAGCGATCACGCCTCGTTCTACCGCAGGCAGGTCCCGGTGCTGGCGTTCAACACCGGCGGCCATGCCGACCTCCACCGCCCCGGCGACACGCCCGACAAGATCAACCCCGTCGGCGCCCTGGCGGTGCTGGACTTTGCCGAGAAGGTGCTGGTCGACTCGGCCGTCCGGAAGCAGGCGGTGAAGTACCGCCCCCCGCAAAAGAACACTAACGCCTACCTCGGCGTGATGTGCCAGAACGGCGACGACGGCTGTGCCATCACGACCGTCGCCGACGGCAGCCCGGCCGACAAGGGCGGCCTGGAGGTGGGCGATGCGATCGTCTCCTGCGACGGCGAGCAGATCGGCGGTACGTTCGAGTTGACCTCCATGCTCCGCAAGCACAAGCCCGGCAACGTGCTCTCGGTGACGGTTCTTCGCAACGGGCAGAAGAAGACCTTCAAGGTGACGTTGGGATCGAGATAACGCCCGTGGGGAGACACCCGTGGCACCCGATTGCCCCCATCGCCTGCTGCGCAGGCACTTCCCC
>JBKHHV010000164.1:0-8431 GCA_046539005.1 Phycisphaerae bacterium
CTCCAGGGTTCCGCAGCGCATGCCCACCCAGTCGGCCCAGGCGGGCTTGCAGCCGGACCCGGTGTTCAACCAGTTGCTCTTCCGGGCCGACAAGGAAGCCAAACAGCTCCAGGATGAATACATCTCCGTCGAGCACCTGCTGCTGGCGCTGACGGAGGAGAAGTCGGATGCCAAGGAGGTGCTGAGCACCTTCGGCGTCACGCGTGATTCGCTGCTGGAGGCGATGAAGGAACTCCGCGGAGGCCAGCGGGTGACCGACGCCAACCCCGAGGAGAAGTACCAGGCCCTCAAACGCTACGGGCGCGACCTGTGCGAGATGGCCCGCGACGGCAAGCTGGACCCGGTCATCGGGCGCGACGAAGAGATCCGCCGCTGCATGCAGGTGCTCTCGCGCCGCACGAAGAACAACCCCGTGCTCATCGGACTGCCCGGCGTGGGCAAGACGGCGATCGTCGAGGGGCTCGCCCAGCGGATCGTCAACGGTGACGTGCCCACCGGGCTCAGCGGGAAGACGATCGTCGCCCTGGACATGGGCGCGCTGCTGGCCGGGGCGAAGTTCCGGGGTGAATTCGAGGATCGTCTCAAGGCCGTGCTCAAGGAAGTGACCGAGTCGGAAGGCGAGATCATCCTGTTCATCGACGAGCTGCACACCGTCGTCGGGGCCGGGGCGGCCGAGGGCGCCATCAGTGCCGGCAACCTCATCAAGCCCGCGCTGGCACGCGGCGAGCTGCGCTGCATCGGGGCGACCACGCTCGATGAGTACCGCAAGCACGTCGAGAAGGACGCGGCCCTGGAGCGGCGCTTCCAGCCGATCCTGGTCGACCAGCCCAACGTCGAGGACACCATTGCCATTCTGCGCGGGCTCAAGCCCCGCTACGACGCGCACCACGGCGTCCGCATTCAGGATGCGGCGCTGGTCTCGGCGGCCACGCTGTCCCAGCGGTACATCACCGACCGTTTCCTGCCGGACAAGGCGATCGACCTGATCGACGAGAGCGCCTCGCGCCTGCGCATCGAGATCGACTCGATGCCCGCCGACATGGACGAACTCAACCGCCGAATCATGCAGTTGCAGATCGAGCGCGAAGCCCTGCGACTCGAGAAGGACAAGGCCTCCCGCGAGCGGCTCGAGGCCATCGAGAAGCAGCTTGCCGAGATGCAGGCCGAGTTCGACGCCAAGAAGGCGACCTGGGAGAACGAGACCGGCGTGCTGACCGAGATCAAGCGTCTGCAGGAGACCATCGAGGAGAAGCACACCGAACTGGAGCAGGCCCAGCGCCGCGGCGACCTGGAGGCGGCCGCCCGGATCCAGTACGGCGAGCTGCGGGATCTGCAGCGTGCCCTGGAGGAGAAAGAGCAGCGGCTCAATGAGATGCGCTCCGAGGGCGGGTTTACCTCCGAGGAGGTCACCCCCGAGCAGATCGCCGAGGTGGTCGCCAAGTGGACCGGCATCCCGGTGACGAAGCTCATGGAATCGCAGCGCGAACGCCTGATGGAGATGGAAGACAAGCTGCGGCAGCGCGTGGTGGGGCAGGACCAGGCCCTCGAGGCCGTCAGCAACGCCGTGCGGCGGAACCGCGCGGGGCTCAACGACCCGCGCCGACCGATCGGCAGCTTCCTGTTCATGGGCCCCACCGGCGTGGGGAAGACTGAACTGTGCAAGGCGCTGGCCGAGCACCTCTTCGACACCGAGGACGCCATGGTCCGCATCGACATGAGCGAGTTCATGGAACAGCACTCGGTGGCGAGGCTCATCGGGGCCCCACCCGGATACGTCGGCTACGAGGAAGGCGGCCGACTGACCGAGGCCGTCCGGCGACGTCCTTACAGCGTGATCCTGTTCGACGAGATCGAGAAGGCCCACCACGACGTGTTCAATGTGCTTCTGCAGGTGCTGGACGACGGACGCCTGACCGACGGACAGGGCCGCACCGTGGACTTCAAGAACACGATCATCGTGATGACCTCGAACATCGCCTCGCAGTTCATCCAGGATCTTGCCGAGAAGAACGCCGAGCAATGGGAGATCGACGCCAAGGTCTCCGAGGCCCTCAAGGCGACCTTCCGGCCGGAGTTCCTCAATCGGATCGACGAGACGGTGATCTTCCACAGCCTTTCCCGGGAGAACCTGCGGGCGATCGTGGACATCCAGATCCGCGACCTGCAGCAACGCCTCGCCGACCGACAGATCTCCCTGGAACTGGACGACACGGCCAAGGACCTGCTGTGCGAACTGGGCTGGGACCCGGCTTTCGGCGCCCGGCCGCTCAAGCGGTTCATCCAGCAGAAACTGGAGAACAAGCTCGCCGAGCAGGTTCTCAGCGGGAAGGTGACCGAGGGCTCCCACGTGCGGATCATCGGCGAGGGCAAGAGCTTCTCCCTGGAAGTGACACCGGGGGAAGACGGCCGATTCGCCGGGCAAACGCCGCCCGAGTCATCGGTGGAGGTAGAAGAAGTGGAGTAGAACCGGGCGCAACAGGACCGATGCCGGGAAGCGGGAGCCCCGACGACATTGCGGCCGCGGCGCTTGCAGTCGGCGCCCGTCCTGCCTAGCATACGGCTGCCATCCTGGCGTCGCTCAAATGCAGAGCGCAGGCCGATGTTTCGTCGGCCGGGTCGCACAACGCGGCTTTCACAGGCGAGGAACTGGCTCGCAGCCAGTGCAGGTTGGCCGGGCGCGGGTTCAGGCTCGCGCCCGCACATTGTCTTCAACGCGGGGCAGGGCATGGGTTTTCTCGACTGGCTTTGGAGGCTCCTCAGCGCCGGTGTGCCGGACGGTGACGCATCGCCGGAGGCGTCGGTCTCTGTCCACCCGCCCCGTTTCGGCGCGGTCGAACTGGCCAATCGGCTGGGGCTCTCGGCAGCCGCCCTGGAAAGCGTGCCGGTCGGCTACCGGTCGTTCACCATTCCCAAGCGCAGCGGCGGGCGGCGCACGCTGCACGAACCGGTCCCGCAACTCAAGGCCGTCCAGCGCACGATCCTGCGTCGGGTGCTGGGCAAACTGCACGCCCACCCCGCGGCCATGGGGTTCGAGAAGGGGCGCTCCATCGTCGACAACGCACTGATGCACACCGGGGCGAAGGTCGTTCTGAAGATGGACGTGAAGGACTTCTTTCCCTCGACCCGGGGCGAACGGGTGTGGCTGTTCTTCCGCCGCATCGGCTGGGACGAGGCGGCCTGCGACCTGCTCACGCGCCTGACCACCCGCGAAGACGGCCTCCCGCAGGGGGCGCCCACCAGCCCCCGCCTGAGCAACCTCGTTAACTACGAACTGGACGTGCGGCTCGATGCCGCCGCCGCCCGTTGCGACGCCTGGTACACCCGCTACGCCGACGATCTGACCTTCTCGGTTCGCTGCGAGCAGTCGACCGAGGCCCTGCTGACGTCGATGGTGCCGGTGGTGCTGCGCGAGTACGGGTATCGGCTCAACCGCCGCAAGACGCGCCTGCTGCGGCGTCACCATTCCCAGCGGGTAACGGGACTGACCGTCAACGACAAGGTCGGCCTTCCGCGCGAGACGCGCCGCAGGCTCCGGGCAATTCGCCATCGTCTCGACACCGGCCGACCCGCCACGCTGAGCGAGGAACAGATGGCCGGCTGGGATGCCCTGGAGCAGATGATCCGCCTGCGCGTTGCCGAGGGCTGAGCCTTTCGGTTATTCGGGAATGCAGTCGCGGAGGCGGTTTGCCAACTCGGCCGGCGAGGTGAACCCGTCGCGCAGCACGCGGAGTCCGTCGACCAGCAGGTGGGGCAGGTCGGTTGTCTGCCCGGAGCCCCGGCACAGCGTCTCCGTGTCCGCCGAGCGGCGGATGAGCCCCTGCAGCGTGCGGTCGACCCGCAGCACAGTGAACACGCCCGTCGTATCCCGGTAGCCGGTCCGGGAGCATTCCTCGCAACCATTGGGCAGGAACACCGGGAAGTCCACCTGCCGCGCCAGCCGACCCAGCGGGGCGATGGCCTGCGGCGTCGGAGGCGTCTGCTGCCTGCAGAACAGGCACAGCCGCCGGACGGTCCGCTGGGCAACCACCCCCCGCAACGCCCCCGACAGCGACCACGGGCTTACCCCCGCGTCCAGCAGAAGGCGAACGGCGTCCGGGCCGCTGCAGGCGGTGATGCCCGCCACCACCACTTGCCCGGAGAGGGCGGCGTGGGTCGCCAGGTTCGCCGTCGCCAGGTCGCGGACGCCCGGCAGCACGATCGCGTCCGCATCGGCCGACGCGGCGGCCCGCATGGCGACCGACTCGGTCAGCCCGCTGGTGGGGCCCACGGCAACCTGCGTAACGCCCGGTAGCAGCAAGGCGTCCTCGCCCTCCAGCGCCAGCACGCCGCGCCCGCGGTGTGCCAGGTTCATCGCCGAGGCATGCAGCGTTGCCAGCGTGTCATGTCCCGGCGGGGCGGCCACGAGTATCAGCCCTGCAGGGGAACTCAGCAGCGACTCCAGGCTGCTTCGCTCGTTGGAGCCCATGCCCAGTGTCCCCAGCCGCGGCGGGGGCCGATGGGGGTCGGCCAGGCGAAGCACGAACTTCACCCCCGCCAGCGTGCGGAATTCCATCGCCTCGCAGCGCAGGGTTCTGCCTTCGAAATCCACTTCGAAGCGCCCCTGGCGGGGTACGATCGGCTGGGCCCGCCCGATGCCCGCGCGCAGGCGGATTTCCTCCAGCAGCGGTTCGGCAAGTTCCCCGGGCAGATGGTCGCGGAAGCCGGTGTTTTCGCGCAGCACGCCGTCCAGCCGCCAGTGCATGCGCAGCGACTCGCCCGACCGTTCGATGTGCAGGTGCGTCGCCCCGCGGGAGGCGGCATCCTGCAGGAGGGCGGTCAGCAGTTGGCCGGCGGCCTGGGCCGGGCGGGTAATGTGCAGCTCGGGCTCGAAGGGGGCATCGGCTCCCGGTTCCTGGTCGTCGGACCGGGGCTCGAACACCGGCGGCAGGTGCCGAAGGCCGTCTGTGTCGCCTTCCTGGGGTTCTTGCGGCCGATGCGGTTCCGGGGGCTGCTCTTGGTCGGCAGGTTCAGTGGAGTCGGCTTCCGTCTGGTCGTGGGTCGGTTGGCTCTCGGCCTCGGCGATCTTACGGAGGATCGCCGCCTCCAGACGATGATCGATCTCCCGCTCCCCGGGGGGGGTGTCTTCGTTGTCATGAAGCTCGCCCTCGTCGGCTGCCGGCTCGTCGGCATGCCCGTTTGCGTCTGCCTCGGTCTGGGGTGGTTCAGGCTGCCGGGTTTCCGTGTTCGGCTGGGACGGCTCGACGGGCGGTTGCTCGTCCGGGGCAGGGCGTGCGGGTCGTTCGTGCAGGGCGGTGAGTCCGGGGGCGTGGTCGCCGTCGCGGGTCGTGGCGAAGGCGTTCTCTGCGGGGTGGGTGTCCTGCTGGCGGGGCGGTTCTTGCAGATAGGCCGAGAGGTCCTCGTCGTCGCCGGAGGTCGGCTGAAGGGACGAAAGGTCGCCCTCGTATTCGCCGTCGGTCAGGTCGGCATGCTCCATGACGTATTCCACGTCCACGCCGCGTTGCTGCAGGAAGTGCCTCAGCACCTGGTGGGAGACGCGGACCGGTCCGTCGGGCAGGCGGATGAACGGCAGCCAGCCTTTGCGCATCCACTCGGCCACGTGCGCAGGGGTGGTGCCCAGCAGGTCCGCGACCTGGTATGTGCTGTACATCCTCTCCGACATTCCTGCCCTCGCTTGAGGACGGCGAGTGCGCACCACTACCGTAAGATCGTGGAAACGCCTGCGGATTCCCTTCCTTGCCGTCCCTCGCTTGTCCGCCGCAATGCGGCGAGTACCGCCGGGCGCATAAACGCCCGCGGTGAGTTAAGTTGCACTGCAGGCAGCCGATCGGCCCTCCGAAGCTGCCGGCCGCATTATACCCCCAATCCGCAAATTCGGCTACCGCCAACCTTGCCTGGTCAGTCGGCGTATCCGTCCGGGTTCGAGCGGTGCCACTCCCAGGCGTGGGAGACGATCGTCTCCAGGTCCGGGAACCGGCGCTGCCAGTTCAGTTCGGCGATTGCCTTGTCGGAGGCGGCCACGAGCCTTGCCGGGTCGCCCGGGCGGCGCGGGGCGCTGTGGGCGGGGATCGCGCAGTCGGTGACCTTGCGGCAGGTCTCGATGACTTCCTTGACGCTGAAGCCCGCCCCGTTGCCGAGGTTGTAGACCTTCATTTGGCCCGGCTCGATGGCGTCGGCCGCCAGCACGTGGGCGTCGGCGAGGTCGCAGACGTGGATGTAGTCGCGAATGCACGTGCCGTCGGGCGTGTCGTAGTCTTCGCCGAAAATCTTGATCTCGTCCCGTTTGCCCAGCGGCACCTGCAGAATCAGCGGGATCAGGTGCGTCTCGGGGCTGTGGTCCTCGCCGATGCCCCCCTCCGGATGCGCCCCGGCGACGTTGAAATATCGCAGCGCTACAAAGCCCATGTCGTGGGCCGCCGCGTAGGCCTGCATCATGTACTCGGTGCAGAGCTTGCTGGACCCGTAGGGGTTGATCGGCTGCAGGCGGTCGGTCTCGGAAATGGGGGTCCGCTCCGGCGTTCCGTACACCGCGGCGGTCGAAGAGAACACCAGTTTCTTCGTGCCGGCTTCGCGCATGCATTCCAGCAGGTTCAGCCCGTTGAGGGTGTTGTTGCGGAAGTACTTGCCGGGCTTGACGACCGACTCGCCGGCCTCGATGAACGCCGCGAGGTGAATGACCAGTTCGATGTCGTTCTCGACCAGGGCGGCCGTGAGGGCATCGGCGTCGGCGACGTCGGCGGCGATCAGCTTCGCATCGCCCACCGCGGCGCGGTGCCCCTTCACGAGGCTGTCGTAGGCCACGCAGTCGTGCCCCGCCATCTGCAGGGCCCGCAGCACGTGCGAACCGATGTATCCCGCCCCTCCGGCAACCAGTACGTTCATGATGCTCTCTCCTGACAGTGGAATGCGAGCGGCGATTATAAGACCCCGCCGGGAGGCTTTCAATCGGCACGGGGCATGGATCGCATCAGCAATCGTTTCCCGCAAAGTACGGAAGCCCGCGGCATCCGGGAGGCAGAACCTGTGCCCCGTCGAAAGATTATGGGGATCCCGGGAGGTATTCTTCTGGCTTTGACGGGCGGTTCATGCTCTAATCATCTCCACGAGGTGGAGCCGTCGGCTCCCGTCACATCGCTCATCGAACGTACTGAGGGGTGTCATCCCCTCGTCTGTTGTCCTGCGACGCCGCAGGCTGAACGTCTGTTAAACAAGTACGTGCCGGTAGAAACATTCTGAGTGCACCCACCTTCGTGATTTCCCCCGTTGCCTCCCCCGGGCCGTCCACACGCCCCTGCAAAAGGGTCGTTTTGCGCGGCCTGTGACCTGGGCTGAAGCAGCGCGGAAAGCCTTCCATGAACCCATCGAGGCCGGGGACGATCCTCGGCTGTCGTGCAACAATTGTCAGAAAGAAGATTCACTTGAACAAAGAAAACGCATCGTTTGAAACCATGGGATTGAGCCAATCCCTTCTCCGTACCATCCGCAGCAAGCAGTTCACAAAGCCCACCGCGATCCAGGCGAAGACTATCCCCCATGCCATGGACGGCAGGGACATCCTCGGCTGCGCCCAGACGGGCACCGGCAAGACGGCTGCCTTTGCCCTGCCGATTCTCCATCGTCTGCAGACGGGCGATTCGACCAGGGGCTTCCGTCCGATCCGGTCGTTGATCGTGGCCCCGACGCGCGAACTGGCCGCCCAGATCGGGCAATCGCTGGGCGAGTTCGCCGGCAGAACCGGGCTGCGGCACACCGTCATCTTCGGCGGGGTGAATCAGCGCAAGCAGTGTGCCGCCCTGCACCGCGGGGTGGACATCCTGGTCGCTACGCCCGGACGACTGCTGGACCTCGCCAATCAGGGCCGACTCAAGCTCGACCAGGTCGATATCCTCGTGCTGGACGAGGCCGACCGGATGCTCGACATGGGCTTCCTTCCGGACATCCGCCGCATTACGAAGCTCGTGCCCTCAAAGCGGCAGACGCTCCTGTTCTCGGCAACGATGCCCAAGGCGATCCAGCAGATGTCCTCCCAACTGCTGCAGGATCCCGTGGCGGTGACCATCGCTCCGGAAGCCCCGGCCGCCGAAACGGTCGAGCAGGCCGTCCATTTCGTGCAGAACTCGGACAAGCTTCCCCTGCTCCAGCAGATTCTCGCCTGCAAGACCGTCACCAAGGCGATCGTGTTCACGCGCACCAAACACCGGGCCGACAAGATCGCCCGAAAGCTCGACCAAGCCTCGATTCCCGCCGCGGCCATGCCGTCGGGCAGATCGGCGAACACCGCCCAGCCGATCAGCGTGGCGACCGGAATTTCCAGGTATTGCATCTGAAGCAGGGTCGCTGCGGGAGCGAAGCGCAGCGACCATGTCATCAGCAGATGCCCCACGGTGCCCAGCACACCCACCAGGCACAGCATCGCCCATTCCGACCCTTCCGG
>JBKHHV010000165.1:0-8376 GCA_046539005.1 Phycisphaerae bacterium
CCAACGACCTCACCCTTATCAGGGGTGCGCTCTAACCAACTGAGCTACAAGCCCGTCACTCGGTTCGGTCGGGATGAATCCAACGCCTCAGTCGGCGGCGGTTCCGTCCGTCCCGTTTGCTGTGGCTCTCTGGTTTGTCAATCAACTCCACCGAGCCCTATCGACCCGGCCATGTACAGCCATGAAAAAAGGCCACCGAACGCGGCAGCCAGAAAGGCATACGAGCACTCGCCCGCTGCTAGCCCATCGGCCACCCTCCAACGATCATTGCAAGAACCATACGTTCCTTCCTGCTCGTTTTCGTGCGTTCTTCCCACCCCAGGGGGCTTTCGCTCCCGTAAGGGCGGACATGTCATGCTAGCAAATACAGAAGCTCGGTCAATACTCTTGTCGGCAAAAACCGGTTTTTTCTTCGGCAAGCCTCAAAACCCTTTGCCCCCCGGGCTTCCCGCCCCCGACCGACAGGCCGTTGCGCGGCATCAGGCAGACTACGATTCCCCCTGCCACCAAGCCGTGCCCCCGCCTGCACGAATCGCCCGCCGCACGAAGGCGCCAACGCCATGTTCTCACATATCCATGGGTTGCAGCAATCGCACAAAACCCGGTGTTTATGCGGGGGCAGAGTCGATCAGTGTCGGTGGCCGACCAGCAGGTCGATCGCCTCGGTGCGCGTGGCGAGGTTGCTCTTGAACAACCCACGCATCGCCGAGGTCACCATGCGCGAGCCGGGCTTTTTCACCCCGCGAATCGTCATGCAGGTGTGCTCGGCCTCGATGACCACGGCCACGCCCTTGGCGTCCAGTTTTTCCATCAGCAGGTCGGCAATCTGGCAGGTCAGACGTTCCTGCACCTGGGGCCGACGGGCGAATCCTTCCACCACGCGGGCGAGCTTGCTCACCCCCACCACCTTGCCCTTGGGAAGGTAGGCCACGTGGGCCTTGCCGATGAACGGAAGCAGGTGGTGCTCGCACATCGAGAAGAACGAGATGTCCCGCAGAACGACCATCTCATCGTATTCCTCGTCGAAGAACACCTCCAGGTGCCGCGACGGGTCGTCGTGGAGGCCGCCGAAAAGCTCGGCGTACATGCGGGCAACGCGGGCGGGGGTGTCTTCGAGGCCCTGCCGGTCGGGGTTCTCGCCGCAGGCGGTGAGGATTTCCCGGACGGCCTTCTCGATGACGCCCATGTTGATGTCGGGGGTATGTTTCAGTGGTTCGGTCATGATTCCCTTTTCCTGTTCGCCTCCCTTATAGGCGGCGGGGCGACTGTTATCAACGGTTCGGCTCCCCCGCGAGGCGCTTCAGGGCCCAGTCGGCGTAAGGTTTCAGGGAGGGTTCCCGCCGGGCGGCCTGCTCCACGAGGGGGGCAAGGTCCGGAATGCCGCTGTTGCCGGCCGCGAGAATCGCATTCCGTAAAACACGTTCATAGCCTGCCTTACGAACAGGGGTACCGGCCATGATGCGCTGGAAATCCTCGCGGGTCCAGCCGAGCACCTCCGCAAGGGTCAACTCCGGCAGGCGTCGCGCGGGCCCGGACCATTCCGTATCGCCGGCCGGCACCGAACGGTTCGCCGGGCATGCTTCCTGGCAGAGGTCGCAGCCGAAAATCCATGTGCCGATCTCTTCCCATCGCTCGGGCGGGAGGTGGTCGGTCTCCTTGGTCAGGTAGCTGACGCATCGGCCGACGTCGATCAGCCCGTCCGGTCCGATCGCCGCAGTCGGGCAGGCGGCAACGCAGGCGCCGCAGCGCAGGCAGGTACCGATGGGGGGCGGGGCCGACACGACGGGGGTTTCACGGCCGGCTTCCAGTGGCTCGTCGGGCGGCAGGTCCAGGTTGCAGACGATCTCGCTGAGCAGGACGTAGCTTCCCAGCCCGGGCACCTGCAGAAGGCCGTTACAGCCGGCCGTTCCCAGCCCGGACAGCACCGCCAGGCTGCGTTCCATGATCGGTCCGGCGTCCACAAACGCTCTGCCCCGAAACTGGGGGAATTCCTCGCCCAGGCGGTCCATGAGCCGATGGCAGCGTTTCTTCAGCAGCTTATGGTAGTCCCGTGCGCGTGCGTAGCGGGCGACCCGGGCGATCCCCGGCCCGTCGGCAACGTCGTGGGCGTAGCTGGTCGCCAGGCAGATCACACAGCGAGCGTCCTCCAGCAGCCTGCGGGGGTCGTCGCGGACCTGCTCGTTCCGCTGGAGGTACTTCAGCCCGGCGTGGCGTCCCTGGGCAACCCAGCGGGCGAAGGCGTCGCGCTGCTGCTGGGGCAGCAGGTCGGCCGGGGCGATCCGCGCGCGGTGAAAGCCTTCCTCGCGTGCGAGGCGGCGTACGGTTTCGCTGGCGCCCGGGTCGTTCATGCGTCCATGGTGCCCGGCAGGCGGGTGGACGATCAAGCCCTTACTTGATCAGCCTCGGCGAGACGATGTCCACGTGGTCGGAGACGCCCAGCCCGTCCTCGCCGAAGTCTACGCGGATGGTCAACTTCTTGGCGCCCTTGATGTTCGCCCGCACGGTGACCGGGTCGGCCGATCCCTGCAGACGGTGCGTGGCGATCTCCTTGCCGTCGGAGAGGATCACCAGCAGCGCATCGCCGTTGGGGCGTACGGCATCGTCGATGCCCGCCAGGGCGACGAACATCTGGTACTTGCCGCCGACGTCGTAAGTCAACTCGCAGAAGCTGTGGAGCCCCAGGCCGTTACGGTAGACGTTGCCCTTGAGCGTGAGCGGCTTGCCGCTGACGGTGAGGTTCACGCGGTGGGGGAACTTGGTCTCGAAGAAGCCATACTCCTTGACCTCGGCCGGCTCGAGGCTGGTCAGGTCGATCACGTCGTCGGAGACGAACTCCAGCGCAGCCACGGCCGAGCGGGGAATCTTCCGCTGGGAGACGTTGGCACCGGTCAGCGTGACCTGCCCGCCGTCCATCCGCACGTCGGTGAAGGCGACCTTGGCGCCGTCCTTGCCCACCAGCACCCCGCGAACATCGGGCTCCTTGCGCTCGACCTCGGCGATGAAGATGAGTTTGATGTTGTCCAGCGAGGTCTTGCGGTCCTCTTCGCCGAAGCGGAAGGTGACGGTCTTGTCGTTGATGGACTTGATCACGCCATCGACCTTCAGCCACCGATCGGTAGACCGGGCAACCACCAGGCGATCAAGCCGCGGGCGCCCGACGCGCAGCTCCTGGTACCGCCGATAGATATCGCTGGCAGAGCGGCGATGGTCGGGCAGGTAGATGCGCGACACGGCCGACATATCCAGCGTGACCTTGCCCAGCAGTTCGCTCTGGAGAGACAGTTTCCCCTCCGAGAGTGCCAGCTTGCGGGTGACGATCAGTCCCCCGTCGCGTGTCATCACGACGGTGCGATTGACGCGATCCATCAGGTCGCGGGCCGGCTGAAGGCTGACCTCGCTGAGTTCCTTGCGGGCGATGCGAACGGTCTTGTCGCCGGTTTTGACGATGGCTGCCTCGGCGTCGATGCCGGTCACCTCGCCCTTGATCAGGCGGGCGTCGAGTGTTTCCACGCGGCCTTCGGCGAAGGTGACGGCCGCAGTTACCAGTACCATGCCTGCAAGGGCGGTGATTCTTGCCGCTGGGCTCATGTTCATCCTCTCGCGCATGACGCGGCAGACCGGTCAGGTCCGCCGCGATTCCGGGTCACGATGTCGGGGTGGCAAGCCGATGTCCTTCGACGGCCGAACCATGGGTCAGTTTCCGGTTTCCGCGAGCTTCTTGTGGTAGTCGCGGATGACGTTGCGGTCGACCTCGGACATGAACTTCTTGCTCATCTCCTGGATCTTCTCCTGCTGGCGGGGCGGAAGCTTGGCCCAGTCGCCGGACTCGGTCACCTCGCTGCGGTCGTCGGCCCGCAGGTTGGGTCGGTCGGCCATCCCGGTGGGCAGGTAGCTGGACTGGGCGGGGGAAGAGGGGTTCTCGCCCTGGGCTTTTCCGCCCTGTCCCTTGCCCTGGCTTTTGCCCTGACCTTGTCCCTTGCCCTGTCCTTTGCCTTTGCCCTTGCCCTGCTGCTGCTGTTGCTGCTGCTGTTGCTGCTGTTGTTGTTGCTGCTGTTGCTGCTGCTCTTCCATGGTCTTGATGAGGTCGGTGAGGATGTCGGCGATTTCCTGCTCGCGCTGCTGGGTGGTCTGCCCGCTGTCTCGGGACGCCAGGGCCTCCTCCACCGTGCCCATCTTCCCGGCGATGGTCGCCATGGGGTCGCTGTATATCTTCACCAGTTCTTCGTACCGCTGGTACATCCGGGCGGCCGTCTTCTTGTCGAGCGTGATCTCGTAGTTCTGCAGCGTGAACTTGTACATCTGCATCGCATAGTAGAACCGCTTGAGGTCCTCGTAGACCTTTGAGGCCCGCACGGCCGACTCGGCGGCGAAGCTGATGCGGTCGGGCATATTGACCAGCATGTCCCCGTAGACGTCGATCGCCCGCCATTGCTGCCCGGCCCCCGCAAGCGCCTCGGCGTACAGGAAATGCTTGGAAGCGCTGAGGTAGGTCGCCTTGTGGGCGTTGAGGATATCCTTGAGCTTGGTGGCCGCCTTGGCATAGCTCTTTCTGGCTTTCTCGCCGTCGGCCTTGCGGGCGGCGACCACGAGGGCATACGCCTCACCGAAGGGTTCCTCGACCTTGGCATACGCCCTGAGGATGCGGTCGATGTTGTCGGCCTGGGTGTCGGCTGCCTTGGAGTCTTTCAGCAGGTCCATAGCCGCTTCCACGTCGTCCATTTCGTAGAGGAAGTTGCCGCGCAGCTCGGACCGCACCTGGGCCCGTTCCTGCTGGAGACGCAGTTCGATGGCCTTCTTGAGGATCGCCTCGCGCTCTTCGTCGGAGAGAGAGGTGAACCAGTCGTCGATGGCGTCGTTGGGGTCTTCCCCGGCGGCAGGTTGGACGTCGGGCATGGGGTCATCCCCTGGCTGGGCGACGGCCGAGGGGGCGGCAGCGCCCCACGCCAGCAGGATCGCCAGCAGGGCTGCGACAAGCGTACGAATGTCCGGGTGCGATTTCATGATCAGACTCCGGGTATGGGTCATGGGTCTCTATGTCTCGTTGGTATCCTCGCGGACGGGCTACTCGGCGTCTTGGGTTTCTTCCAGTCGGCCGACATAGTCGTCCACCGCGCGGGGGTTGGTATCGCCCAAGGCGCCGCGTCCGAGATGGCGGAACATTCTCCGCTGCTCGGGTGCGAGTTCTTCCCACGCGCCGGGCGTTTCCTCGCTCCACACTGTTTCGTCGCTCAAGGCGGGCGATTGTTCCAGCGAGTCCAGAAGGTCCGACAGGATTATGGCGATCTCGGACTCCGCGGTGTCGAGGGTCTCGGCCGGTTCGGCCGACTCGGTGCGGAGGTCATCGAGCTCGGAAGGCGATTCGGGCTGCTCGCGGTCGATCTGCGACTGGAGGCGCCGGATTTTCTCGGAGATCCGGAAGTAGTCCTCGTCGCTGAGGGCCGGCGAGTAGTTCTGCAGCACATACCGGTACATCTGCAAGGCGTAGCGTTCGCGCCTGAGTTGTTCGTAAGCGGCGGCGGTATCGCTGGCGGCGGTGGCCGCGAAGCTGATGCGGTCGGGCATGTCGCCCAGGAGTCCGGCGTAGGCTTCCAGCGCCCCGGCCGGGTCGCCGCTCTCGGCGAGGCAGGAGGCGTAGACGTACATCTTGGTCGCCCCGAAGTAGTTGAGTTCCTGGGCGTGGATCAGCTTGCGAAGTTCCTCGGCCGCCTCGCGGTGTTGCCCCTGGTGCATCAGGTCGTGGGCTTGGGCGAAGCTGGCGTCGAGCATGGCAAACGCCTTGCAGATTCGCTCGATGTTGTCCTGCCGGGTGTTCCGGGCGTGGTCGTCCAGCACCACAATCGCCCCAGCGACCTCCGCGTCGCTGTACAGGATATTCCGGCGGATCTCTTCGGCGACCTGCTCGCGCTCAAGCTGCAGACGGCGGGTGACGGTCTGGCGGACGATCTGCTCGTTCTTCTCCGGAGTGATCTCCCCCAGCAGGCGTTGCACCTCGTCCCGGCCGGACTGCTCGCCCTGGGAGCCGGAACCGGCTGCGGTGCCCGTGGACGCAGACCCACCCAGGACCAGAAGAACCACAGCCAAGGCAAGCTCGATGCCTCGCTTCATCCGTCCGTCCTTTTGAGGCCAACCGCGGCCGTCGAAGGTCGGCCGATCCGACGCTTCCACACCGCGGGTCGCACGTATTATACAGTCGGCATCCGTCGGAAAACAGTGCGAATCAAAGCGAAATTGAGCACCCCGGTTCGCATTTCGCCGGTGGGGCGCCGCCGTGTCGGCGACGCCCCCCGGACGTCAATGCCTGGTTACCGCCCCCCCGAGCCTTTCTTCATGCTCTTCTTGAGTTCGTTGACCATGTTCTTGGCTTTGCCCTGCCGCCTGGAAAGCTCCTTGTGCTGCTGGGCCGACTCCTCGGAGGCGAGGCTGCCGGTCTTGACCGCGCGGTCGAGCTTGACGGTGCGGTGGTAGACCTGCTTCTGGAGGGTCAGCAGGAGCTTCAGTTCGGCGACTGGGGGCACCAGCGGGGGCTTCTTGCCTCCGCCGCCACCGCCGCCACCGCCCCCACCGCCGCCACCGCCGCCCTTCTTGGAGCGTTCGGCGAGCGACTTGCGGATGGCGTCGATCATCTCTTCGATGGACCGCTCGACGTCCTTCTGGATCGTCTGGGTCAGCGGCCCGGCGTTCTTCTTCGCCAGCAGACGCTGCACGGTGGAGAGGTCGTCCTTGACCTCGCGGAGCATCTCGGGGAAGACCTTCGTGGTCCCTTCCTTCACGAGCATGTCGCGGATCTTGCCGATCTCCTCGGCGAGTCGGCCTTCCTCGTTGGCCAACTCGTTGGTGAGCTTCAGGGCGTCCTCTCGCTCGTATCCGCCGTCGGCGTCCCGCTTGGCGTAGGTTTCCTTCGTCGCTTCGGTGGCGCCCTGCTGGCGTTCGAGGACCTTCTGCAGCATGGCGTCGATCTTCGCCAACGCCTCGGCCTGCATCATCTCCTCTTCCTTGGCGATCTGCTCGGCGAGCTTCTCCTCGGCCTCTCCCAGTTCATCGAGGGCTTCGTTCTGGTCCTTGTTGGCCCCGCCGCTCTTGCCCTGGCTGAGCTGCTGGGAGGCTTTGCCCATCGACTTGGAGGCATTCTTCATGCTGCTCTTGCCGGGGGTATCCTGGCCGTCTTCCTCCTTCATCTCGTCGGAGGTCTGCTCGGTATCCTTGGCGAGCTTGTCTTGGTCCTTGGCCTGGGGATCGGTCTTCTTGACATCCTCGATCTTCTTCCGCAGCAACTGGGCAAGCTCGTACTGCTTCTCGGACAGTTCCTTCAGGGCGTCGATCGCATCCTTCTGGTCCTTGGTGGCGTCCTTGGGCTTCTGCTCGCCGAGATTCTCGGCCGCCTTGGCCATCGCCTCGGCTGCCTTCTGGGCGCTGTCCTTCTTCTCGCCGGACTTGCTGTCCGAGCCACTCTTGGAGTCGCTGCCGGACTTGCTGTCCGAGCCGCTCTTGGAGTCCATCCCGGAGGCCTTGGCGGCGTCCTCCATAGCCGAGGCGAGCTGGCGGGTGGCGTTTTCGAGTTCTTTCTGTTTCTTGGACAGTTCGCCGGAGGGCGTCTTGGAGCCGGCCTTCTCGATGGCGTCGGAGAGGGCCTTCTCGGCGTTCTTCAGGTCGATGTCGGCCTGTTTCTGCGGTTTGCCGGCGCCCATCGAGTCGGACTTCTTGAGCGAGTTGGCGGCCTTGTTCATCTCCGAGGACGCCTGGGAGGCGCTTCGGGCGGCATCCTGGATATCCTTGCTGGAGGCACCGCCGGCTTCGAGGGCCTTGGCGATCTTCTCGTCCTTGGCGGCCGAGGCGATATCGTCCTGCAGGGCCTTGGTCTTCTCGGAGAGCTTGGCCTGGCGGTCGCCGGCGACGGGCAGTTTGTCGATGCCGGATGTATTGGTGGCCTTGGTGATGTCCTTCTGGTTGGCCATCGCCTCGCGGACGCGTTCCCGCAGTTTGGCAAGCTTGCGGATTTCCTCGCTCACCTTCCCGACCTCGCCGGTCTTCTTGAGCAGCTTCTCCTGCTCGCGCATCAGGTCCTTGACCTTCTCGCCGAGTTCCTCCATACGCTTCTGGTGTTTCTCGGCGTCCTTGGCGATGCGGGACTTCTCTTCGAGCTTCTTTTGCTCGTCGACGATCTTCTTGATCCGCTCAAGCGTTTCCTTCCACTTCTTGATCCGCTCGAGGCGTTCGTTAATGTCGCTCTCGCCGTCCATGAGGATGGCGTAGATCCGCTTGAGTTCCTTGGCGACCCGCTGGTTCTTCCAGAGGGCCTCGTTGGCGAGCCCTTCACGGATGAGCTTGGCGGTCTTGGCCATATCCTGGGCGATCAGTGCTTTGCCGGCCTCGTTGCCT
>JBKHHV010000166.1:0-8308 GCA_046539005.1 Phycisphaerae bacterium
CGACAGCGGCGAGGTTTCCACCATCGGACAGAGCGATAGAGGACTGCTGGGCAACCTTGTGGTTGTCGACGGCAAGCTCATCGCCGCCAATGCAGCCGGCGTGTGTGCATACGACCTCGACCGCACCGGCGAATAGGCCCGGTCATGGTCAAAGGACGCGGAATTGGGTGCGGTAGGCGGTGGGCGTCCGGCCGGTGGCCTCGCGGAAGGCGAGGCCCATTTTGCTTTGGTCAGAAAACCCGGCCGCGGCAGCCACGCGCGACATGGGCAGGTCTGTTTCTCGCAGAAGCTGACGTAGACGGGCAATACGCGCCTGACGGATCTCTTCCTTGACGGTATGACCGACCGCTTTGCGGAAGCGCAGACACAGCCCCTTGGTGGACATGCCGACTTCGGCGGCGACGTCGGAGGTGTGAAGCTTAGCGGCGACGTTCCCGCGAATATAGCCGATCGCTCGGCGTACGATTGCGTCTTCCACGGCCAACAGGTCAGTCGACTGTCTCTGGACCACTCTCCGAGGCGGAACGCGCACTGCCCGATCAGGCAGGTCGAGGCCCTGCATCACCCGGTCCAGCAGAGAGGCCGCTTCATAGCCGATCAGGGAAGCGTTGATGTCGATGCTGCTCAGGGTTGGTCGGATGCTGTTGCAGAGGAACTCATCGTTGTCCGCGCCCAGAACGGCGACCTCGTCTCCTGCGGCCAGCCTACCAGCCTTCGGGCTTAGCTCGCATCAGCTCGTCGTCCGCCGCCAGGAAGCGTAGCGCCTTCATCGCCGCCTTCTGCATCTTCGCGTCGCCACAGCTGGCGAAGAAGCGATTGAGATGCTCACGAACCTATTTTGCCGATGGCTCCACTGGCGGCACTGTGGATCTTTAGTTCCATCGTCATTCGCGTAGGTCTTCGGGCAGCAGGGGTTGATAACGCGGCGTGTGCCGCCACTGGCCCTTGGTCAACTCCTGCTCAAAGGCCTTGACCTGCCGGGCCGCATCCGGGTTGTTCCGCAGCAAGGCTTCCTTCGCCTCTCCGGCCGACTTGCTCCCCAGCAGTTCCAGCACAAGCTGGGCCTCAGGCATCGCGGGGTTCTCCTCCGCCATCCGCTCTGCAAGTTTCACGTCGTCTGTGAGGTAGGCCAGAAGCAGCCGCGGACGGTACACGGTGGGGCGTTTGACGATGAGCGTCTTCAGCAGAGCAATGGCCGCCTTGGGGTTGCCCTCCTGGATCGACAGCAGGGCGCGCATGTAGTTCGCGTCGAGCCCCGCCTTGCCGAAGTCCACCTTCTGACCCCGCTCCCAGGCAATCAGTCCACCGAGGTAGTCCGTCCCTTCCCGTGTCTTCGGGTCACCGTTCAGCATCTTCACCAGCCCGGCGGCCGTGTCCAGGTGACCGTAGCGGTAACAGGTCTTGGCCCAGCTGAGCGCGGCCTCCGGGTCAGCTGCGTTTCCGGCTTCGAGGAGTTCAGCCCCGCGGCGGATTGCATCCCGGGCGGTGGGAGCTCCGATGTGGTTCACGTTCTGTTCCAGTTCCAATCGCAGCTTGCCACCCAGCGGCTTTACCTCCGCATGCCGCTTGCGGGTGTCGGCAAAGGTCAGAGGCAGCGTGAGATCCGCCACCTTCCTGCCGTCCAGCTTGATGACCAGGCTCTTGGTGGCCGGTAGCGCCAGAGGATTGTGCGGGCCGACCGGGCCGGTCGCCAGCACTTTGCCGGAAGCGTTGGTGACTTGCGCCTTGGCGGAACGAGGGGAGACGAGCCTCAGCGACCCGTCCTCTGCCCGGGCAACAGCCACTTTGGGATCGGCGTATTCCACGCGCCCGACGCCGCTAACGTTGTAGAAGGTAAGTGTGTACTGAACGGGTACATACGGATCGAGCAGCTGGCCTGGATCCTCGAACAGCGATGTGCTGCCGAGCCAGAGTTCCAGAATGCCACCCTCGGCTTTCCCGGGCGTCCAGAGCTTCAGACCCGGACACTCCTGCGGGTCCTTTGTTATAAGACAGTTGGTGTCGGTCTTTGGCGAATATACACCGCAGAAGCCGTACTCGGAGTAAAGACCGAAGAGGGACACGTTCATCCAACGCTGGGTACCGCCCTTGGCATAGAACGGGCTGACCGTCGCTCCGCCGTGGGGCATCACGTAGCCGGCTGGGTAGAGGATGTGCTTGCCGTCATACTTCTCGGTATACAGGATCACGTCCGTCCAGAGTCGGTTGCTTCGGCCCAATGGATTGGGGTTGTCGACGCGGTAGGTCGCCGTGTAACTTGCTTCGCCGGGGCGGAGCGTCACCCACACCGAGAGCGTGCGCTGTGAGTAGCGCCCGTAGCGACCCATGTTTCTCCGCTCCTGGTGCTGCGTGAACCGCATGTTCATCGCGACTGTCGCGGAGCCGTCCTTGCCGCGGATGATCCGGTACCCCGCCGGCTGTCGCACGCCAAGACCGTGCTCGAAGTACGGGAATGACGCCTCCACGTACCCGGCGTGCCAACCAATATAGTCCTGGAGTCCCCGAGCATGTTCGGACTTTTCAACAGCTCCTGCAAAGGACCGACCGGTCTTGAGGTCAACTGCCTTCAGGATGCGCGCCCCGAGCGTAGGCACGACCTCCACACGGACGAGGCCATTGTCCAGCGTCACCAGGGGGAAGGTGTAGTCGATCTCCCGGATCGTCGTCCTGTCCGGGTACATCGACTTGGGCTGGTTCTGGTTGGCAACGTAGTCGGCCACCTTCATCTTGCGCGTGGTTTCCTTCTCGGTCACCTTGACCGCTTCTGGAACCGCCCGGACTGTTCCAGCGCATAGAAGGGCCGAAACCGCAATAACCGCTATCCTGTTCATGGAAATCACTCCTTCGCTTCGTCGGAGGTTTTCTTTTCGGTGGCGCTGGCCCACTTGGGCCAGACATACTTAGGCTGTCGGTGCTTTCGCCCGATACGGGGGTCCGCCAGCGAACCGCGACGCACGTCGAACGCCTTCAGCAGGTCCTTGCCCTTGACGCGGTAGGTGCGTTGGGCAGTGACTTCACCAATCGCTGCCCCTTTCTCGTCCAGGATGTAGGATGCTTCGACTCCGGACGGCAAAGCCTGCTTGGAGAACGAGAACCATACGCCCGTGGTGTCGCCGCTGTATGGCAGCCAAAGCACTCCGCCCGCCTCCGGCAGAATGTAGCTGCGCCGCATGTCAGGCAAAGCCGCCGAGTACTCCTTGGCGTAGCGTTCGAAGGTCGCAAACCGCTCCGGGATCGGACGGTTGTAGCTGCAATCGGGGGCGACCCAGCCCTTGTTGGCCATCACTTCGAAGGCCACTGTGTTCCATTTCTCCTTCGACCAGTCTTTCTGGTCGTTGCCTCGCAGCCACTTCCAGACGTGCTGGAAGAGCCATGGCTGCTGCTCCCAGCCGTGGACCTCGATCGAACAGCTCTGGCCGGGGAAGGCGTTGCTCTCGCCCATCAGCGCGACCCCGCGGCGGCTGAGGGCGGCGAAGGCCTCCCACCACTCGCGCTGCGTGGAGTTGCCGGTCCCGTTGGCCCAGTCCAGGTGTGTCATCGTGTTGTTCTGGAAGCTGTCGATCCAGACGCCCTGGAGGCCGTATGCGTTCTGGGCCTCGGCCAGACGATCCCACCACGTCAGGAAGGCTCGCTTGTCGAACGGGTTGATCACGAGCTTGGGCCGGTCGGTCGGCTGGGCCGGGGCGCTCCAGCCGCCGCCGTGGAAGTCGCCGGGGGCGTTGATGCAGTAGTGCTTGCGATCGAGGCCCAACTCGTCAGCAAACGGGCCGTCCTTCCAGATTACGACGTTCCACCAGGGGTAGTAGATGACATCGTTTTCCGCGCACGCCTTCGTGAACGCCTTCCAGGGCTCCTTCATATCCTCAGTGGGCCGCCAGTCGTATATGTTGCACACCCCGCCGCCGGTCTTGGGCGGACCGCCAGGGCCCTGGTAGCGACCGTTGATCAGCCCCGGGTTGTGCACGACGATCTTCTGCACGCCCTGTGCGGCGTAGTTCGCCACGCCGGAATCCGCCAGGTCGCGGTAGAACTTCGCCCAGCCGCCGTCATAGAGGATGCCGATCCCGGGCACGACCTCCCGCTGAACGAAGTCGAGCTCTTCGGCCACCAGGTCGCGGACGTACTGGTCGACCTCCTTCCAGCGGGTGCGGCTGTCGTGCGTCGCCAGCGGGTTGTCCTCCGTCACCAGCGCCAGGTAGACCTGGTCCTGCGTCCTGAAGCGGTCCGTGTTGGCGAAGAACTCCTCGTCGGTCTGCGAGACCTGCCGATCTTCCGGGAACACCTCCGTCAGCGCCCGCAGGTTGCCCTGCTTTTCGTAGAAGCTGCAGAGGATCGCCTCTGGGCGGTACTGGAAGTCCACAAAGCCGTGCCCAGCCCCGCGGGCCATCCGCGCAATCCACGCCCCCACCCGGTGCCGCAACCCATAGCCGCGATCCGTGACGCTCTCGCCGGAAGGCACCACCGGCGAGACGGCCGGCGCGTCGCCCACCGCCCCCGGCATGATCTCCGTGGTGCTGAAGGCTTCCTTCACGCCGCCGTCGGGGTCGGCCGACAACGGCTGTTCGAGCTTGCCGAGCCCGCGGTAGCGGAGGTTCACCAGCGTCGCGCCGGCCGCCTCGCCGCCGAGTTCCCACGTGCCGGCCTGGCGGAAGACATTGACCTTGCGCCCGTCAGCCAGATGGACCTCCACGTGCTGCTTCCAACCGGCGTACGGCCAACCGGCGATGGTGCGCTGGTCCGGCCGGATCACCCACGTCAGCGTCCCCGCCGGCTTGAGCTTGTCGGCGAGGCGCTTGGCCTGCTGGCGGACAAAGGAGAGCTGGCAGACCTCCGCCGGCAGGCGCAGGTGCGCGAAGCGATAGTAGTCGCGGTGGATCTGCCCCTCCTTGGTAAAAACGAAGACATCCCGCATCACCTGTTCGTCGGTCGTCCCGAGAAGTTCGGTCTCGATGCGGACGGTCTTGCCGTCGACGGCAACATCCTTCAGCCGCAGCAGCGGCCAGACCATCCGGTCCTTGCCCCACTCCTGGGCGAGCATCGGCCGCTGCACGGTCTGTGCGCTGGTCAGTTCCACGTCCTGCACGCTCGCCCGGTTCAGCCCGAGCAGCAGATCGTCCTCCAGCGCGAACCGCAACTGGACCTGCTCAGGCAGCGTCACGACCAGTTGCCCATCCTGCCGCTGGACCTGCGGCTCCTCAGCGGCCACTGGACCTGTACATATCAGGAGGCCTGCGAACATCATCATCACAACGTGAGCATACTTCGTCATGTCCAGTCTCCTCATGTGCTGATACTTCGCCATGTTCAGTCTCCTCATGTGCTGCATGTTCCACGGCCGGCGAAGCCACGGCTCGCTTGGCCGAAATGTCGTTGTCTCACATCTGTCACCGCTGCATCAACGCGCAAGGGGCCGAGTGCTCGAGGCGATGCGCCTTCCGCAGGCCTTCGATGCGCCTGCCCAGGATCGGGTGGCCCCGCCAGTTGCCACTGGTCTGCCCCCGGAGGCAAGCTGCTACTCGGCCGGCCTGTCCCCGACAACGATCGCCCCGGCGTCCCACGTCGCCTCCACGCCGTCGGGCGCCTGGATCTGCAGCTGTCCGCTGATCTCGCGGGCCTTAATGAGCACGTAGCGTCCGGGCCGCAGCGCGTCGTTGCGCAGGCGAATGCGGCCGTTCACGCGTGCCGAGCCGCCGGCAGCGATCAGCGGCGTCCGGCTGGGCTGGCGCGGCAACTCCACCTCCAGGAGCGACTTGGGCCCCAGCGTCAGCTCCCCCTCCACCCGCACCGGCCCGCGCCGCACGTCCACCGTCCCCTCGCTCTGCAGCGATGCCAGCCCGACGCCCACATGCTCCGGTGTGGCAACGACGAACTTCGCCCCAGGCGCCACCTCGACCTGGAGGTTCGGCCCCCAGCGGTTCTCCGGGCGCTTCACCGTCCGCTTGAAGACCTCGTTGGCGCCGGCGGGGTTGGTGAACATCCGCACCACTCCCTCCCGCACCAGCATCCGGGAGCCCGGCGAGTAGGCCTGCGTGCCGAGGAGGTTCAGGGCCGCCGGGCCTTCCTTGATGAACGTTCCGCCCTCCGTCGTGCGCGTCCCGAAGTAGCAGTGCGAGTCCTCGCTGTAGTGGCCGATCTGCGTGAAGTCCTTCTCCGTCCGCATCGTCACCGTCTCGGCCCAGTCCAGCACCCCGTCGTACTGCTGGGGACGCGACCGGACGATCCACAGCGCCTGCTTCCCGGAGGTAAAGGAAAGCACGCCGTGGTGGGTGTGCCCGCCCGAGCCGGCCTTCTTGTGCACCGTCGGCAGGCTCCGCGAGTCGTGCGTGATCAGCGTTACCTCTCCCACGAACAGGACGGAGAAGCCGTCCGCATGCCAGCGCTCGATATCCGGGTAGCCCATGTGGTCGGCGCGGAACTTCGGGGCGAACTCCACGATGTCGTCGCGCCCCTGGCCGTACGTCCAGATCACCCGCGCGTAGATCATGTTCGGCATCTGCTGGTTGATCGCCGCGTCGGCTGTGAACAGCAGCCTGCTGCCGCCGGAGAGGCGGAAGTACGTGTTCGTGTCGCCGCTGTCGGCCGCCTCCAGCCGACCCGAGAAGTTGACCGTCGCGCCGTCGAGGAACATCTGGACGTTGCCGTTGCCGCGAAGCGTGCCAAGAAAGTCGGCATCGCCGGCAAGGCGGATCCCGCCCCGGCGACCGTCGCAGCGGACCGTCAGTCTCTCGAGGGCCTGCTCCGGCCCCACCAAGCCCTTCCGGACCGTCAGCACGTGATCTCCCGGCCGGATCGTCTGCCCCGCCTGCGAGACCCGAAGCGTCTCGACCGTCACATCCGCCCCGAGCGGACCGGCCAAGTCCGCTGCCGTCTCCGCAAGCGAAGGGCCAGATGCGCAGACAACAAGGAGGAGGCAGATCCGAGCAAGAGTACCGGCGAGATGATTCATAGTGTCTCCTGGCAACATGTAGGGATGCTCACGACTCCAAGGCCGACGCATCCTCTCAGCAATCATCAGTCTGTCATAGACGCCGCAGAGGTTCCATGCCGAATGGCGCAAAAATCTTGCTAATTGGCGCACAGCCGGCTACTGTATCTTCTGTGGAAACCCGCACCGGATAAGAACCTGCTGCCATGAGGATGCCAATGCCCCTGCAGCGACGCGTCGCCTTGCTTTTTGACGTACAGAGCTTCTACGGCGTGGGAATCCTGCGCGGGGTTCGGCGGTATGTAGCCCGACAGCATCGATGGCAGTTCGTACGGTACCATGGCAGCCCCATTGTCGGTCCTGCTCATCTGGATGGAGTGGAAGTGGACGGTGTCATCGGTGCCCTGGCCCCGCCCGAGCGGTCCGAGGCGGCAAGGCGGCTTCACTGCCCCGCGGTGAACGTCTCCAACGCCGAAGCGAAATCTTCTTTCCCACGGGTGATCTCGGACGACCGCCAGGTCGGCGTAATGGTTGCCGAACACTTCCTGGACTGCGGGTTCAAGCAGTTCGCGTTCGTAGGACGCGACGGCAGGCGGTTCTCTTGCCAGCGCGAGGAAGGCTTCCGCCAACGGCTTGCCCAAGACGGACATATTTGCCTGGCGCCTCCGCCCCCGCCGTTGTTCACCCCCGCGTGGGCAGACCACGCACTTGCGCCATGGCTCGCGCGCCAGAGCTTTCCCCTGGCGGTCATGGGCACCAACGACGGCTGGGCGCGGCACGTGATCGATGCCGCCAACCTGAACGACCTGCGGGTGCCGGACGATGTCGCCGTCGTCGGCGTGGACAATGACGAGGTGCAGTGCGAACTGTCCGATCTGCCTCTGTCCAGCGTCGAGATAGCCACGGACCGGATCGGCTACGAGGCGGCCGCCCTGTTGGACCGCCTGATGACGAGCACGCCCTCGCAGCGACAGCAGATACAGGTACCAGGGCCGATCCCGCCAAAGGGCATCGTGCTGCGCGAGTCCTCCGATATCTTCGCTGTGGAAGACCCCGATGTGGCCCAGGCTATGTCCTTTATCCGTCAGCACGCGCACGAGCCCCTGCTAGTCGCTGATGTCGTGGCTGAGGTGGGTGCGGGGGTGCGTTCGCTTCAGATGCGGTTCCGGAAGTCGACGGGCAGAACCATGTCCCAGGAGATCTGCAACGCTCATGTCCAACGGGCCAAGCAGCTGTTGAGGGACACCGACTGGCCGATGCTGCGCGTCGCCCTCGCCAGTGGCTTCACCGGCGCTGAGCGACTCAGCGTGGTCTTCCGCAGAGAAGTTGGCATCACACCTACGCGCTACCGGAAGCAGTTCCGGTAACCTGTGGCGAGCCATG
>JBKHHV010000167.1:0-8130 GCA_046539005.1 Phycisphaerae bacterium
CCAGCCGGTCGATCTCCTCGCAGTAGCGCTGCCACTGGTCCTCGAACTGCCCCAGCAGGGCGATGACCTCCCCGGCCGTCTTCATGACGTTGGCGTTTTCGGCGGCCTGTCGAATGACCGCCAGCATGGCAAACAGCGTCAGGGGGCTGGCAAGCACCACCTTGCGGGACAGTGCCTCATCGATCAGGTCCGGCTCGGCGCCCAGTACCAGCGAGTACAACTGCTCGCTGGCCAGGAAGATGACCACGTACGGCACGGTGGGGATGGTGGCGTCCACGTACCCCCGCTGGGCGACGGCCCGCACGTGCCCCCGCACCGCCTTGACCAGTTCGCCGAGGCATCGCCGGCGCTGTTCGTCGGTTTCGGCGTCCAGGAACGCCCGGTAGCTTTCCAGCGGGAACTTGACGTCCATGTTCAGTTTCAGGTCGTTGGGCAGGAAGAACGTGAAATCGGGTCGTTCGCGGTCGCCGCCGGCAAACCGGGACGACTGCTTGACGTAGTTGATGTCCTCCTGCATGCCCGTCAGCCGCAGGACGTCCTCGGCCATGCGCTCGCCCCATGCCCCGCGACGCTGGGTGGACGCCAGCACCTTGTGCAGTTCACCGGCCGTCCCGGACAGGCGCGTCACCGCCTCCGACAGCTTGCCGAAGTCGCCCTTGCGGTCGGTCTCGCTTCGCTGGATGAACTGCCGCACCTGCTCGAGGCGCTCGTTGACGGCCTTGACCGACTGCTCGATGAGGGCTTTTCGCCCGTCCAGCACGGCCGCGTGCTGCTCGGACAGCCGCTTGGCGTTGGCGTCCAGCGCCTCGCCTGCCAGTGATGCGAACGCCTCCCGCATCTGTTGCAGGTCGGCCTGGCGTTGCTGTGCGGCCTGGGTGGCTGCCTGGCGCGACCGCGCCAGCGACACCGCCAGGGCGATGCCCGCCCCGATGACCGCTCCGATAACGAACCCGATGACGAAATCCATGTGTTTCTCCCGTCGGCGATTGTAGTGCCCCGCGGGACCGTTGGCAATTCGCGATGGCCTGGCGGACCGCAACCGCGATAGACTGAGGCGGAATGTCGCTTGTCAATATCGCGATCTCGTGTAGAGTATCCCGACCATGCAACTTCCCGTAGTCGCCATCGTCGGCCGACCGAACGTCGGCAAGAGCAGCTTGTTCAACCGCCTGATGGGTCGTCGGATCTCCATCGTCCAGGCGACGCCGGGGGTCACGCGCGATCGCGTGTCGGCCCCGCTGGCGGTCGACGACGACGCCGCCCCCGGCGAGGGGGCCTACGTCGAGCTGGTGGACACCGGCGGGATGGGCATCGAAGACGTCGACAATCTTACCGAGCACGTCGAGAACCAGATCGCCTACGCCATCAAGGCCTCGGGGCTCATTCTCTTCGTCGTGGACGCCCGCGAGGGGGTGACCCCGCTGGACAACCACGTCGCCCAGAAGCTCCGCCGCCTGGACAAGCCGGTGGTGCTGCTGGCCAACAAGATCGACGAGGTCGACCTGGTCAGCGAGGTCCACGAGTTCCAGAAGCTCGGGTTCGGCGAGCCGATCGCGATCTCGGCCAATCACGGTAACGGGATCGAACTGCTGCGGGAGGAGCTTCGCCGCCGCGTGGGGCAGGTGGCGGTTGCCGGCTCGGGCCGCAAGCCGATGGAACTGGCGATTGTCGGAAAACGCAATGCCGGCAAGAGCACGTTCATCAACTCGCTGGTGGGCGAGCCGCGGGTGATCGCCTCGGAGGTCCCCGGCACCACGCGCGACAGCGTCGACGTGCAGGTGACCCTCGATGGGGAGTCTTTCACGCTGATCGACACGGCCGGCCTACGCAAAAAGCGGAAGATCCGCGACGACGTGGAGTACTACGCGATGCACCGGGCGTTGAGGTCGATCCGCCGGGCGGACGTGGTGGCGATGCTGATTGACGCGTCGCTACAGGTGTCGCAGGTGGACAAGCACCTGGCGGGGATGATTGCCGAGGAGTTCAAGCCGGTACTGCTGGTGGTCAACAAGTGGGACCTCGCCCGCGGGGTTGCCGACGCCGAGCAGTACGACGAGTATCTCCAGAAGATGTTTCCGGAGCTGGCCTACGCCCCCATCACGCTCACCTCGGCCAGCGAGGGCATGAACGTCCGGGAGACCATTACCGTCGCCCGGCAGCTCTACCGGCAGGCGAATCACCGCATGCAGACGGCCGAGTTGAACCAGGTGATCGAGCAGATCACCGCGATGCGAGGCCCCAGCCACAAGGCCGGCACCAAGCCTCCGAAGATTCTTTACGCCACGCAGATCGCCACCTGTCCGCCGACGATCGTCTGCTTCGTCAATGACGTCCGCAGCTTCGATCAGGGTTACCAGCGGTTCCTGGTTAACCGCCTTCGTGAAATGACTCCGTTCGCCGAGGTCCCCATCCGCCTGCTGTTCCGCGGGCGAAATCGGTAGGCGGTCCCTTAGGGGGAACTGTGAATGGGAAGCGCCGGGTCCTACGGGTGTCGCTGACCCCCGTGCTGCGCCGAACAGCGCTGAACGCCAAGGCAACCCGGGGGCGTTTGACGGAATCCGCAGCGGATATGGAATTGACGATGGCAGGCGGGCCAATAACCCTTCCCCCGACTTGGGGGAAGTGCCTGCGAAGCAGGCGATGGGGGCTGCCTTCGGAAGACTCTTCCCCGCAGAGACCGCCGCTCCACTGCCTTCCTGAGCTTGGTTGGGTGCCCTGCTTCTCCGCCTGCTGGGTGCCATGTTTCTACGCGAAGCGGAGAAACATGCAGTCTCGCAGTTATGAACTCGTGTCGCCCCGTTGGGCTCGCGCTTCTGGGCCGCCCTTTTCCGGGGCCTCACGCCGCCCGGCCATTCGCCACCGCCCTTTCAGGGCGGAACAGAAGCGACCCGCCGTTGTCCGCCGAAGGGCTGGAACCCTTCCCCCGGCTTGGGCGAAGTGCCTGCGAAGCAGGCGATGGGGGCTGCCTCGAACAGCGCTGAAGGCCAAGGCAACCCGGGGGCGTTTGACGGAATCCGCAGCGGGTCTGGAATTAGCGACGGCAGGCCCGGTAAAAACCCTTCCCCCACTCTGGGGGAAGTGCCTGCGAAGCAGGCGATGGGGGCTGCCGCGAACAGCGCTGAACGCCAAGGCAACCCGGGGGCGGTTGCAGGAACCCGGCGCTGTTCTGGAATTGGCCTGGCAGGCATCCCCATCGCATCGAACAGGGCTGGAAGTGGCACGGGCTCTCCCCGCCTTGCCGGCTCAGATCCCAAGTCCCAGGTTCCAGGTGCCTTGGGCGCGGCCACCATGCAGTCCCGGTAGCCTGCGTACCCCCGGGCAATCCGGCGGCGCTATTCCAGGTCATAGGCCGAATTGTCGGCCGACAGGAAGCCCGTGCCGTCGGCGATGGAATCGACCTGGGAGGGGATGGTCTCGGTGTGGCGCTGGTCGAGCCAGCCGGCGTGTCCGTCGGCCCAGGCAACGCAGGTGGTCCCCAGGTGGCGGAAGCCCTGCGTCCCGGCCGAGCGGGCGGTGAAGCCAGCGTCCGAGTCGCTGGGAAACGGCGACCGCATGAACTTGTTCGCCCCGCCGCTGTATTCGCCGTCGCCGAAGAGGGCACAGTCGACCGGGCTGCGGACGTCGTCCAGCCGCGCGGGGGCAACGATGCCCTCTTTCTGCCCGTGACCGACGTAACTGGTGTTGTAGTTGTATCCCGTGTACGGGTCGGCCGTCCAGTTGTGCCCGCCGTCGAAGGAGGGGCACTGCTGCACTCGCGAGTCGCCCTGCCCGTGCCACAGCAGCCCGGGCATCACGTCGACGCTGCGGGTGGAACGGTCGCGGATGGTGGTGAAATCCCACGCGTAGGAGGTCAGCACGTCCCCGACCGCCTCGGTGTAGTAGGCGATGGGGTACTGGTCGTTGTTGTCGGCGGCGTAGGTCTGCGTGGCCGTGGACATGTTCCGCAGGTTGGTCAGGCACAGCAGGCGGCGGGCCTGGTCTTTCGCGCGGGCGAGGCTGGGCAGCAGGATCGAAACCAGCAGGGCGATAATCGCCACCACGATCAGCAGTTCGATCAGCGTAAAGCCGCCGGCATGGCTCCGGGTCGGAATGTCTGGCGTTGTGCGTTGCATGGATTCATGGGTCCGGGCGGTCAGGCCCGGCGGCGCGGCAGAAGCACTCCAGCGACTGTGAGCATCAGCAGCATCCCCGGCTCGGGTACGGCAAAGGCGCCGGCGACGGTCGCGACGGAGACGGCCGCGTCGGGCGAGTAGTTGTCCAGCAGCAGTTGGATGTCCGCGTCGTTCACGCGTCCGTCGCCGTTGAAGTCACCGTCGGCCCATCCGAACGTATCGGCCGGGGAACGGTAGTGTGCGAGTACCGCCCAGGCATCGGAAAAGTCGACGGTACCGCTGGCGTCTACGTCGCCGGGGGTCAGTCCATGGACGGCCGCGTCGGCCAGGGCGTCGATCTCGGGCGAGTCGTAGATCGTGGCGGGCGTTTCGAAGCGGACGTAGCGGATCCACTTGTTCCCGGTGAGGGGGTCGGCCCAGCTTTCCGGCAGGTTCGCCAGGTCCAGTCCGCGTCCACCGGCCGATCGGCCGTACTGCAGGCAGACTTCCTCCAGGGTCATGCCGGCAAACTGCTCGGGTCCCAAGGCGGGGTCCATCGGCAGTGTCGGGTCGGTCGGTTCGCCCCACCAGTGGTTCCAGTCTCCCATCGACAGGTCCGGATCGGCCGGGTCGTATGTTCGTCCGAGCGTGGGGTAGAACCCGTCGGCGACGGTGTCCAGTTCGTGCCAGGTAGTACCGTCCTGGCTCACCAGCACGCGTCCGGCTTCGCGGGAGCTGCTTGGCTGGACGGAGAAATCGGCCGGGTCGGTGTTGTCCCACCGGGTGTCGGCCGTTGCCAGTGCCGAGTTGCCGAAGACGGTCAGGTCCACCCCGTAGCGGTTCATCGGGTCATCGACGACCTTGTGATCGAAAGCCAGCGTCAGGTGCCCGCCGGGGGCCACGGTAACCACCTGGTCGGTCCGCCAGGCGGGGAACACGGGGACCACGGCGACCGGATCGATCTCCCACATGCTGTCCTGGTCGGGGTCGGTATCGACCGAGGGCGGTCCCAGCGCGGTGGAGGAGAAGGTGTACTGTCCGGCCCCGAAGCCGGCGTAGTAGCTCTCGACGGACGAGGCGAAGGGAGACGCCGCAGCGGCCCCGGTCTCGGGGCGGGCAGCCCCGCCGGCCGACGCCAACGCGCCGGCCAGCAGGACCACTCGGATCAGATTCATCAACGGTTGCGTGTTCAACGCAGTTCCTTTCAGCGTTTCCGCCGCCGGATGACCGGCAAGGCTCCCAATGCCAGCAGCGCCAGCGTGGTCGGTTCGGGCGTGACCGACAGGTCGTCGATGTAGACGTCCGGGTCGCCGTCGTTGCTGAGGCGGACTTCGAACGACATCGTGCTGCCGGCGGTTACGTCGATGGTGCGTTCGTACTGGGCCCACACGCCGCTTCCGGGCGAGCCGGGTCCCTCGGTGGGTGCCACGATGGTGTCGATCACCGCGCCGTCCACGAGCACCTCCAGCTTGCCTGTGGTGTCGAACAGGTACCGCAAGGCGATGTCCAGTTGGGGGGCCAGCGGCACGGTCCACTCGTTGGAGATCGCCACGTCGCCCTCGTCGGCGTGCAGAAGCAGCGCCTGGTTACTGGCGTCGGTGGGGTCGGTGGCGACCGATGCCTTCGCACCGGCGTTCATCTGGCTGTGGACCTCGTACCCGAGGCTCTGGGCCAAGGTGCCGGGCGGTGCGGTGAAGCTGTCGTTGAAGTTCGCCTCCGGCAGGGCCCCGGGGGCGTCGGCGTAGCCGTACACGAACCCGTCCGCATCGCCGTCGTCGAGCACGCGGTCGGAGATGCCCACCCACGAGGCCGACCATTCCCCGCCGGCCGGGCGGTTCCAGTAGTGCCACCAGTCCTCGCCCCCGCGATAGAGGCCGTTGGAGTGTCCCTGGTAGCTCATGGCGTTGACGAAGTACCCGAAACCGTAGTCCTGCAGTTGGACCGCCAGATCGGTGCGGGCATCGAGTTCGGTCAGCAGGTCCTCGCCGGTAATGCTGCCGTCGAAGCGATACTGGAATTCGTGGAAACTGCGGTCTTCGAACTGGACGAACAGGCTGGCGGTCTTGTTGCCGGTGCCCACGGTGGTGACGTCGGCGGGCACGGCCGCGGCCACGGTCAGCAGGCAGGTGAATGCGAGTGCAAGTCTCTTCATGTGTTCTCTCCCGACCCGCACGGCGGCGGATCGATGGTTGTCTGTTGGTTGAGTGGATGTTTCGTTCCGTCAGGATGCAGCAAGAGCGAGTATGGCCGGGCGTTCCTTCCTTTCGGCAGGCCCACGGGAACGGGTCGGCGACCCGGGCGCAAGGTCGGCAACCGTCAGGCTGGTGGTGGGGGAGAGGCAGGAGGCGCAGGAGTCCGACGTTCGGCGCCATCGCGGGCGCAGAGAACGTCGATACCGTGCCAGCCTACGAAAAAACCCCGACCTTCGCGCGAAGGGCCGGGGCATGCATGCACGGTCCGGAACCCAGGTACGGCCTTTTCTCGCGAAGGCACCATCAGGCTGGTTACGGGCAGGTCTTCTGGCTTCCGGGTCGTTCTCCCGCTGCGCCTTCCCACCGCAACTCCGCGTTGCGGAAGTGGCATTCTGCAGCGTTCGTCGCCGGTTACAGCGGCGCGTCCGCGGCCGATTTGCACGGCCTTCCCTTGTGGGCCCCGTCACAATACGGGGCACCCGTAACGACACGAATCCTACTGCCCCACCCCCGGCGTGTCAAGATGCTCGCTGCCCGAATGCCGAAACGCCCCGGCATCGACGGTGGCGGCCGCGTGGTTCGGGCGGCCGGGGCGGTCACTCCTCCGCGAGTTTCAGCGCTTCGTCGACGACCGCCCGGGCGGCGTCGTCGGCATCCACGGTGCGCAGCAGCTTGCCGCCGACGTACAGGGCGGCTTTGCCCTTGCCGGCGCAGAGGGCGATGTCGGCCCCCTCGGCCTCGCCGGGCCCGTTCACCACGCAACCCATGATCGCCACCGTCAGCGGGGTGCGCACCTCCGAGAGCGCCTCGCGGACCTCGTCGATCACGCGGGTCAGGTCCATCTGCAGACGTCCGCAGGTGGGGCAGGCGATCAGTTCCACCCCTCGCCGGCGGCGCAGGCGGAGCGAGCACAGCAGTTCCACGCCGGCCGAGACCTCGTGCACCGGGTCGCCGGCGAAGCTGATGCGGATCGTGTCGCCGATGCCCTCGCACAGCAGCGTCCCCAGCGCCGCCGCCGACCGGATGGCCCCGGTCTCCCGCGTGCCGGCGTGGGTTACGCCCAGGTGCAGGGGGTAGTCCCACCGCTGGGCCAGCCGTCGGTTGACCGCCACGGTGGTCGCCGCGTCGTGACTCTTCGCCGAGAGCACCAACTGCTCGAACCCCTCCTCCTGGAATACTTCGAGATACTCGGCCATCTTCTCGGCCATCAGTTCATCCAGCGGGCGCGCCAGGTCGGCGGTTCGCTGCTCGCCCCGGCGGGCGATGATGGACCCCTCGTTGACACCCACGCGGATCGCCACGCCCGCATCGGCGGCCGCCCGGATCACGCGGCGTACCTGCTCGCGCTCGCGGATGTTGCCGGGGTTGAGGCGAATCTTCGCTGCCCCGGCGTCGATCGCCTCCAGTGCCCGGTCGAAGTGGAAATGTACGTCGGCGACGACGGGCACGGGGATCGCCCGGACGATCTCCCCCAGAGCGGCCGTGTCCTCGGGGGCAGGTACCGCGACGCGGACGACCTGGGCCCCGGCCCCGACCAGTTGCTCGCACTGGGCGATGGTCGCCCCGGCGTCGGAGGTAGGGGTGTTGGTCATGCTCTGGACGGCGATGGGCGCATCGTCGCCGAGGGTCACGTTGCCCACCTGCACCGGGCGGGACCTGCGGCGTTGGATGGTCGGATAGTTCATGGAGGCATTGTAAGTGGCGTGCGGGCGGTTCGCCACCCGTCGGGCAGTGGCGTCTTGCCCGGCGGCCGGTCGGCCGGTAGGCTGGGGACATCGCAGTATCGGCCGCAGCCAAGGAGAAGCTATGAAGTGAGCCATCCCCGGCTCGGGTAGTCTTTGGATTTA
>JBKHHV010000168.1:0-8101 GCA_046539005.1 Phycisphaerae bacterium
CTCCAGCGGCAGAAGGCGATCCTGGAGAACATACCCGCCTGCGTATTTCTCAAGAACACGGCCGGTCGGTACACCGCGGTCAACCGTATGTACTACGAGATGTTCGGCGACATCAGCAGCGACGCGGTCGGCAAGACCGACGCCGAGCTGTTCTCGCCCAGCCAGGCGGTGAAGTTCAGCCGCGAGGACCGGCGCGTTCTGGAGAACGGAGAGGCGGTCTGCATCGAACGGGCAACGCGGAGCCGGTCGGGCGAGATTGCCGACCTGGCGCTGTCGATGGCCCCCGTACGCGATGCCGAAGGGCACATCGAGGGCATGGTGGGCGTTGCGTTCGATGTCACCGCCCGCAAGCGCGCCGAGGAACTCGCCCGGGACGCCTGCCTTCGGGCCGAGCGCGTCAGCGGTGAGTTGGCGATCCGCGCCGAACAGCTCGAAGACGCCCGCCGTGCGACCCTCAATGTGGTGGACGACCTGGAGCGCCGCGAGCGGGCACTGCGCGAAGCCAACGAGTTCCAGAAGAAGCTGCTCGCCACGGCCGCCGGCGCGATGTTCACCGTCGACAACCGCCGTCGTATCACCATGGTCAACCAGGCGTTCTGCGACATTACCGGCTTCTCCGAGCAAGAGGTGCTGGGGAAATGCTGCTCGATGCTGGAGGGCGAGCCGTGCCGGGACCACTGCGGACTGTTCGATCCCGAGCGGACCGAGGCCATCAGCCGCCGGCAGTGCGTGGTTACGCGCAAAGACGGGACCCCGATTACGATCCTGAAGAGTGCCGACCTCGTTCGCGACGACGCCGGGGAGATCATCGGGGGGATCGAGTCGTTCGTGGACGTGACCGAACTGGTCAACGCCAAACGCCTTGCCGAGGAAGCCAGCCGCGCCAAGAGCGATTTCCTTGCGAAGATGTCCCACGAAATCCGCACGCCGATGAACGGCATCATCGGCATGACCGAGATGGCACTGGAGACCCCGCTCAGCCCCGAGCAGCGGGAGTACATGACGCTGGTGCGCAACTCGGGCGAATCGCTGCTGAACATCATCAACGATATTCTCGACTTCTCGAAGATCGAGGCGGGCAAGTTCTCGCTGGACTGTATCGACTTCTCCCTGGCAGACACCGTCGGGCAGGCACTCGCCGATGTTCGCATCAAGGCATGGGAGAAGGACCTGGAACTGCTGTGCGACGTCAAGGACTCCATGCCCGACCGGCTCATCGGCGACCCGGGACGTCTTCGGCAGATCATCATCAACCTGATCGGCAACGCCGTCAAATTCACCGAGACCGGCGAGGTAACCGCCCGCGTCGCCTGTGACGGCGAGCCCCACGACGGAGAGATGACGCTGCATTTCTCTGTGCAGGATACCGGGATCGGCATCCCGCCGGAGAAACTCTCGGCCATTTTCGACGCATTCGAGCAGGCTGACGGCTCGACCACGCGACGTTTCGGCGGCACGGGGCTGGGGCTCTCGATCTCCGCCCAACTGGTAATGCTGATGGGCGGGAATATCTGGGTCGAAAGCGAAATGGGCAAAGGCAGCAAGTTCCACTTCACCGTGCAGGTGGGCGTGCGCGAGCAACGCTCCAGGGACGACCGCAACCCCACCGGCCGTCTTGCCGGTCTCAAGGCGCTGGTGGTGGACGACAACGCCCCGGGCAGGGAAATCCTCGTGGACATCCTCCACCGCTGGGGCATCGAGGCGGTCACGGCCGCCGACGGCGTCTCGGCCGTAGAGTCGGCCGTCCGCAGCCTCCGCGACGGGCGCCCCTTCGAGCTGGTGCTGCTGGACTCGCACATGCCGGGCATGGACGGTTTCGAAACCGCCCGCCGCCTGCGTCAGCACCTGGGACAGGAGGTGCCGCTGGTGATGCTGCTGACCTCCGCCGGCGCCGGTGGCGAGACGTTGCGGTGCCGTTCGATGGACGTCGCCCACCATCTCTACAAGCCGGTACTTCCCACCGACCTGCTGGGAGCGATCCTCCATGCCCTCGGAGACCAGGATGCCCTGGAGGCGGCCGACGAAACACCCGAGGGGCAACAGCGCCTGCGACGCAGGCTGCGGATCCTCCTGGCCGAGGACAACCCGGTCAACCAGAAGGTGGCCTGCCATCTTCTGGAGAAATGGGGACATACGGTGCAGGTGGCCGACAACGGCGCCGCCGCCCTGGAACTGCACGAGAACGAGCCCTTCGACCTGGTGCTCATGGACGTGCAGATGCCCGGCGTCAGCGGGTTGGAAGCGACGGCTTCGATCCGCAGAAAAGAGGACAGCAGCGGCGCTCACGTTCCGATTATTGCGATGACCGCCCATGCGATGAAGGGAGACCGTGAGCGTTGCCTGGAAGCGGGCATGGACGACTACGTCTCCAAGCCGATCAATCCCTCCCTGCTTGCCGGGGCGATGGCCAGGCTCTTCGGACCGGAGGAAGCCGCCGAGGTGGACGATTCCCACGGTCCCAAGCCCATTCCTATCAGCGAAAGGGTGTTTAGTATTGAGCGCGCGGCCAATCGTGCCGATGGATGTAAAGAGCTGCTGATCGAGATCGTGTCGATTTTCGTGGACACCTGCCCCAACCTGGTCGGCGAGATCCGAAGTGCCCTGGCACGAGGAGACGCACCGGCCCTGAATCGATCGGCCCACAGTCTTAAAGGAGCGGCCGGAAGTATCGTTGCCGATGAGGTGTTCGAAGCGGCCCTTGCCCTGGAGCAGACCGCCAAAAAGGGAGACCTCATCGGGGCGATCAAGCTGACCGAACGCCTGGAAGACAAGGTGGACCGCCTGATGGATGCGCTGAAACAGTTTCTGAAGGAGTCCGCGGTTGCGAGTCCTGATAGCCGAAGATGAGCCGGTATCCCGACGGCTGCTGGAAGGCACGCTGAGCCGATGGGGATACGACGTGCTGGTGGCCTGCGACGGGGACCAGGCATGGGAGAGCTTCACACGCGAGCCCGATCCGCCCCGCCTGGCGATTTTCGACTGGATGATGCCCGGCATGGACGGAATCGAGCTGTGCCGCCAGATCCGCAAGGAAGCCCGCGACGAGTACACCTACATCATCCTGCTGACCGCCAAGAACCGCAAAGAAAACCTCATCCAGGGCCTGGACGCCGGGGCCGACGACTACATCACCAAACCTTTCGATTCCGACGAACTGGAAGTCCGCATCCGTGCCGCCAGGCGGATCATCGACCTGCAGGCCAAGCTGTTGGACGCCCAGGAAGCCCTTCGCAAACAGGCGACCCACGACCCCCTCACCGAACTGCTCAACCGTGGTGCGATCCTCGAGACGATCTCGCGCGAACTGGCGCGGGTCGACCGCGAGTCGCGCCCCCTGGGGGTCATGCTCGCCGACATCGACCACTTCAAGTACATCAACGACAGCTTCGGACACCGCGCCGGCGATGCCGCCCTGCGGCAGGTCAGCCAGCGGATGGTCCACAACCTCCGCAACTACGACTCGGTCGGCCGATATGGCGGCGAGGAGTTCCTGGCGGTGCTCCCGGGCCTGGACGAAAACAGCGCCCTCGGTCGCGCCGAGAAGTTCCGCCAAGCCGTGGCCGAGCGACCCATCGAGATCCCCGGGCGGACACTCCCGCTGACCATCAGTGTGGGCGTGGCGGTGGTCTCGCCGGGCGACGACCTGCACCTCGAACGCCTGGTTCACCGCGCCGACGAGGCGATGTACGAGGCCAAGGCGGCCGGTCGAAACCAGGTGGTGCTCGCCGAGCCCGGTCCCCGGGCGTGCACGCAGTCGTCCGCAAGCTGATCGGCTGGCATTTTGCACAATCCGCACTCTCGGGTAATCGCTACAGACGGTCCATCCCTGGTGGGTTGCCCGGGTCTCCACGGCACCTGCACACGCCACTCCTGCCCCTCACAAAGTCAAGGCCCAGCCTCAGTCATCGACACAAACGATTACATATACTGATGTTAAGCTGAAACTTCCGAGGCCCGTCGCACCGGCCCGTCCTGCATTTTTGCCCTGCCTTCCTATCTTGCCTATCTTCACATTTTCGCTATAGTTTTCTCAAGCAGGTTGACGATCTAATAGCTGGCACACATGGCAAAACCGCCGGTCGACCGGATTGTGTGAGCATGATCCGGAAGGACAACCGACCGGTGATTTCGCGGGCTGGAGGGATCTCAGCCCCACACGCGTCACCAACCGGGAACGGAGGTTCGAGAAAGGTGACCCAGTTCAGGACCCGTCACCATGACCATCGCAGAACTGTTCAAGCAGTACCTCGAGCATCTCTTCGCCGGGAAGCGCTGTGAAGCACGCGAACTCATCTTCGCCGCACAGGACCGCGGCACCCCTGCCGCCAAGCTGATCAAGTCCATCATCTGGCCGGCGATGGAGCAGATCGACAAGCTCTACCGCGAGAACCACATCTCCCGCATCAAGGAGCACATGGCGACCCGCATCAACCGGATGATCGCCGACCAGTTGCACATGTTCCTTGCACGCGAGCCCAAAAACGGCCGACGCATCGTGGTAAGCTGCGGCGACGGCGAGGGCAACGAACTGGGCGCCCAGATGATGTGCGACCTGTTCGAGGCGAGCGGGTACAGCGTGTGGTTCCTGGGTTCGGGCGTGCCCAACGATGAAATCCTGCAGTTTGTCGGGCAGATAACCCCTGACGTTCTGGTCGTTTACGGAACCAACCCCGACGGGGTTCCCGACGTCCGCAGGTTGATCGACCTTATCCGGGAGGTCGGCGTGTGCGACGACATGCAGATATTGGTCACAGGCGGGGTCTTCAACCGGGCCGAAGGACTCTCCGACGAGGTCCGTGCTGACCTGTTTGCAAAGACGGCCGCCGAGGCAGTCCAGACCGTCGAGGATCACCCCGTACGGGTGCCCAAGCCCGACCTGCCCCAGCCCGGGCGCCGCCGCAAAAAGCGCAAACGCATCGGTGGCCGCCCCGGCATGAAGGCGCGGAAGGTCACCAGCGGCTCATGAACAGAGTCTGCCGTCCAGTCCAGCCACGAGACTGACCGCGACGGGGGAAGTAGAATATCATCGAGTGCCTCACCACCGGAAGCCAGCCGAGCTTATACAGCAGCGGCTGGCTCCATTTTTTGGTGGTTTCCTGACGGGGGGAAACTCGTGAGTGGTCACGGGCCTGCAAAGATACCCGTTCGGCCTATCTATCAGGCAGGCGGCAAATCGGCCGCCCCGGTCTCGACATTTACGGACACCACTTGCACGAGATTGGCGTCTTCCCAATCGATCGGGATCGACCTGCGGATGCGACGCCCGACTTTCCGGACGATCCGGACGGCCGTCTCGGCGATGTAGCGTTCGTCCTGAGTCTGGATTGTGTTGGTCTCATTCAGCATGGTAAGGCCTCCAATCCTCGTGGAAGGCTGCTTTCACCCTCATTACGTGATGCCAGACAAGATTCGTTCCGAAAAGTTAGGGAAAATCGGAATACTTCCAGAAATTGCGTCCATAAACGCACAGGTACCCGAGGTCTGACCTTTCCGCTCTGGTCGCCGGATTGGCCCCCTCGAACAGAACTGCTCGTTTTGGATAGGTCGGCCGTATGGGGTACAATGCCTCCCATGGGAAGAAAGCGACAGGGAATCTGCGAGATGTGCGGCCGCGAGGTCATCGACCTGACCGAGCACCACCTGATCCCGCGCACCCGTCACAGTAACCGGCGGAACAAGCGGGACTTCACGCGCGAAGAAGTCCGGGAGCGGCTGATGCTGGTTTGCCCGCCCTGCCACAAGACGATTCACGCCGTGCTGACCAACAAGCAGTTGGAACGGGAGTTCAACACCCGCGAATCGATCCTGGAAAGGGAGGAAATCCGCAAGTTCGTGCGGTGGGTGCGAAAACAGCCGCCATACGCGAAGGTGCGCGTCAAGATGCCGGCCGACGGAGGCCCCGGCACAAACGACGACCTGCGCCGAGGTCGCAAGAATCGTCGGGGTCGGTAGGCAAGTAACGACTCCGCTGGGGACCTTGGGCGGTTACCTCTTCCAGCCCATGTGATCCAGCAGGCGCTGCTGCATGTCGCGGAACCGCCCGGCATCGGGGTCGGCCGACTGGGCGGAGTAGCTTTCGTAGTCGTCGCGGACCAGTTCCCTGGCCTTGTCGATCCGGTTCTCGGGCAGCGGGTGGGTCTGGAACATCTCGTTGAAGGTTCCTCCACCCTCCCCCGAAAGGGCTTTGAGCGTCTCCAGCAGTTCCACCATGCCCCAGGGGTTATAGCCCGCGCGTTCCATGATGCTCACGCCTCGACGGTCGGCCTCGTATTCGTCGTCGCGACTGTACTTCAGCAACGTCATGTTCGCCACGAGATTGCCGACGGCACCGGCCGTTTCCGCATGCTCCGGTCCGATGGCGATCTTGGCAACCTCCAGCAGCACCGAGGCCCCCATCTGCTGCTTGAGCCGGTCGACGTTGTGGCGGTGCACCACGTGAGCCACCTCGTGAGCCAGGACGGCCGCCAGTTCGCGCTCGTTCTCCATGTAGGACATCAGCCCGGCGGTGATGAAGATCTTCCCGCCCGGCAGCGCGAAGGCGTTGGGCGTGTCCGACCGGACGAGGGTGAATTCATACGGCATCGGACGGTCGGCCTTGGCCGCCACCGACTGGCCCACCCCGCGCACGTACTGCTGCAGCGCCTCGTCTTCGACCTCTCCGCCGAACTCCTCCTTGAACTTGGGCGCGGCCTCCTCGCCCATGGCGATCTCCTGCTCACGGGAAATGAGTTGGAAGCCGTTGTCGCCACAGCCGACCATCAGGGAGGAAATCCCGAGCATCGCCGCCATCAGAAGTACCATCAGCCTTCGCTGTCGTCGTTGGGCTTTCATGTGCACAGTCTCCTTTCGTGCCCGCGGGGGGCAGGCTCTGCGGAATTGTATCCCTTTGCAGGCGCTTCGTGTGGCGAAGTCCTTCGGGCCCGGGCAGAGATTCTGCGTCGATGGGCAGACCGCCGCCGCAGGCGGCAGCCCGACCCGCCGGCGTGCCCCGGGGTGGACTCTTCTTACTACCTTGGCGTCACTCCTCGTCGCGGGCGTACTGCGGGAAGTACTCCTGCAACGACTTGACGCCCCACGCCAGGTGAGCGGGAAGCTCTTCGGAGGCCCCGGCCCGCAGGGCGGCGATCGCCTCGACGGCCGCCTTTGCCCCGGTCATCGTGGTGATCAGCGGCAGTTGGTGCAGCGTCGCCAAGGCGCGAATCTTTCCCTCGTCGGTGGTGGGTCCGCGACGGGTCGGGGTGTTGATCAGCAGCGAGACCTCGTCGTTGTAGATCATGTCGGCGATGTTCGGACGCCCCTCGGCGAGTTTGGGCAGGCGGGTGCACCCCACGCCGGCCTCGTTGAGCACGCGGTAGGTCCCGCCGGTGGCGAACAGCCTGAAACCCATCTCCGCCAGGCGCTGCCCCAGCGGGGCCACCTGCGACTTGTCATCGTCGTTGACCGAGATGAACACCGCCCCCTCGGTCGGCAGGGACATCCCGCCGGCCATCTGGCTCTTGCCGAACGCCAGGGCGAAGCTCATGTCCACCCCCATGACCTCTCCGGTGGATCGCATCTCGGGCCCGAGAATCACATCCACCCCCGGGAACTTGGTGAACGGGAAGACGCTCTCTTTCACCGACGTCTGGGCCGGACGCGGGGCCTCGGTCACGCCGAGTTCTTCGAGGCTCATGCCGGTCATCACCTTCGCGGCGAGTTTCGCCCAGGAGGTGCCGGTGGCCTTGGAGACGAAGGGCACCGTCCGCGAGGCACGGGGGTTGACTTCGATGATGTAGACCTGGTCGTTTTTGACCGCGAACTGGATGTTCATCAGCCCGCGCACCTTCAGCCTTTTGGCAAGCAGCAACGCCTGTCGTTGGATCTCCTTGACCACCGCGTCGGTCAGCGAATACGGCGGCAGGGCGCAGGCGCTGTCGCCGGAGTGGATGCCGGCCTGCTCGATGTGCTCCATCACGCCGCAGACGATCGCGCGGGGGTTGGCCTCGTCGCTGCCGTCGGGCTTGGGCCCATAATCGGAGAGGCAGTCCACGTCGACCTCGGTCGCCCCGTCGAGGAACTTGTCGACGAGGATCGGGTGATCGCGCCCCACCGGCGAGGCATC
>JBKHHV010000169.1:0-8086 GCA_046539005.1 Phycisphaerae bacterium
TCCCCAAGCCCACGGAGATGCGGTACGCGAGGGCATGTGGGCGGTCATCAACGAATCCGGCGGGACGGCCCACCGGGTGTTCGGGCCGGCGCCGCTGAACTTCACCGCCTGCGGAAAGACCGGTACCGCTACCGCGTCGAAGCAGATGATCGACACCGACGAGGACGGCCGACTGGACACGGTGGTCAACGAAGGCGACATGGGCTGGTTCGTGGGGTTCGCCCCCTACGAGAACCCGCAGGTGGCGATCGCAGTGGTAGTGGAATACGTCGACCGCGGCGGCGGACGAACCGCCGGTCCCATCGCCCGGGACGTGCTGGAGTACTGCGAGGCCTTCGGGTATGTCGATGGGGGCAAACGATAAGAGATGAGCAATAAGCAATAAGCGGTAAGCGGTGCATCGTAACCGGCACCGCCCGGACGTTGCGAAGACAGCAAGGAGATTCGGTTGCGGGCCGCGGTCCGTCAATACGTTCGAAGCACCTCCTGGCCGATTGTCCTGGCGATGATCGGCCTGATCGCCGTGGGGGTCATGGCGATCACGGTTTCGGAGCGCGCGGCCGGCGTGACTCCCACCCGCGCCCGCATGCAGACAGCGTTCGGCGCGATCGGGCTGGGGGTCTTCTTCGTGGCGACGCTGATTCCGTATCACCGGATCGGCCGACTAGCCTACGGGCTCTTCGCGGCGACGCTGGTGGTGCTGGTGGGGGTGTTGCTGCTGCCGGAGACCCGCGGCAGCCATCGCTGGATCGACCTGAAGATCGTCAAGATCCAGCCGTCGGAGTTCGCGAAGCTGACGTTCATCATCCTGCTGGCGTGGTACCTGCGGCACGGCAACCACTACCGCACCCTGCGCGGACTGGCGGCGCCGTTCCTGCTGACCTTCCTTCCGATGGGGCTGATTTTCATCGAGCCCGACCTGGGGACGAGCCTGCTGTTTCTGCCCACGCTCTACTTCATGCTCTTCATGGCCGGTGCCCGTTGGAAACACCTGCTGGGGATCATCCTGGTGGGGACGGTGCTGGTCTTCTTCCCGATCGTCCAGAAAATCGACAGTTCGTGGGGCTCCAACGTCGCCGAGACCCGCAAGGCGCTGGCGTATGCGTCGTTCGGGCCCGAGGGCGAAGAAACGCTGCTGATCGCCGTGCCGCTGGCGGTCATGAAGGGTCACCAGCTCGACCGCGTGGACGGCTGGCTCCGCCAGGGTGACCTGCGTGTCGCGATGAACAAGGGTTTCCAACTTCACTGGTCGAAGATGGTGCTCGGCGGCGGTAAGACTCACGGGGCCGACGACTGGGAATACGCCGAGTCGTTCTATCGCATCCTGCCCGACGATCACACCGACTTCATCTTCAGCATCATCGGCGGGGAGTGGGGCTTCGTCGGGTGTCTGATGGTGCTGGGGCTGTATGTGATGATCTTCCTGTTCGGCGTGGGCATTGCCGCCTCTACCGACGACCCGTTCGGACGCCTGCTGGCGGTGGGGGTGCTGGGGCTGCTGATGTCGCAGTTGTTCATCAACATCGGCATGACCATGGGGCTGATGCCCATCACCGGGATGACGCTGCCGCTGGTGAGCTATGGCGGCTCGTCGCTGGTGGTCAACTGCGCCGCGCTGGGACTGCTGGTGAACGTCGGGCAGCGTCGGCCGATTTCGCTGGCCCCCAAGCCGTTCGAGCATGGCCAGAAGAAAGAGAAACTGCCCGGCGTGTCCGGTCCGCTGGCGGACGGGTCGTGGCGGAAGGACCTGCCCGGGAAGAAAGACGACCGGGGAAGATCCACGACACCCCCCGACGGCAAACAGTCCGGCGACCGCGACGGCGAGGTCAGTAACAGGCGACCAGGTCGAACGAGTAGTACGCGCACCAGATGAACGACAGCCCGGTGTAGACGGTGACCGCGAGCCAGCAGGCCAGTTCGGTCAGCAGCCGACGACGGAGTGTGATCAGGATGCACGAGGCGAGAACCAGCATCGACGTTTTGAAGACGATCAGGCCGGCCGTGTTGCCGATGAGCGGCTTCGCGACGGGGTTGATTTCATGGAAGCCGCCGATCTCGCGGGCCCAGAGCGTGAACATCAGATCGCACATGCTGGTCAGCCACAGCATCCCGACCATCAGCACAACCCGTCGCCCTCGACGCGATGAGGCAGAACCGCGGACCTTCCACCACCAGGCGGTTACCCTTCGACCCAACCCGGCGCGAACGGCAGATGGCGCAGCCGGGCCGCATGTAAGATATGGCGTGCGACTCATTCCGGACCTCCAGCCCCTTCATCGGCGAATCTCAAGAAATGATTAAGACAGGAGCTGCAGAAAATGGCGCTCAGCCCGCATCTTAATATTAGCGCGTTCTTCAACGCCCCGCCGGCGATCCCGCTGGGAAGTGATATCCGACTTCAAAAAAAAGACTTACACCTGTCCGACGGGACGACCACCCGGGTGTGGGACCTGGCGTCGGGCCCGCGATCTTTCGAATACGACATGCCCGTGGTACTGTATCTGCATGGCATCCAGTCGCACCCAGGGTGGTTTACCGGTTCGGGGGCGCACCTGGCGAGGGCGGGCTACCGCGTGCTGTCGATTACGCGGCGGGGCAGCGGGGAGATACGCTGGGGCCGCGGCGACGCACCCGGCGCCGCCCGCCTGCTGGACGACCTGGACGACGCCCTGCGATACGCCCGCGGTTTCTGCCGGGCTTCGCGCGTCCACGTGGTGGGGGTGAGTTGGGGCGGGAAGCTCGCGGCCGCGTGGCTCGCCTGTCGCAGCCCGTCGCTGGCATCGGCGACGCTGGTGGCGCCGGGGCTGGCGGCGCAGGTGGACGTATCGGCCTCGACCAAGGCGGCGATCGCCGCCTCGCTGGCGTGCTGCCCGCGAAGGCAGTTCGAGATTCCCCTCTCGGAGCCGGAACTGTTTACCGACAACCCCGCGGTGCTGGCGTACCTGCGGGAGGACCCGGTTCGCCTCAAGAAGGCGACCGCCCGGTTCCTGTTCGTGAGCCGCTGCATGGACGGGCAGATCGCGCGGTTGCGGCGGGGCAGCATCGAGGTGCCGACAACGCTGCTGCTGGCGTCGCGCGAGCGGATTATCGACAGCGAACGCACCCGGGAGATCGTAGGTCACCTCTCGGCCGACCGGGCGCGCGTGGTGGAGTTGGAGGGCTGCCACACGCTGGAATTCGAGCCGGACCCGTCGGCATTCTACGACGAGTTGCTGTCGTCGCTGGTGCCGGAACCCACGTCGCCGGCCGAGTAGCAGGTGCCCCGCCAGGTGACCGTCGCGCCGGTGATGTGCTTCCACAGCGCCGTTCCCAGGCAGCCCAGGGCGACGAAGCACCCCAGCGGATACGTCCAGAAAAGCCCCGGCCTGCCGCCCAACAGCCGATAGAACCGCACCAGCACCGACCACTGCACCAAAACGGCCGCGCTGGCAACCACGGCCGCCGCGAGCGTCCACCCCCCGGCGCCTGTCGCTACGGCAATCCAGCCGCCCGTTGCGACCAGGTAGGGCATGAGGCTCATGAACAGCACCAGCGCCATCGACGCCAGCAACCGCATCGTACTCCCGAAGGTGCCCAGGAAGATACGCGTCCAGCCGCGAAGGATCGCCCGCAGCGAGTCGTACATTCGCACGCGATAGAGCCCCTCGCCGGGGGCCACCCGCAGGGTCAGCCCGGCACGCTTGGCCCGCCGGGCAAGCCACAGATCGTCCTGCACACACCCTCGGATCGCCTCGTATCCGCCGATCTGCTCGTAGGCATCCCGACGGATCAGGATGAACGCCCCGTTGGCGTAGGCGTGAGGTTTGTGGGGATTGTTGACTTTGTCCGGAGCACACCAGACCATCATCACGCCGCTGCAGACCGGCTGAACGACGTTCTCCAGATACTCCTGAGTTCCATCTCCGGCAGCACGCTCATCAGGTCGGCGTTCAGGCGCCGAGCGCGGGCAACGGCGGCCGTCAGCGAGTGCTCGGTCAATTGCGTGCAGTCGGCGTCTATCATGCACAGCCATTCGCCGGTCGCCTCGGTGATGCCGGTGTGCATGGCGTGGTTCTTGCCTGCCCAGCCGTCGGGAAGCACCTCCACGCGCACCAGGCGGAAGCGGGGGTCGTCGCCGGCCGTCTCGTGGGCGACCTCGGCGGTCCGGTCGTCGCTGCGATCATCCACGACGATGAGCTGGAAGTCCGGGTACTTCTGGTTCAGCATGCTGCGAACGCAAGCGGCGATGTTGTCCTGTTCGTCCTTGGCTGCTACCACCACGCTGACCCGCGGCGGGTCGGCAAGCTCTTCGGCGCGGCCGTGCACCGACATGCCGCTTCGCTTCTGCCGCCAGATCTGGATGTGACGCGTGGACCACACCAGCGCCACCAGCCCGCACAGGATTGTGGCAATCGCCCACAGCACCGTCATTCGCTGCTCTCCTGCCAGGCTTGCGAGGCGGCCGCCAGTACCTCGCGCACCGGCACATGGTGAGTCTCGGCTGCGGCGAGGCAGTCGGCGAACTCGGGGGAGGCGGTAAGCGTTTGCCCGTCGCGGCGCCCGACCTTCACGCGGACGGGCCCGAACGGGGTCTCCACGGTCGTCATCTCCCGCAGCAGCTTGCTGCGGGTGCACTGGCGACGGCGGATTCCGAAGGTGGTCGTCTGGCGGAACAGCAACTCCTCCACGCCCGCGACGGCCGCCGGTTCGCACAAGGCCGACAGCACCCACGCCGGACGGGACCTCTTCATGACGGCCGGGGTGGCCCAAGCGTCCACGCAGCCGGCGCCCAGGAGCATCTCGATGGTGGCTCCCAGCACCTCCCCGGTGCAGTCGTCCACATTGGTCGACAGTTCGACGACGGTGTCGGTCTGGCCGGCGTCGCCCTCGCGCCCCAGCAGCACGCGCAGCAGGTTGGGCACGGTGTCGCCTTCGCGGGTGCCGGCGCCCCACCCGGTGGCGGTCAGTTCCATCGCGGGGGGGGGTCCCTGGGTGTCGGCGAGTGCCGCAAACAGGGCGGCCGCGGTGGGGGTGGTCATCTCGCCGGTGTTGGCGCCGGGAATGGTCCGGCAGCCCACCAGCAGTTCGGCCGTGGCGGGGGCAGGCACCGGCATGAGTCCGTGATCGCACTGAACGGTTCCGCTGCCCAGCGGCACGGGCCCGCAGCAGAGCCGCTCCACGCCCAGCAGTTCCAGCGCTACGCAGGCGCCCACGATGTCCACGATGCTGTCCACCGCGCCGACTTCGTGGAAGTGCACCTTTTCGATGGTGGACCGGTGGACCTTCGCCTCCGCCTTGGCCAGGCGCGTGAAGACCTTCCTGGCACGCTCGGCGGCGCGGGCAGGCAGGGCGGCCGCGTCGATCATCTCGGTGATATGGTGCAGGTGACGATGCGGCTGCTCCTGGGGTTCGACGTCCACGACGAATCGCAGCCCTCCCAGTCCGCGGCGATGCACGCGCTCGGTCCGCAGGTCATAGCCCTTCACCGGGAGACGTCGCAGGTGCTCCCGGAGGGCGTCGAAGTCGGCCCCGGCGTCCAGCAGCGAGGCGACGATCATGTCTCCGCCGGCCCCGGCGAAGCAGTCGAAATAGGCAGTGGTCATGGGTGCTCCTTCATGGTCCTGCCAGCATAGAACCGCAACGCACCCAGTGCAAGTCGGCTGCGGGTGCCTAGTATAAACAGACACCTGCAATCAACGGAGACGACCGACATGATGGAGATCAAAACCGACTTGACCCCCGCCTCGCTCAAGGGGAAACTGCAACGCTTCTGGGACCACAGCGGCCGAAAGATACGCAGCCTCCGCGAGCAATACGACCTCTCACAGGGCTCGCCGGTGTTCACGGTGAAGGGCAAATATACCACCCGCGGCTGGACGGAGTGGACCCAGGGGTTCCAGTTCGGCTCGGAGATCCTGCAGTTCGATGCCACCGGCGACGCAGAGTTGCTGGCGGCCGCGCGGGAAAGCGTGGTGGAGGTGATGGCCCCGCACGTGACGCACATGGGCGTACACGACCATGGGTTCAACAACGTCAGCACGTACGGCAATCTGCGCCGCCTTATGAACGAGGGGCGCATTCCCGACGACCCGTGGCAGCGTCATTTCTACGAGCTGGCGCTGAAGGCGTCGGGCGCGGTGCAGGCGAGGCGATTCACCCCGCTGCCCGACGGCGGAGGGTACATCTACTCCTTCAACGGACCCCAGTCTCTGTTCTCCGATACCATCCGTTCCTGCCGCGCGCTGGCGGTGAGCCACACGCTCGGGCACGTGCTGCAGGGCGAGAACGACGTAGTGATCAACCTGTTGGAACGGCTGATCGATCACGCCCGGGCGACCGCGAAGTTCAACGTCTACTTCGGCGAAGGCCGTGACGTCTACGACCTCCGCGGCCGGGTGGTGCACGAGAGCATCTTCAACATCAACGACGGCAACTACCGCTGCCCGAGCACCCAGCAGGGGTATTCGCCGTTCAGCACCTGGACGCGGGGGCTGGCGTGGATCATTACCGGCTACGCCGAGCAACTGGAGTTCTTCGAGACGCTGGAGGACGCCGAGCTGGAAGAGTTCGGCGGACGCGGGGAGTTGGAAGCGCTGCTCCGCCGGACAGCCGAGGCGACGTGCGATTTCTACATCGAGAACAGCGCCACCGACGGGATCCCCTACTGGGACACCGGCGCTCCGGGCCTGGCGCAGATGGGCGATTACCTCGAACGACCCAGCGACCCGTACAACGATCACGAACCGGTGGACAGCTCGGCCGCGGCGATCTCGGCACAGGGACTGCTGCGGCTGGGGCACTGGCTGAGCCGGCGGGGGGAGCCCGAGAAGGCTCGCCGCTGCACCCAGGCCGGGCTGACGGTCATGGATACGCTGCTGGATGAACCGTATCTCTCTACCGACGACGCCCACCAGGGGCTGATCCTGCATTCGGTGTATCACCGCCCGAACGGATGGGACCACGTGCCGGCCGATCAGAAGGTGCCCTGCGGCGAGTCGAGCATGTGGGGCGATTACCATGCCCGCGAGGCCGCCCTGTACGTTCAGCGGCTTGCCGAAGGGGGCGAGTACCTGCGGTTCTGGGGCTGAGGGTCGCCCGATCGGCATCGCTTGCGGCCGGGGCGAATCGTAGGCTTCACTGGGAGCGTAGAGGCTCCGATGGCGCGCCAAGGATGGCGCGGGGTTATGTGATTTGCGCAGTGTGGGATACCGGGAGAAGTACCATGAGCAAGCGTCACCGACGAGGCAGCATCCTGCTGCCCAACACGGGGGGTCTGAATTTCGGAATCTGGCTGGACGGGGACAAGGTCACCAAGGCCCGCCCACGGGTCATCTCCTTTCGCCACGAGAAGGAGGAAGTGTTCACTTCCCTCACCCAGCAGATGGAAGACCAGCGGGAAGACTGGGAACTGACCGGTCGTACCTGAGACGGCCGCCTTCGCGGGTTGCGAACCGGCGGGGCGGGCAGGCATCTCAATAGCGTATCGCCGCCGTATCCGTAGCGCGCGACCAGGCCGGGACTGTTGGCTTGGGGGTCGGGACGCGGGTGTTCTGCGCCGGGACGGTGCCGGGTTGTGCGGCAGCGCTCCGGCTGTGTGTGTCGAGGCTTTCGGGGTCGATTCTCTCTCCGCAGAAACACGCAAGGCAATGTCACCGCATACAATGGGGAAACGGAGTTTCTTCCAAAGAGGTGACGACCATGGCGTATGAAACGGAACATAAAGAGTGCCCCGAAGGCATTTATCTCGTGGAAACCGGTGAGTGGGAACGCGACCAGTTGCTGGAGCGTTGCGGCTGTGGTGACGAGGTCCCCTGGAGCGAGAAACGCTTCGAGGACATCCCCGACGACGAGTTGCCGGACAACGTGCGGATTCTCAGCCCGTTCGTGGAGAGCGATCTGTCGGGCGACCAGCTCAAACGTCTTCCAGACCTGCAGATGATCGCAACGCGCACGACCGGCTACGACCACATCGACCTGGGTTACTGCAACGAAAACGGTATCGTGGTCAGCAACGTGCCGACTTACGGCGAGAACACCGTCGCCGAGCATACCTTCGCGCTGATCCTGGCGCTGACGCGGAAGATTCCCCAGACCTACGAGCGCGTGG
>JBKHHV010000010.1:0-25048 GCA_046539005.1 Phycisphaerae bacterium
CCATGCTCAGCCCGGCGAGGGCGCGGCCGTTGCGATCGGCGACGGCGGGGAAGGTTCGCTCCACGTAGGGCAGCAGGTCTTCCAGCAGGAAATCCTCGTAGCGTTCGCCGGCCGGTCCGGGCGTGTTGAGGTAGTAGCTGGTGGCGGCCTCGGGCATGACGACGATCAGCCGGTGGGCTGCGAAGAGCAGTTCGATATTGGTGTGCCGAAGCCATCCGTCGCAGTCGTCGCCCCGTCCGTGCAGCAGGTAGAGCACCGGGTAAGGCCCGCGCCCGTTGGGGATCAGCACGTTGAAGCGCACCATGCGCCCCAGGGCGGTGGAGAAGAATCGCATCTGTCCGGAAGACAAGGCGGTTTCCTTCCGTTGGTTTACCGCGGCGGTCGGTTTTATTCGGTCTGCGGCCGGGGCGTCAGTTGCTGGTGGCGTCGGGCAGCCCTTCGGTGGCGAGCTTGTCCAGTTGCTCCACCAGCCAGCCGGGGGTGCGGTCGATGATCTTGACCTTCATCTTCACCGGCCCGCCCGCGGCGTCGCGGATCGCCTCCACGTGGTTGGTCGGTACCGAGGTGTTCAGGAACCCGTTCATCAGCAGCAGCGGGATGTCCAGCTCGCGCACGGACTTGACCGACGAGGTCTGCTCGGCCTGGAAGTCGCCGGCCTTCTCGGCTCGTTCGATCACGTCGCGGATGTCTTCCTGGCTCATCGCCGGGGCGGTGAACACCAGCGTGCGGATCGCCTGGGTGGAGAAGTCGCGGTAGGGGGCGTCGGCAGCGACGGCCTTGACCCGGTCGTCTATCGCGGCCCACTGGATCGCCGTGGTCGCCCCCAGCGTCTCACCAAAGGCGTAGAAGGGGGTGTGAACCATGCCCTCTTCCAGCAGGCGGTCCATAACCGTCTTGACGTCCAGCTTCTCGTGATAGCCGTAGGTGGTGTACTTGCCGCCGCTTCGGCCATGGGCGCGGAGGTCGGGCAGGACGACGTCGTACCCGCGCGTGGAGAGCATCTTCGCGGCGCCCAGATGGTAGGCCTTGCTCATCCGCAACCCGTGCAGCAGCAAGTAGGTGCCCTTGGGTTGCCCTTCGGTCTGGGCCTTCAGCACCCACACGTCGATCATCGTCCCGTCGGGCATGTTCATCTGCCGATGGGCCGAGATATGCCCACTCTTGACCAGGTGTTCGCCCGAGCCGGTCAGCAGCAGCAGGGGCTGCCCGAAGCCGGTGTCGGGTCGGATGATCTCATTGACGTAATGCTGTTGCCCGCATCCGGTCAGGGCAACGGCGAGCAAAGCCAGTATTCCCAGCATCCCGCGTAGGGTCATTGTCGATCTCCTGTCGGTGGAGTCCATGAATCACCTGAATCATAGCCGCTGCAATACGTATCGGCCAGAACGGGCGTTATGAATTATCCGTCTCTTCATTCTCTGCCCCCTTGCCCCCGATGAGCGTCATCTCCACGAACCGGTCGGCCAACCATGCATCCCGCCCGGCGACCAAGCTTACGTGCCCTGCGAGGGGAACGGTGATCATCTGCTTGGGGCAACGGGCGGCGGCGTACACCGCCTTGCCCTGGGCGTAGGGGACCGTGTGGTCCAGGCGCCCGTGCAGCACCAGCAGCGGCACCTCCAGGCGGGCGGCCGCCCTGCGCGGCGAGACGTCGCCCGGGTCGAACCCTGCCAGACGTCCGGCCTCGGCGAGCACTTCGGCACGTCGACTTTCGCTCAGCCACCATGCCATGCGGGCGGTCATCTGCTCCAGATCCGCGTAGGGCGACGCGGCCATCACGCCGCGGCAACGGCTGTCCATCGCGGCATACTCCAGGGCCGTCGCGGCCCCCATGGAGAACCCGAAGGCGTACATGGGGCCCTCCATGGCGCCGCGCCCCGTCAGCGAGGTCACCAGGTCCCGCACGTCGTAGCGTTCCTTGGCGCCGTAGGTGATGAACGTGCCCTCACTTCGGCCGTGGGCGCGATGGTCGAAGAGGACCACGTCGAAGCCGCGATTCGCCAGCGCCTGCGCGAACCCGAAGAACCGCGCCTTGCTGTCCAGCACGCCGTGGATCACCACAGCGGTTCCCCGCGTGGGCGGAACCTGGCCGGGGTGGTCGCGCAGAGCCCGTCGCCTGCGACGGTCGCGGATGATCCAGACGTCCAGTTCGGTCATGTCCCGCACGGGGATGCGCAGGTGCTCGTCGATCCGCCCCTGCTGAAGCAATTGCTCGCCCGTTCCCAGCAACCACTGGCGCACGCGGCCGTTGGTGGTCGGAGGGGCGACCATCATCTCGGCGTATTGCTGGGCCGTGCACCCGCCCAGGAATGCCAGCAGCATCGAAACCGGGCTCATCTGCCTGCAGGTGGTCATGGTTCTCCCCGTTCGGGCCCCGGCGGCTGGGGCGGTCTGGCGGCGGCGATACGGTAAGCTATCCGCGGTGGAACTGTTTCTCCAGGTCGCGGAGGCTCAGCGTGAGCGTGGTCGGGCGGCCGTGGGGGCAACTGGCGCGTTTGTCCAGCCCTTCGCTGCGTGCGAGCAGGTCGGCCATCTCTTCCAGGCTCAGCGGATCGCCTGCTTTGACGGCCGACTTGCAGGCCATCATCGCCAGCACGTTCTCCAGCAGACGTTCGGCGTCGGCCGTGTCATCGTCGGACAGCTCGTCCAGCAGTTCGCGGACGAAGTGGCCGGCCTCCACGCCGCGTTCGGTCAGCAGCGTGGGGAACTGCTGAATCGCCACGGTGTCGGGCCCGAAGGACTCGACCTCGATCCCCAGCCCCGCAAGAAGCTCACGGTGCTCCAGCAGCAGTTGTTCCTCGGCGGCCGAGACGCGCAACGTCTGGGGGATCAGCAGTCGCTGCCCGCTGAGTCCGCCGCCGGCAAGCCGCCCGGACAGTTCGTTGTAGCGGATGCGCTCGTGCAGGGCGTGCTGATCGACGATAATCAGCCCCTCGTCGGTCTGGGCGACGATGTAGCTGTTGTGCACCTGCATCAGCGGAAGCGCCGCGGCCGGGCGCAGCGGAGGCGCCTGCTCCTGCTGTCCGGCGGGCACCGACTCGATCGACCCGGCCGGGGCGCCGGCGCGGTCGTCGGCCTTTCGGGAGGGCGTCTGAATGGGTTGCCGCGGGGGGTTGGCTGTGGGGTAGGGTCGCGTTGCCCGCTCGATGGGCAGCGCGTCGGCATGCGGGCTGGCCGACCGGTTGGAAGGCCGATAGCCGCCTGATTCGCCCGGCTGGAAGTCGAACTTCGGCTGCGGGCGCGGAGCGGCTTTGAAGAAATCGGCCAATGCCTCCCGCAGCGACTGTCGACGGGAGTCGTCCTCCTCGTCGTCTTCGGGCTTCAGTGCCTCGGCCGCCCCGGCCGGCAGCTTGCTCCCCGCCTCGGAACCCGAGAAGTCCGCCTCGGGAACCGGCTCGGAGCGGTTGAGCGTCTCCTTGAGCGAACCCATCACCGCACCGTGGACGGCCTGGGATTCGCGGAAACGGACCTCGATCTTCGTGGGGTGTACGTTCACGTCCACCTCGCCCGGGTCCACTTCCAGGAACACCAGCGCCACCGGAGAGCGGGAGGAGTCCAGCCGTCCGCGGTAGGCCTCGCGCAGGGCGTGCGAGAGCAGCCGATCGCGGATGTATCGGCCGTTGAGGAAGAAGTACTGCCACTTGCTGGAGGAGCGGGCGATCGAGGGCGGGCCGATGAACCCCTGCACGCCGACCGGTCCGGTGCGACCTTTCAGCGGCAGCAGCCCGTCGGCGAGTTCCGCGCCGAACAGGTCGCGCGCCCGCTGCAGCGTGCTGTCGGTGGTGGGCAGGTTGTGGGTCTCCCTGCCGTTGTGGGTCAGCCGGAACGCCACGTGGGGCCGCGGCAGGGCGACCCGGGCAAGCTGCTCCACGACGTGCCCGAACTCGGTGCCCGGGGTCCGCATGAACTTGCGCCGGGCAGGGGTGTTGAAGAACAGGTCCCGCACGGTGATCGTCGTGCCGGCCGAGGCGGCGCAGGGGCGGATCTCGCCGAGGGTCTGCCCGCTGGCTTCGATCTCCCAGCCGTTGTGGGCGTCCTCGCCCTCGGCGTCGCGCGGGCGGGTGCGGATGGTCGCGTGGGAGATGGCTGCGATCGACGCCAGCGCCTCTCCGCGGAAGCCCATGGTGGCGATGTTGAAAAGGTCTTCGTCGCGGTGGAGCTTGCTGGTGGCATGGGGGACGAACGCCAGGGCGAGGTCCTCGCGGGTCATCCCGATGCCGTCGTCAGCCACCGAGATCAGCTTGCGCCCGCCGTCCTCGACGGTGATCTCGACGCGCGTCGCCCCGGCGTCCAGCGAGTTCTCCACGAACTCCTTGACGACGCTGGCGGGGCGTTCGATGACCTCGCCGGCGGCGATTTTGTTCACCAGATGTGTCGAAAGTACGTTGATCCTGGACATTGGGCTCCGTCCCTCTCGTGTCGCCTATTGTAGGCCCGGCCCGCCGGGCGACCAAGCAGATTCGCCGCAACCGGTTCCGCTGTTCCGCTGCCTGTTGAGGACGAAGGCGGGCTCGTGCTTTCGTCGGCCGTCAGACCCACGACCCGCCCGGCTGCCTGCATAAGATGTACTGAACCTGAAAGGAGCGTAATCATCATGTCTACGCAAACGTTTCGCGCAACGGCTGTTCTCACGGCGGCCGGCCTGTTGCTGGGAGGGTGCGGTCAGGACACCCAGCCCACCGGTAGCGGCGATGCCCGGGGAGTGCCCATGGAAGCCTCGGCGACCGAGCCCGTCGGCGTGGGGATGGACCTGCCCGACGTGCGGGTACACAACGCCCAGGGCGACCCGGTGAATCTGCAGGAGATGGTCCGCAGCAAGCCTACCGTGCTGGTCTGGTATCGCGGACGTTGGTGCAAGTACTGTCGCAGATACCTGGCGCAGGTGCAGGAGATCGTCCGCGAACTGGAGTCCCGGGGCTATCAGGTGGCGGGCATCAGCCCCGACCGCCCCTCCGAACTGGTCAAGACGGCCCATCAGGAAGGCCTGACCTTCACTCTGCTGAGCGATTCCCGCGGCAACGCCATGCGCGGCGCCGGGCTCGCCTGGCGGGTGGACAAGGCCGGGCGCAACAGGCTCGCCGGGTACGGAATCAACCTCGAGGCGGCCTCGGGCTACTCCCACCACCAACTACCCGTGCCGTCGGTGTACATCACCGGACCGGACGGGCTGATCGATTTCGCCCATGTCGACCCCGACTACGAGCAACGCCTGAGCAACCAGAAGATTCTCCAGGCCATCGGAGCCGGGAGCAACTGACGCCCCGGGCGAGAAATTCCGTTTTGCCGGGGGTTTGGGTGCTTCGGTGGCGGGCTCGGCGGGTATTATGGCCGCGCTTCGCCCGGGAAGCTTGTTCGGCGGGGCGGTACAGAATCGAAGGCTTTCTGCGCGCGGATGGGGCAGGTGGCACGACAGAAGAAGATCACCATCGGCTGGCGGGAGTGGGTTTCGCTTCCGACGTTGGGCATCGCGGCGATCAAGGCCAAGATCGACACCGGTGCGCGCACCTCGGCCTTGCACGCGTACGACGTGCGGTTCGTGCAGCAGGACGGCGTGGAGATGGTGCGGTTCCGCGTGCATCCGCTGCAGCGCGACAGCCGCACCTACGTCGAGGCCGAGGCCCCGCTGAAGGAACGCCGGCGCGTACGGTCCTCCAGCGGGCACAGCACGCTTCGCCCGGTCATCCAGGTGCCGGTGGAAGTCGGCGGCCGTCGGTTGCGAATCGAACTGACGCTGACCAACCGTGACGCGATGGGCTTTCGAATGCTGTTGGGGCGGCGGGCGATCCGGCGGGGAATCCTGGTCGACCCGGGGAGGAGTTACCTGACCGCCACCGGACCGCTGCCGGAGCCGCCGCCAAGGCCGTTGCTGCCGCCCATGGAAGGATGAATCCGTGAAGATCGCCATACTCTCGCGCAAGCCGAAACTCTACAGCACCCGTCGCCTGCGCGACGCGGCCATCCGGCGCGGACACAAGGTCAAGGTGCTGGACACCACGAAATTCTCGATTTACGTCGAGCCGGCCCAGCCGGTGCTGCAGTACGCCGGTCGGTCTGTCGGCAGTTACGACGCAGTGATTCCGCGCATCGCTCCGTCGATCACGTTTTTCGGCACGGCCGTGGTGCGTCAGTTCGAGCAGATGGGCACCTTCACGCTCAACTCGTCTCACGCCATCAGCGTCTCGCGCGACAAACTCCGCTCGCTGCAGATTCTCAGCCGACACAACATCGGCATTCCCGACTCGGCGTTCGTGCGCACCAAGGCCGAGGTGCTCAAGGCGATCCGCGAAGTGGGCGGCGCCCCGGTGATTCTCAAGCTGCTGGAGGGCACCCAGGGGATCGGGGTGATCCTCGCCGACAAGGAGGAGATTGCCGCGGCGATCGTGGAGACGCTGCAGAGCGCCAGCCAGAACGTGCTGATCCAGCGATTCGTTTCCGAGAGCAAGGGCAAGGACATCCGCGCGCTGGTGGTCGGCGGGCGGGTGGTCGCCGCGATGCGCCGCATTGCCGAAGGACAGGAGTTCCGCAGCAACATTCATCGTGGGGGCAAGGCCGAGGCCGTCCAGTTGGAGCCGGAGTACGAACAGACGGCCGTCCGCGCGGCACAGATTCTGGGCCTACGCGTGGCTGGGGTGGACATGCTGGAGAGCAGCGAAGGCCCGCAGGTGCTGGAGGTCAATTCCTCGCCGGGTCTGGAAGGCATCGAGTTTGCGACCGCGATCGACGTGGCCGGGGCGATCATCGAGAGCATCGAAGAGCAGGTGCTGTTCCCGGAGGTTGACCTGCGCCAGCGGCTGACGCTCAAGCACGGGTACGGCGTGGCCGAGTTCCTGCTGCACCCGGACTCGGAGCTGGCGGGCAAGACTATCGGCGCCACCGGGCTCCGCGAGCAGGACGTGATCGTACTGACGATCGATCGCAACGGGGTGGCGATTCCCAACCCCTTGCCGTCCCGGGAGTTGATGGTCGGCGACCGGCTGTTGTGCTTCGGGAAGCTGCTGACGCTGCGCATGCTGGTACACATTGAGAAACCCCGGGCCCGCAAACGCCGCAAAAAGCGAAAGAACGACTGAAAACACCGCGTTTTCAGCGTTGTGGGATCCCCCCCGGGCCCGTAGGATAGGGCAAGTGGGATCACTTCGAACAGATCGAGAGAACAATCTTTCTGTTTGTTCCGTCATAAAGGGTGGAGCGCAAGCTCCCTGACGTTCGCGAATTCATTGATATCGGAAAGGGGCTGTCCATGACGAAGCGTCCATGGTTATGGATCCTGGTGGCGATGGTTCTGCTCTGCGCCGGATCGCCGGCCGTCGCCCAGGACACAGACGCCGAGAAGGCGGAGGAAGCCAGAAAGCAGAAGGAAGCGCAGGCGTATTACGACAAGTGCGCCGATCTGTACATGGTCAAGGGCGACTACGAAACGCTCACGAAGGAGCTTCGCGCCCGACGGCTGCATTTGCGGTACCTCAGTAGCGAGCAGCGGGAGGACCTCAACTACCTGCCCCGGACCATTGCCGGTTTTCGCCCCAACTGGTGGGACAAGACCAAGAGCACGCGCAACATCACCTTCACCGCCAAGATATGGAACCGCGGTTTCAAAGCCAACTACATGCCCACTGACATGCTGGGCATCCAGGCGGCGGTGGGGATCCGCAACGGGAGGCTGTTGACGATCGTCTCCTGGCGGCCGAACCTGGTAGACAACCCCGACGACGCCGAGGGCGAGCTGGCGAAGATCCACAAAATCACCAAGGGCGACATCGCCGAGTGCATCATCTGGCACGAGATGGGGCATAACTACATCTCGAACTTCCTGCCGCTCAAGCACGTGATCAAGCTGTACGAGGACTACAGCATCCTGTTCCACAACCTCCAGGAGTTCTACGCGGACATGACCGCGCTGACCCACGGCAGCCCCAAGGCCACCAAGGTCCAGCTTTTGATCCGCCTGCCCGGTCTTCGGGAGAACATCGAGCGCGATCCCCACATGCGCGGGGCCTACGGGATCGGGACCATCCTGCTGCAGGAAATCCTCTCCGAGCCGCGCACGCTCCGGGAGCGGTGGCCGAACATCCACCTGCCCGGGAAGGTGCCCGCCGAGGACATCGAAAGGAATGTGCTGGTCTACATGTACGAGAACATGGACCCCAACTGGAGCATGCGCGAAGACCGCCAGATGCGATCCCTGCTGAAAGGCTTCCTGACCCGACGGCGGGGGCGCTACACCCAAGGCGAGGCGATTCTGCGCGAGAAGGGCACCATCAGCCTGCCCAACAAGCTGGAGTATAAGCTCATCCCCATGCTTGACCGCGACAATCAGAAGAAACGCGACGCGTGGGTGAAGAAGCAGCTCGAGGCCGCCATTGAGTCCAAGCAGTGCGACAAACCCAAGAAGGTCACCCCCAACCGGTGGGACCGTCCGTCGCTGAACATGCCGTGGTGACTCACCGCAGAGGGAAGGCGACAACACCAAGCATATGGAGTCGTTACGCTGACGATCACCCGACAGGGCGGTGGGGCACCGAACAGGCCCGGCCGCCCTGTTCTGTTTCCCCCGGGGGTCTTACCGGAAAGGCAGGGGACGCCACAACGGCGCAATAGACTTCAGACAACAGGCGATACGCCACCGAATCTCCGGCGGGGCGATAAACGGGAAGGCAGCCCGGACGCCCCGTCTGTCTCTGCATGCGGGACGAAACATGACTGAGTCCGACCAGACGTCCGATCGCGAACAGCAAACGACAAACGAGGAATGGGAGCCGAAGCCCCCGACCCTGACGGAGGTCTGCCTGTGGACCATCGCCAATGTTTACCTGTTCGGCGGACTGGCGGTGCTGGTGATTCTGGCGGCACTGGAAGCGACCGAGGGAAGCCTGCGGATGGAAGAGATCATCACCTTCGCCGGCATCCTGGTGGGGCACCTCATCTCGGTGGTATTCGTCTTCTTCCTGTATCACATTATCCGTTACCTGCGGTTGATTGCATCCAAACCACCGCAGTAGGGCAACCGGCGGCAGAACAGGGGGCACCGCGGGGAATCGCCCACTATGCGGGCAGTAACTCAGGTTTCCGCCTACAATAAGGTGTGACGCAGCGACGGCGACATCATCGGCTCCTGTGGGGCATTGTCTGGCTGGGGGCGGCGCAGTTCGTGGTGCTGGCGGGCCTGGCGATGGTGTTCTACCCCGGCGGGACCGAGTTCGACCCCACGGCCGGGCACTACCGATTCTGGACCAACACGTTCAGCGATCTGGGGCGGACCCGCACCCAGAGCGGGGCGGACAATTCCCTCTCGGCCGTGCTGTATCATACGGCGCTGGGGATTCTCTCCCTGAGCCTGGCGGCCGCGTGGTGGATGCTGCCGACCGTCGCCCCCAACCATCGTCGTCTCAAGTGGTTCGTGCGCGCCTGCGGAATGCTTTGCGTCGCGGGCGCCGTGGGCGTGGCGCTCACCCCGGCCGACGTGTCGGGGATATGGCACGGGGTGACCATCGGCATCGCCGCGGTTCCGGGCATGGTGGGCATCGTGACGCTGGTGGCCGCCACCTGGCGCGACGCCGGCTGCCCGCGTTGGATCGCCCTGTGGGGCACGACCGTGCTGGTATCGGCCGGGGTGCATTTCACCCAGTACGTGCACCACTTCTGGCTGGGTGGGTCGTGGACGAAGGCGGCTCCGACGGTCCAGAAGATATTCGCCTCCCTGGCCATGGGTTACCTGCTGGCGGTCTCGTCCCGTGCTTTGGGGCGGCGGGGGGCTAGAATGCAGTGACGGACCGTCCCGGGCGTGTCCCGGGCGAGCAAGCCGTCGGGGAGAATGCCATGGAAGACCAACCGAAACTGCCCGAGCCTTCCCCCAAGATAGCCCCGCTGGACGTGGGGCTGCTGGTGCTGCGCGTAGGCGTGGGCCTGTCGTTCGTCATCTTCCACGGCTGGCCGAAGATGAAGGAAGGACCGGTCGCCTGGGAGCAACTCGGCAGCAACATGGCGTTGATCGGAATCACCTTCCTGCCGTGGGTGTGGGGGTTTCTGGCGGCCTTTGCCGAGTTCGTCGGCGGAATCATGCTGGCGGTGGGGCTGTTCGTTCGGCCGTTCGCGTTCATGCTGGCGTTTGTCATGCTGATCGCCATGCTTCGCCACTACAACGCCGGGCAGAAGTACACCTACCCGCTGGAGATGGGCTTCGTCTTCCTGGCGTTGCTGATCGGCGGGGGCGGGAAACTGGTGCTCTCCAACGTCATCGGCCCGTTGAAGGGCCGCTGCTGGACGTAAGGAGACGCCCGTGACCGACGCCCGTGTTCCCGCGGCCGAGCCGGTTTGCTCCCGCTATCCGACCTCCTCCACCGGTCTGACGGTGGGGCGGTTTCTGCGTGCCCTGCGCCTGCCGTTCTGCTTCTCCAGCGTGCTGCCGTATGTCTTCGGGGCGCTGCTGGCGGTCGGGGAATGGCATTGGTTTCGATTCGCACTGGGGTTTGGGGTGGTACTCTGCACGCACCTGGCGGCCAACCTGGTGGACGACTATGCCGACAGCGCCTCCGGCGTGGACGACTACGACCACACCCACTACGGACTCTTCGGCGGTTCCAAGTTGATCCAGGAGGGAGTGCTGTCCCCGCAGTGGTACTTCCGCGCGGCCGTAAGTTTTGCGGGTATCGCGGCGGCCGGGGCGGCAATGCTGGGGGTGCTGATGCGGCAGTGGGAGGTGCCGGCATGGTTCGCGGCGGTGCTGGCCGTGGCGTGGATGTACTCTCACGGACCCTTCCGGCTGGCGTATCACGGGCTGGGAGAGCTGACCATCGTCCTCACCTTCGGACCGGCCGCGGTCGTCGGTGGGGCTTACATCCAGCAGGGCGCAAGGCCCGGGTGGTCGGTCGTGGCGGCGTCGCTGCCGATGGGGCTGCTGGTGGCGGCGATTCTGGTGATGAACGAGATCCCCGACGCCCCCGACGACGCCTCTGGCAACAAGCGAACGCTGGTGGTCCGCCTGGGCGCCGCTCGCGGCTGGTTGCTGCTGGCGGGGGTGCTGGCGAGCATCTACCTGCTGATAGTCGCGCTGGTCGCGGCCGGGGTGGTCTCGCCGTGGGCGCTGGGCTCGCTGGCGACGGTTCCGCTTGCGGTCTCGGCGGTGCGCGGTGCCCGGCGGGACGTGGGCGACAAGCGACGGCTGATGCGGTCGTCGCGGAAAGTGATTCTCATTCAACTGCTGGCGGGGCTCTCGCTGGTGGTGGGAGCGGCGACGTGAAGCGGGTGGTGATCATCGGTGGTGGGTTTGCGGGGCTGTCTGCCGCCCGCCGGCTGCATCGCCGGGGCGGGGCGCAGGTGATGCTGCTGGACCCGCGCGCGACGTCGCAGTTTCTGCCGCTCCTGCCGGACGTCATCGGACGATGGCTGCCGCCGAGGTCGGTACAGTATCCGCTCGCGACGGCCGCGAGGCGGTGGGGATTCCGGTGGGTTCGCGAACGGGCCGAGCACATCGACGTGCAGGCGGGGCGGGTGGCGACCGCGCGGGGCCGATTCGAGTACGACGCACTGATCGTCGCCACCGGCGAGGTCACGAACTTCCACGGCAGCGAGAAACCCCGGCGGTTTTCGCAGGTGATCGAGACGGTCGAGGACGCGCTGGCCATTCGCCGGCTGGGGCTGGACCGGGACCATCACAGCATCGTTATTGCCGGCGGGGGCTATACGGGCGTGGAGGTGGCGACCCAGCTTTGGCGCCTGCTGCGCCTGCGGGGGCGGAGCAAACGTCTGGTGATCGTAGACCCGGCCGAGGAAATGTGCCCGGTGGTGCCCAAGCCGTTCCGGCCTTACGTGCGGAAGAACGTCGAGCGGCTGGGCATCGAGGTGCACCTGGAAACCACCGGCGAGCCGCTGGGCGGAGGCGTGGTGGAGTTGTCCAACGGCGAGCGCGTCGAGAACTGCGGAATGGTCTGGGCGGCCGGGGTGCGCACGCCGGACCTCGTGCAGGAGTTGGACTGCGAGAAAGCCCACGGCGGGCGGGTGATCGTCAACGACAGGCTCCAGGCGAAGGAGAATGTCTTCTTCGCCGGCGACGCGGCCGCGTTCATGCAGGACGGCCAACCGTTGCGGCAGAGCGTGCAGTTTTCGCTGCTGGAGGGCGACCGGGCCGGAGAAAACGCCGCGCTGCTGCTGCAGGGGAGGAAGCCCAAACTGTTTCGGCCGCTGGATCTGGGCTACGTGGTGCCGATGGCGAACTTCCGCGGGTGCGGGACAGTGCTGGGCTTGCCGGTCCGCGGGTGGGTGCCGGCGTTTCTGCATTACGTGATGTCGCTGTATCGCACCTGGGGACTGGGCAGCCGCAGCGAGTTGCTGGCGGCTCTGCTGACGCGGGGACAGCGGCAGGTCGAAGGCCCGCCGCAGAAGCCATGAAAAAAACGGACGGCCCTACCACAAGGCCGCCCGTTGCGTTAAACAGCACACGCGATGACCCCAAGTCATCGCAGTGTTTTCACACGATTTATGCGTCCTGCTGCGAGGGGTCGGGCTCCATTCCGGCGGCCGTCGGCGCTCGGACGTCCGAGGCCGAGACTTCTGCGACGTCCCTGCCGCAACGTACAGAGAAACACGGACACGTACAGCCATTTCCCCCCCAGGGTCAACGTGTCTCTGACTTCTACCATGAGTGTACCGCGCCGCGCCATGGCGTCAAGCCCTGCGGGCGGACTTAGCAGAGGGCTAACAGACTCCTCGCAAAGCCATCGCAAGACTCAGCGGCCGAGCTTCTTGGGCAGGGCGAACTCGTCGTCGGTGTCGCTGATCCACTGTTTCAGTTGGTCCTGGAGCCTGTCGCGCATGTCCCAGTAGCGGGAATTGAATGCGAGGTTCGCCAGCTCGTAGGGGTCCTCGTTGAGGTTGAACAGCAGCCAGGGCTGATTCTCGAAACAGACGTATTTCCAGCCGTCTTCGGTCACAATTCCACGCCACGGGCGGTCCACGCTGTTACCGTGGTATGTGGGAATGACGCTCTGCAGGTACGCCGTGCCGATCTCGGGTGTGGGCTTGTCCTTCAGTACGTGTCCGCTGAAGTCGCGTCCCTGCATCCAGTCAGGCACCTCCAGCCCGCAGAGCCCCAGCGAGGTGGGAGCGTAGTCCACGTGGTTCATCGGGGCCGGAGACTGTCCGCGTCGCGTGTTGTAGTGCGACTCTCCGCGATTGACCACGCAGGGCACGCGGATCGACTCTTCGTGGGCCGTCATCTTCGCGAACTGCCCGTGCGAGCCCATCATGTCCCCGTGATCGGAGAAGAAGATGATCCACGTGTCGTCGTCGATGCCGGCGTCCTGCAGTGCCTGGCGCACACGGCCGACGTTCCAGTCGAGGTTTTCGATCTGGGCATAGTAGCCTGCCAGTTTCCGGGCGGCCTGGCTCTGCACGCGTTCGACGGGCGGGACGTTGGGGCGGAACTGCACGTCCCCGGGGTTATGCATCGCCATGTACTCCGCGGGGGCCACGTTGGGCCCGTGGGGGGGCTGCACGCTCAGCACCGCGAAGAACGGTTTGCATTCTTCGTCGGTGTCCTGCTCGCAGGCGTCGGTCCGCCGCTGGATGTAGTCGATCAGCAGGTCGGTGAGGCAGTCGGTCTCGTAGCCCGGCAGTCGGCCGTGGAAGGCCCGGTCGCCCTCGCCGCCGTGTACCCAGCAGTCGTACTGGGAGTTGTTGTTGTCGTAGCCGACCCACTCGTCGAACCCGCCGCGACGGTGGGGCGGTACGATGTGCATCGCCGCGCGCCCGTCGGCCTCCTTCCAGCCGTCCAGGTGCCATTTGCCGAAGTATCCGGTGTGGTAGCCGTTGTCCCTGAAGGCAGTGGCGACGGTGGGCAGCTTGTCGTCGAGGGGGTATTCGTGGCCTGGCACGCACTGGTGGGGGTAGCGGCTGGTAATCAGCGAGCCGCGGAACGGGCAGCACAGCGGCATGCCGGCGACCGCGCCGGTGAAGTGCACGCCCGTGTCGGCCATGCGGTCGATGTTGGGGGTGTTGACGTTCGGGTCGGCCATGCACGACAGCGCCTGGGCTCGGTGCTGGTCTCCGAAGATCCAGATCATGTTGGGGCGTTTGTTCTCGGGGGTCTGGCTCATGGGGCGACTCCTTGGTCGTTGGGAAACGGTGATCCGGTGCCTGAGAACATTGTGCCCCCCACGCGGCGAGAATGCAACCGGCCCCGGCTGAGCACGTCGGAGCGCAACGGCACCGCGCCGGGGCGATGGGTGCATCGGCCGCCGGGTGCCGGAGTAGAAGGAGGCTGCTGCAGGCTGCTCTACCTGAAACGGTCTAGCGGTTTCGCCGATTGTGCTGGGGTCGCCCGTCGTCGGAGTCGTACGGTCCGCCTTCCTGCACGCGGCCGCAGATCTCGATCTGCTCGATGCTCTCGGAACGGCCGGTGGAGGGGTTCACGCTGGCCAGCACGCCCAGCAGGCGCGGGTCGCCGGTGGCGACCTCGAAGTGGGTCGGCATCGAGGTGGTCAGGAAGCTCAGCACGCGGTCTTTGCGTCGGCCGAGCACGCTGTCGTAGGGTCCGGTCATGCCCACGTCGGAGATGAAGGCAGTGCCCTTGTCCAACACGCGACAGTCCGCCGTCGGGACGTGGGTATGGGTTCCGAAGACCACGCTCGCCCGTCCGTTGAGGTGCCAACCCATGGCGATCTTCTCGCTGGTGGCTTCGGCGTGGAAGTCGACCACGCGCATGCGGACATCCTCGCCGAGGCGGTTGAATATCTCGTCGGCCGCCGACCAGGGGCTGTCGTTGGCGCCCATGAACATCTGCCCCAGCAGGCAGCAGACACCCACCTGGTACTGTCCGCTCTTGGTGGGCACGACGGTCCAACGCTTGCCGGCCGCCTTGTTGGAGATGTTCGCCGGGCGGACGATGCGGTCGGAGGTCTCGAGCATCTGGGTGATCTCGCGTTTGCGATACACATGATCGCCCAGCGTCACCACATCCACCCCGTACTTGAGGAGCTTGTCGAAAATCTGGGGGGTAATGCCGCTCCCGCCGGCTGCGTTCTCGGCGTTGCAGACGACCAGCTCGATCTGCCGCTTCTCGATCAGCGTGCTCAGGTGGTCCGCGAGCACTCCGCGCCCTGCCTTGCCGACCACGTCTCCCACACAAAGAATGTTCACAGCCATGATGACGGCACTTTCTATCCCCCCGTCTTTGGGGACATTATAGGCCGTCCGCCCCGTCTACCAAGGGAAAACGCCGGGTCCGCCCGCGGCCGCCGGCCGCGAAACGCCGCCCTTCGTTGCGTTGGTGCCCGCCGATGGGGTAACATGGGGTTGTCAACGGGACTCAAGCCCCGAGGAGCCAGACGGATGATTCAGTGCAAAGACTGCGAGTTCTTCCACCGTGGTGAGGACGGGCAGATATCCTTTTCGTGCGACCCGTTCGCGACGATCGTGGAGCCCGAGTGCCTTGCCAAGTGGCAGCTCATCAAGACCAATCAGCTCGGCGCGGACATCAACCACGTCAACAGCACGCTGCACAACGTGGATGCCAACATGGCCCAGATGGTCGCCAGCTATCGCGCCACCCTGGAGTACTACAATCGGTTCGCGCCCATGCAGGAGAAGATGTTCAACTACATGGAGCGGGAAATCGACGAAGCCAACGAGGGGGAAAAGTGGAAGATCGACGAGGACGAAGAAGAGGACGAGAACGAGGGCTGGGGCTCCTCGTACTGACCGGAGCCCGGCGTGAAACGTCTGCCTGCAATTCCTGATTACAGCGGTCCCCTCAGTTCCGCGGCCGTTGCGGCCGTGCTGGCGTGTCTCGCGATGCTGATCGGAGGCTGCCCCGGGGTATCCGACCTTCCCCCGGTCGAGGACGAGGTGGACGCCAACACCGGCGCGGCCGACGGCACTGCGCCAAACCCCTGGCGGAAGGTCTTCAACCGGCAGAACCAGAACGGCTGGTGGACGGTGGTGGGGCGCACCGCGGTCGACGACGGCGTGCTGGTGTTCAACCCCGCCCACGGGGAGAAGGCGGTGTCGGTCGCCACGGCGGTGGGGCTGAAGGACGGGGCGGTGAGGGTGGAAGCCCTTCACGAGATTGAGGGCTACGACGACCCGCGGCCTTACACGATCTCGCTGCGGGTGCACGTGGCGTTGGACTGGTCGGCGCTGTACATGGTCTGCCGCGAGAACCGTTTGGACATTCACCGCGGAAGCTCAGGCAACCCCTATCCGCCGGCCGAGGCGAAGATTCCGTTCGAGGCGCCCCCGGGGCCCCGCACCTGGCGGTTCGAGATGAAGGGCGAAAATATCCGCATCTATCTCAACGGTGAGCACCTGCATACCTACACCGATCCGCGACCCCGCGCCGGGGCGATCGCCATCACCGCCGACCATTGCCGGCTGTTCGTTTCGCGCGTGGATGTGAAGCAGTAACCGGCCCGAGGAAGCAATCGCCGCCGGGCGATCCCGCTACCCGTCCATGCCCTCGGAAACCTGCGGCGTTTCGTCCTGGCTGGAGCCGGCGGCCTTGAGGGCCCGGTAGAAGCACCATGCCAGCCCCACCACCAGCAGCGAGATCATGACCGCCAGGATCACGTAGCTTCCGCCGGTCAATTCGTCCGGCTTCGGCGGCGAGTCGACAAGCTGTCCCGCGAGGCGGAGTTTGGCGTTCGCTTCGGCTTTCAGGAGCGTTTCGGGCAGGATCTGCCGCGCCAGCAGCACTCCGCCGATCGCCCCGGCGACCATCACTCCCGCACCGGCCGCGAAGCGTGCCAGCCCGCTGGGGCGGCGGTCGCTGCCTTCGGCACGGGCGATGACACCGGCTCCCAGCACCACCGCTGCGATCGCCGCAACCAGTCCGCCCCCAAGCCAGGGCAGAGCGTCCGACAGCGTCTGGTCGATCGGCTCGGGTGGCGTGGGAACCTGGTGAGCGGGTAGGTTCTTGAGCCCCCCCAGGCCGGCGACGTAGGTATTCCCGGCCGACTGGGCGCCCCGGACGCACTCGAAACCGTACGCCAGTCCCACCACCGACACCAGTAGCACAAGCAGCCCCACCAGCCCCAGCGCTCGGCCGATGCGAGGTTGCCCGACGTGCTGGGCGTGCCGGTCGCCGCCCGGGGAGTGAATCAGGCTGAGCACCAGCGCCAGCAGCGGCGCCGCCACGGCGACCCCCACGCCCACGGCCATCGAGAGCTTCAGCTCGCCCGAGGCGCTATAGAGGAAGTCGCCCGCCAGTTGCTCCAGCAGCGACCAGGCGAACAACCCGCTGAGCAGCACCGGCGCGAGGTAGCGGATGATCAGCTCCCACCAGCCGCCGATGTGCCAGTCGCTGCGCTCGTTGGCGTGGTCGCGCAGGCGTTTGAGACGGTAGGCCCAGCCGATGACCACGCACTCCAGCAGCCCCAGCAGGCAGATGCCGCCCCACGTGGAGTTGATGAAGCTGTCCATGGTCCCCAGCCAGTGCAGACCGCCGCGGGTGCAGTACACCAGCCCGGCCGCCAGGCCCACCAGGCTCATGCCGATGAGCACCTTGCCGCGCTTCCAGCCGGTCTTGTCGACCAGGGCGGTCAGCACGCTTTCGGTAATGGAGAAGGCCGAGTCGATCCCCAGCGTCAGCAGCGCCACGAAAAACACCAGCCCGAACCACGCGCTGTAGGGCAGTTGAGCCAATGCGTAGGGAAACGCCACGAACGCCAGCGATGGGCCGCCGTCGACGATCCTGTCCACGGCGATCGCCAGCGACGGGTCTCCCTGCACCTTGGCTGCGTGCTGCGTGGCGAAGGACATCGCCCCCAGCGTGGCGAACACCGCAATGCCCGCTACGAAACTGGTTCCGATGTCGGCCAGCCCGATGATGCTGGCGTTGTTGTTGATGTCGCTCTTGCGGTGCAGGAAGCTGGAGTAGGTGACCATGACCCCGAACGCCAGGGACATGCTGAAGAACATCTGCCCGAACGCCCATCGCCAGGTTTCGGGGTTCGCCAGGCGGGTCCAGTCGGGATCGAGGAAGAAGTTCATGCCCTGCCCGGCCCCGGCCAGCGTCAGCCCGCGGATGGTCAGGATCATCAACATGATCCACGGCAGGGGGACCGTCCACAGCACGACCTTGCTCACCAGCTTGACCCCGCGGAAGATGCACAGGTACATCAGCACCCAGATCGTCACCAGCGACAGTACGATGGGGGTAATCAGCCCGTCGATCGCCCAGGGCTTGACCCCCTTGGCGGTGTCGTGTTCGGTCCAGACCTTCAGGTAGTCCTGGAAGAAGTACTTCTTGGCCTGCTTGACGCCATCCATGCCTTCCCCGGCCCAGGGCAGCTCGCCGCCGGTGGCGATTCCCTGAACGCAGGCGATCAGGAAGTTCAGGCAGTAGGCGAGGATGACCGGGTAGTAGGTGATGATCACGAAGCCCAGGATGATCCCCCACCAGCCGACCGGCTCGGTTTTGCGGTTGATGCCCCGGAACGCATCGGGAGCGGCCTTCTGGGTCATGTGCCCCAAAGAGAACTCCAGGATCAGCAGCGGAATGCCGATGAGCACCATCGCGATCAGGTAGGGGATCAGGAAAGCCCCGCCACCGTTGTCGTAGACCTTGTAGGGGAAGCCCCACAGGTTCCCCAGCCCCACCGCCGAACCGACGGCCGCCAGTACGAAACCGGCCCGCGAACCCCAATTCTCTCGCTGTTCTTCCAGGAGTGGTGACTCGGCCATTGGATGTATCCTCTTTTTGTGTCCGGTCCCTCAGACGTGTTGCCCGCGCGGCCGCGGGAGCATTGCACCGTTCCGCCGGGGAATATACACCAAAGCACGGCGGTTTGTGAAGCGTCGTGCCCCCCTCGCCCGCGGGGCGGGGCTGACAACCGGAAGCAGGAAACCTTGCAGGGCTCCGCCTGAACCTCCATTCGCCAGAGACCTGCCACCGCCTGCCAAAACGCGCCCCCGCCTGCGTCCGGCGGCAGGGATCGGCAGGAATTTGCCGAACTCCTGACCCGCGGCCTTTCCGCTAGGGCTTTGTATGTTAGTTACTTACGTTTCGTGGCATTGCGCTTGCAAGCTTTGGGGCGGTGGTAGGAGTCTATCGACAGCCTGCTGCCGGGCCGGGCGAGGCTCTGGCAGAGGAGACGATGGCCGAGATGACCTCGAAACTGAGACAACGCGAGCCCTTGGACGTGGTGGTCACCGGAGAGGCCGAGACCTGGCTTCCGGCGATCCAGACCATCGTCGGGCCACGGTACATTCATGCCTATAAGGCCAACAATGACCGTGAGTTGCTTAACGTTGTCGAGAAGGGCAACCCCGATGCTGCGGTACTGGACGAAGGCCCGCACCAGGAAGTGCCCGTGCTGCACATGCTTCGGCTGATCCGGCGCGTTCAGCCGCGGCTGCCGGTGATTATCGTTACCGCCCACACCGAGCGACGGTGGCTGGAAGACGCGCTGCGTCTGGCGGCCTTCAGCGTGCTGACCAAGCCGCTGGGCTTCGAGGCGTTGCTGCAGCAGCTCCAGCGGGTGATGACCCGTCTGGACCGTTCGCTCCGCACGGAGGAAGGCGAGAACTGACCCCGCGGCGGGTGTCGCGGAGGACCCATACAACCGTAAGAGTACGGAAACGTCAGGACCCTGAAGGGAAAGAAGGAGCAACCACAGATGGCAAAAGCCAAAACGAAGATTCGCCCGCTGGGCGAGAAGATCCTCATCAAGCGTCTGGAGGCCGAAGAGGTCACCAAGGGTGGGATCGTACTTCCCGACACCGCCCGCGAAAAGCCCCAGGAGGGCACCGTGGTGGCGGTGGGCGACGGAAAGCTGCTGTCGGACGGATCCCGCAGCAAGCCGCAGGTTTCCAAGGGCGACCGCGTGCTGTTCGCCAGCTACGCCGGCACCGACATCAAGGTCGACGGCGAAGAGTACATGCTGATGAGCGAGTCGGAAATCCTGGCCGTTATCGACTGAAACGACGCCTCATGGCGACAAGCAAGAAACGGGAGTGAACAGAGATGGCAAAGAAGAAAATCGCATTCGACGCCGAAGCGCGTGAAGGAATCCGCCGCGGCGTGAAGAAGCTCGCCAAGGCCGTCAAGACCACCCTCGGGCCCACCGGGCGCGTGGTGGTGCTGGAGAAGAGCTTCGGCGCACCGACGGTGACCAAGGACGGCGTGACCGTCGCCAAGGAAATCGAGCTGGAAGACGCCAACGAGAACATGGGCGCCCAGATGGTCAAGGAGGTCGCCTCCAAGACCTCCGACATCGCCGGCGACGGGACCACCACCGCCACAATCTACGCGGAGGCGATCTTCGAGGAAGGTCTCAAGAACGTCACCGCCGGCGCCAAGGCGATGCAACTCAAGCGCGGCATCGACAAGGCCGTCGAGGGCATCGTCGCCGAACTGGCGAAGCTCTCCAAGCCGATCAAGAGTTCCAAGGAGGTCGGCCAGGTGGGCACCTGTGCCGCCAACCAGGACAGCGAAATCGGCAAGAAGATCGCCGACGCGATGGACAAGGTCGGCAAGGACGGCGTGATCACCGTCGAGGAAGGCAAGGGCATCGAGACCACCGTCGACCTCGTCGAGGGCATGCAGTTCGACAAGGGCTACATCTCCCCCCACTTCATCAACAAGATGGACACCATGGAAGTGGATATGGAGAAGCCCTTCATCCTCGTGCACGAGAAGAAGATCAGCGCCATCAAGGACCTCGTCCCGCTGCTGGAGAAGATCGCCCAGTCCGGCCGTCCGCTGGTGATCATCGCCGAGGACATCGAGGGCGAGGCGCTGGCGACGCTGGTGGTCAACAAGCTGCGCGGCACGCTGCAGACCGTCGCGGTCAAGGCCCCGGGCTTCGGCGACCGCCGCAAGGAAATGCTGCGTGACATCGCCGTGCTCACCGGCGCCAAGCCGATCATGGAAGACATGGGCATCAGCCTCGAAAACATCGAACTGACCGACCTGGGCGGTGCCAAGCGCGTCCGGGTGGACAAGGAAAACACCACCGTCATCGAAGGCGCCGGTTCCACCGACGACATCAAGGGCCGCATCGAGCAGATCAAGGCCCAGATCGAAGCGACCACCAGCGATTACGATCGCGAGAAGCTCGAGGAGCGGCTGGCGAAGCTCTCCGGCGGCGTGGCGCAGATCAACGTCGGGGCGGCGACCGAGGTCGAGATGAAGGAGAAGAAGGCCCGTGTCGAGGACGCCCTGCACGCCTGTCGGGCGGCTGTCGAGGAAGGCATCCTGCCCGGTGGCGGGGTAGCCGTCCTGCGTGCCCTTAAGGCGCTGGACAAGGTCAAGTGCGACAACGACGACCAGAAGACCGGCGTGGACATCGTCCGCCGGGCGCTGGTGGCCCCGGTCAAGCAGATCGCCAGCAACTCCGGGCTCGACGGGGCGATCGTCGCCGCGAAGGTCATGGAGACCGACGACATCAACTTCGGCTACAACGCCCTGACCGGCGAGTACGGCGACCTGTTCAAGGCCGGCGTCATCGTGCCGACCAAGGTCGAACGTTCCGCGCTGCAGAACGCCGCCTCCGTGGCGGGCCTGCTGCTGACCACCGATGCGGTCGTCTCGGAAATCCCCGAGAAAAAGCCCGCACCGGCCGGCGGCGGCATGGAAGGGATGTATTAAGAAGAATCCTCCCCCATACCCCGGACGACGCGGCCCCGGCCGTGCTGTCCGGGCGAGGGAGTACACGGGATTCGCCGAATCCCAGACTCGTCGGCCAATCAGCAGGCGAGATGATGATAGATGCAGCAGAGACGCCCGTCGGGAATCCCCCGGCGGGCGTCTTTTGTGTGCGCCGGGCATGGCGCGATGGCTCGGAGGTGCAAGTCCTCTACGGGCCTTGATGACAGGAACCGTTAGCCGAACAGCGGGCCTCGTGAGCATGCTTGAGGAGCATCGACGACTTGTGCGCACCTGCTGAACCGCCGTATACGGAACCGTACGTACGGTGGTGTGGAAGGCCGGGGTGAGCAATCACCCCGGCCTACCCGATCAACTGCAACCGCGGGCTATTCCACGGTGACCTTGACGGTGTGGGTCTTGCCGTCGCCGGCGGGAGGAATGACGTTGCCGTCCAGCGTCTGCCCGTCCAGTTCGACGGTGACCTTGCCCTTCCCGACGCCCGCGGGCTTGGAGAAGCTGATCTCGTAGGTCGCCCCGCGGTAGTTGCGTTTCATGGAACACTCGGTCCAGTCGGTCGGCAGGGCGGGGGCAATCAGCAGGCCGTCCACGGTCGGCCGAACACCCATCAGGTGCTCCCAGACGTTCAGCAGCGTCCAGGCGGCCGTCCCGGTCGCCCAGGCGTGCGAGCCCTCACCGGGGTTGTCCGACTGGGGGGCGTAGGTGAACTGCGGCGCGACGTAGGGCTCGATGCGATAACGGTCGGGGTCGGCTTCGTGCCGGGTCGGCGGGAGCATGGTCTTGATGATCTCGTAGGCCTTGTCGCCCCGGCCGGCGGCACACTCGGCCCAGATGCGCCATCGCGAGTTGTGTCCCTGCAGGGAGCCGTTCTCCTTGGTGCCCGGTGCGAAACGGGAGATGATGCCCGCCCGCGGCTCGGGCTCGGGGAAGGGCGGATAGAAGCAGTGGCTGCCGTAGGGGGTGTCGAGATACTTGTCGAAGCTGGCGAGGATCTTCTGCCGCCGCTCGTCATCGGCCAGTCCGCAGATGATCGCGAAGGCGTTCTGGTTGGTGAACAGCGCTCCGCCCGTTTCGAGCTGATTGCTGGTCCCCAGCACCCATCCGCTGTCGTGGGTGCCGCGCCAGTACCAGTCCCCGTCCCAGCACAGCTCATTGACGGTCTCCCGTAGCTTGGCGACCTTTCGGCGGTAGCTTTCCAGCCGTTCGGTGTCGCCCATGAACTCCATGCAGGTGTAGAACATCTCCAGGCAGATAATCGCCCAGCCGGCAAGCATGACGCTTTCGCCCTTGTGTTCGTTGCCCAACTGGTCCAGTGCGTCGTTCCAGTCGGCCTTGAGGATCAGCGGCAGCCCGCGGTCGGAGAACTGGCTCCAGAAGAACTCCAGCCCGGCAATGGCATGCTCGTACAGCGTGGCGTCGGGCTTCTTGCTCCGGCCGGAGATACAGGTCTCGGGGTCCACCCAGGGGGCGGTTTCCTTGAGGATGGAGAAGTCGCCGGTTTCCAGGCAGTAGTTGGCGAGGATGAACAGCGGGTTCAGCGGGTCGTCGGAGTGGAACGTCCGCGTGCCCTGCATGCTCACGAAGTTGCCGCCGTGGGCATAGTCGCCGTCGTCGAACTGCCAGATCATGATCCGTTTGACGATCAGGTCGCGCACCCACTGGGGGTCCTGCGGCAGGCGCGAGACGGCGTCCTGGCAGGCGTCGCGCACGCCGAAGTTGTAGATGCCGAAGTAGCAGTAGCCCGGGTTGCGGTTCCACCACGAGAGGTTCGAGCCCTGGTACTTGAACCAGTAGTTGACCATGTTGTTGAGGTCTTCGTCCGGGGTCTGCACCGAGGGCGTGGAGACCACGCCGTTCCAGTAGGCCTGGTTGTTCTCGAACGCGACCGCCGCCTTCTCGGGCGTGTTGTACTTGCTTACCAGTTCGTCGGCGTTCTCGGCGTCTTTGTCGACGGCCCCGAAGATCAGCACATACTCGACCGACTCGCCCGGGGCGAGGGTGAAGTGGTGCTGCAGGGCTTCGCAGGCGTCCCGCCCGACGGCGACGTTGTCGGCGAGTTTGCCGTCGTCCATCACCTGCGGGTTGGCGAGATCGCGATAGGATCCAATGAAGTCGTACCGGTCGCCCTCGTAGCCGGTCACTTCGGCCGACGAGGCCAGGAAGACCGCCTTGTCGAACGGGATGTTATTGGCATCGGAGTTGGCGGCCTGCCAGCCACCGAGGTACTTCACCCACTGCACGTTGCGGGTGTAGATGACGCTCTCCTTGTATTCCTGCCGATTGAAGAGCAGGTAGAACTCCCGCCAAGAGGTATCCTCGAACCAGTTGCCCAAGGCGACCTCCACGTAGTTGGTGGCGCTGAGCCTGCGAGGCCGATCGGAGATGTTCGTCAGTTTCACGGTCCACAGCAGGCAGGGGTCGCCCACGTCCTCTCCTGTGGCGGTTTCGGCGTCGGGCATGGGAGTGAAGTAGGTGATCTCGCTGGCGATTCCGCTCTGCTGGGAGGCGATGCGGTTGTAGCCCAGCCCGATGTGGCACTGCCACTTGTCGAGCTTCTTCACCGGCGGGTAGCCGTTGGCACACCACCACTCGCCGCTCTCCTCGTCGCGGAGGTAGACGAACTTGCCCACCGTGTCGCGCGGAACGCCGTCGATGTGCCAGCGGGTCATCCGCGAGACCGTCGGGTTGCCCAGGAAACTGTACCCGCCGCCGATCTGGCTGGCGAGGTAGCACCAGGCGCCGTTGCTGAGGACGTTCATCCACGGACGTTCCAGAAGCGGGTCGGTGAGGATGAACTCTTTGCCGTCGTCACTGAAACGGCCGTATTTAGTCGGTTTCATGTCGTTGGTTCCATGCTTGAGAATCAGGGGCTCAGTCGAACGGCGAAGGATACCGCAGGATGCCGCTTGATGCAATCGCGTCGAAGGTCTGCGGGGAAACTGGCAGGCAGCGTGGCGGGCAGATATGCTGCAGTATGCCTCAGCGAACTGTGCCCACGCCATGGTTGATTGTGGCTATTGTGCTTCTCTGGAACTCGGGATTCCTCGGTGACGAGTACGCGCTGCCGGCCATCGGTCCTTTCACGCTGCTGTTCTGGCGATACCTGGCGCTGACCGGGTTGCGAAGGCCCGGCGGCAGAGGACCAGCATCGCGATCATTCCATGCTTCGGGTTGTTGCGTGTCATCAATCTGCCTCATTTGTCAAAGACGACTCCAAACAATGGAGCCTGCCGACAACCCATTGCTCGCCAGACAGCATCATCTGAAGCGTGGGATAGGGCGTCTTACACGGATTCTCTATTCCATTGGAAATGTCTGTCCCGCCAAGCCGGTCTGGTGTCCCTTCGTTCTCGCAGGCCAGCCTTCCTCCACAATCCACGTCCAGTACTGATCGGCCATGTCTGCATCTTCCACCCAGTTCCACTGTCCCTTGGGGGGCTTGACTGG
>JBKHHV010000170.1:0-8060 GCA_046539005.1 Phycisphaerae bacterium
GATCAGGAAGAACACGACGCCCGTGGTGACCACCGCCTCGCGGAAGATGCCGGGCACCTCGCGGATCGGCAACTCGCGGTAGATGAAGATGCCCACCGCCAGCGCCACCACCACCGCCACGGCCGCCGAGTCGGCAGCGGTGAGGAACCCGAACAGGATTCCGCCGAGGATAATCGCCACCACCGCCAGGGCGAACACCGCGCGCCCGACACAGCGGACGGCGTGTCCGACCCCACGCCACGTGCCCTTGGGGTAGCCCCGCATCGCCGACAGCACGCCCACCGCCAGCATCAGGGCCATGCCGATGACCACCCCGGGCAGCAGGCCGGCCAGGAACATCGTGCCGATGCCCAGCTCCACGTGCCGATACGCCCCCGCGGCGCCCGCCCCGCCGGCGACCACCGCGTAGAGGATCATCACGTTGGAGGGCGGGATGATCAGCCCGATGGTGGAACTGGAGACCGTGACGGCCGTGGCGAACTCGCGGTCGTACCCTTCCTCGTCCATCAGCGGGATGAGGATCGAGCCGATACTGCTGACGTCGGCGACGGCGCTTCCGGAGACCCCGCCGAAGAACATGCTTGCCAGGACGTTGACGTACCCGGTCCCGCCGCGGACCCAGCCGATGATGGCGTTGCTGAGCGCGATCAGCCGGCGGGCGATCCCGCCGCTTCCCATGATGCGCCCGGCGAGAATGAAAAACGGGATCGCGATCAGGGCGATCTTGTGGACCCCGCCGGTCATGTCGGTCAGCAGACCGTAGGCGGTCTTGGAGCCGAACGGGTCGGGAACGGCCGCGTAGCCTGCGAAGGCGGCAATGGCGATGGCGAACGCCACCGGTATGCGGATCAGCAGCAGCACCACGAACACCACGCACATCCACGCAAAGGGGGTCACGGTCCGCCCTCCGCGATGGCCCGCTCGCCCGGCGGTTCGGCAGGGGGGCTCTCCACCAGCATCGCCAGCAGTTTCTCCAGCCCGAACGCCGTGAACAGCGCCCCGGCCAGCGGGTAACAGACGTAGAAGATCCACTTGGGCAGGGCGATGGAGTCCAGCGTTCCGCCGTCGGCGCGGATGTCCAGCACGTACAGCAGTCCGCACCAGGCGAACCACGCCCCGAAGGCGGCGATGATGAGCCAGTCGAGCTTTTCCACCGTCCGCTGCACGCGGGCGGGGAACACCTGCGTCAGGGCGTCCACGCCCTGGTGGGCCTCGGCCCGCAGCGCCACGGCCGCCCCGAGCGTAGCCAGTTGCACCAGCCCGAACCGCGCGATTTCCTCCAGCCAGAGCACCTGTCCGGCCCAGCCGCCGAGATTCTGCACGGCGCTGAAGAACAGCAGCCCCACCTGGAGAGCGAGAATCGCCCCGGTGAGGATCTCCACGAGCCTCGCCAGCCCCCCGGCGATGCGATGGAATCTGCGAAGGTAACCCATGGCCGCGGGGCTACTTCGCCTCGCCGATGCGCCGCACCCACTGCTTCTTCCAGTCGGGCAGTTGGTCGTATACCGGCCGAACCGCCTCGACGAAGGGGGCGATGTCGACCTGCTCGGTGAAGGTCACGCCCTTGTCGCGCAGCTTCACCTGGAGGTCGCGGGTCGCTTGGTCCCAGAGCTTCTTCTGGTAGACGGCGGACTCGTCGGCCGACGCCTGCAGAGCCTGCCGGCGCTCGGGCGAGAGCGACTTCCACGCCGTGAGGTTCATCACCAGCACGTCGGGCGCCCGGGAGTGTTTGTCCATGAAGAAGTGCGGGCAGCTTCGGTAGTGCTCCTCGGTCTGGTAGCTGGGAATGTTGTTCTCGGCGGCCGTCACGAGCTGGCCCTTCTCCAGTGCCTGGGTAAGTTCGGGCCCGAAGGGGATGTTCTTGGGCACGGCCCCGAGGGCCTTCATGGTGGCGATCATGGTCGGGCTGTTCTGCACGCGGATCTGCAGGCCCTCCAGGTCGGCGATGCCGGCTATCGGGTTGCGTGCATAGAAGCTTCGCGCCCCGGCGTCGTAGTAGGTGAGCCCCTTGAGGCCCTTGGCTTCGAGCTTGGCGAGAATCTGTCGGCCGATGTCGCCGACGAGGACGCCGTGGTAGTGGTTTGCGTCGCGGAACAGCCACGGCAGCGTGAAGATGCCCATCTCCGGGACGATCGATTCCAGGGCGTTGGATGAGACCTTGGTCATCTGGATCTGCCCGGCCTGGACCTTCTCCAGCAGTTCCTTCTCGGCTCCCAGCTGGGCGCTGTGGCGGATATCGATGGCCATGCCCCCGTCGGTCTTCCGGTCGAACAGTTCGGCCATCCGGACCATCGCCTTGTGGACCGGGTGCTCGTCGGTGAGCACGTGAGCGAGCTTGATGGAGTCGGGCTCGTCCTTCCGGCATCCCGCGATCGAGGCCGCCAACAGGAGCATCGCCAGTGCCAAGCCGCGTTCTGTATGCATCTTCATAATCGCTCCTTGCGAGGGGAAATGGGCCAATCGTTGCCAGCCGCCGGCGATTGTACACCCCGCCGCCGACAACGACAAGCCTGCCGGGTGGTCAATCGCACCCCGGGCTGCGGTTCGCCACCTCCGGCAGCGACGGGGGGAGTGGTTTCTTGCATGCAGGGCGGCGGGCGGTCATAATCGCCCGGATCGTTGGGTGGGTCGGCGCGAGGACCCGCCCCCGACCGTCGCCGCAGACCCGGCGAGAGTGGAAAAGGACCCCCGAGAGGCAACGAAACCCATGCGACGCAACATAGTACACTGGGGCGCAGGATCACTCACCTACGCGATCCGGGAGATCGTGCAGGTGGCACATCGGTTCCGCGACCGCGGGCTGGACATTACCTGGGAGAACATCGGCGACCCGATCCAGAAGGGCGAGATCGTCGAGCCCTGGATTCGCCAGATCATGCACGAGGTGGTGGACGACAGCATCTCCTGGGGCTACTGCGACACGGCCGGCGTTCCCCAGACGCGCGAGTTCCTCGCCGCCGAGATCAACAAGCGCGGCGGGGCGAAGGTGACGCCCGAGGACGTGATCTTCTTCAACGGCGTGGGCGACGCGGTGAGCAAGGTCTACGGCTTCCTGCGGCGCGAGGCCCGCATCCTGGGCCCCACCCCGGCCTACAGCACGCACAGTTCGGCCGAGGGCGCCCACAGCGGGTACGAGCACCTTACCTACGAGTTGGACCCCTACAACGGATGGCTGCCGGACTTGGAGGACATCCGCCTGAAGGTCAAGTACAACGACTCGATCGCCGGAATTCTGCTGATCAATCCGGACAACCCCACGGGCGCCTGTTACCCGCGGGAGGTGCTGGAGGAGATCGTACGCATCGCCCGCGAGTTCGATCTGTTCCTGATCTGCGACGAAATCTATGCCCACGTGGTCTTCGACCGCGACAGCACGATGCACCTCTCGGAGGTGGTGGGCGACGTGCCGGCGATCGTCATGCGCGGGCTCAGCAAGGAAGTTCCCTGGCCGGGCTCGCGGTGTGCGTGGATCGAGGTGCTCAACCGACGGCGCGACGAGGTGTTCGACCGCTACGTCAACTCGCTGCTGGCCGCCAAGCGGCTGGAGGTGTGTTCCACCACCGCCCCGCAGATGGCCGTGCCGCGCATCCTGGGCGACGACCGCTACCCCGAGCATCTCCGCAGGCGGGCGGCGATGTTGTCGGCCCGGGCCAACGAGGCGGCCGACGTGCTCAACGGCATCAACGGCATCGTCGCCAACAAGCCTGGCGGGGCGCTGTACTACACGGTCATGTTCGAGGACGGCGTGCTGCACGGTGGGCAGTCGCTGACGATTCCGGACCCCGAGATTCGCGGCATGGTCGAGCAGCTTGTGGACGGAACGCCCAACGACGCCCGCTTTGTCTACTACCTGATGGGCTCCACCGGCATCTGCGTGGTGCCCCTCAGCGGGTTCTACTGCAAACGCGACGGCTTCCGCATGACCCTGCTGGAAACCGACGACGAGAAACGACGCTGGACCTACGGCACCCTCGCCGAGGCGATCCGGCAGTATCTCGGTCAGTGAGCCGGCGCGGCCGTCCGATTCGCGGGTATCTGCCCGGATAGAACCCAAAGAAGGACTACTCCATGAGCAAGAGCAAACCGAATCAGGACCGGCACATCACCCTGCCCGACGGTTTCGAGGCCGCCGGAGTGCGGTGCGGGATCAAGCAGGCCGAGGTCGAGGACCTGGCGATCATCGCCTCCCGGCGCGACGCCAGCGCGGCGATGGTGCTGACGACCAACCAGATCGTCGGGGCGCCGATTCTCTGGAACCGCAGCGTGTTCCCGCGCGGGTACGGCAAAGCCCGGGCCATCGTCATCAACGCCGGTTGTTCCAACGTCTGCACAGGGCAGCGCGGGCTCAAGGACGCGCGCACCATGGCCTCGCTCACCGGGCGGGGGATCGGCGCCAAGACCGAACAGGTGCTCGTGGCGTCCACCGGGATCATCGGCCAACCGCTGCCGATGGGCAAGATCCGCGCCGGGATCGCACAGGCGGCCGACCAGCTCGGCGGGGAGGACGACGCGGCCGTCGCCCGGGCGATCCTCACCACCGATACCCGACCCAAGTCGGCCATGGCGAAGGTGGACATCGAAGGCAAACAGGTGACGGTGGCCGGAATCTGCAAGGGCTCGGGGATGATCGCCCCGTCGATGGCGACGATGATCGCCGTGCTCACCACCGACGCGGCCGTCTCGCCCTCGGCACTGCACCGGGCACTGACCCGCGTGACCGAACACAGCTTCAATGCCGTCACCATCGACTCCGACACATCCACCTCCGACACCGTGGCTGCGTTCGCTTCCGGAGCGGCCGGGAACAAGTCGCTGACGACACGCTCGGCGGGCTTCGAGCCGTTCGTGCGGGCCCTGGGCGACGTGTGCAGTTCGCTCGCCTGGCAGCTTGCCGCCGACGGAGAGGGAGCCAACCGCGTGATCGAGGTCCGCGTGCGGGGCGCCCGCAACCCGAAGGAAGCCAAACTGGCCGCCAAGGCCGTGGCCGATTCTCCTCTGGTCAAGACGGCCGTGCATGGACAGGACCCCAACTGGGGGCGCATCGCCATGGCGCTGGGCAAGTCGGCGGCGAAGGTGGATGCCGAGCGGCTGAAAATCCGCATCGCCGGGAGTACCGTCTTCACCCGCGGGACCGGGCGGAAGTTCGACGCCGAAAAGCTCTCGAAACGGATGGGCGCCGACGTGGTGACCATCGAGGCCGACCTGGGCTTGGGCGACGGGCAGTACACCGCGCTGACCTGCGACCTGTCGCGCGAATACATCACGATCAACGCCGATTACCATACCTGACCACCAGCAGCCGCCCACCGCGGCTGTGCAGAGAACCAGAAGGACGGATACCAGAATGGCACGCATCGGAGCAGGCGGAGAAGAATGGCGGGCGATGGACTCCTCCGCGATGTACGACCCCACCGCCCACGACGACATCCTGCGATCGGCGCGGGAGAACATCGAGAAGATCCGCAAGCGCGACGTCACCCTTCGCCTGATCGACCGCGAGGGCATGCCGCTGGTGGGCAAGACCGTCGAGGTCGTGCAGAAACGCCACGCCTTCTGTTTCGGCGATAACCTGTGGGGGCTGGACCGCGCCTTCCGCGAGGACCAGGCCGGGCACGACCGCTGGCGTTACTACAAGCGCCACTTCGCCGGTCTGCTGAACTCCGCCACCGCCCTGTGCTACTGGACCGAACGCCCGAAGAACGACGGGGCCAAGACCGAGGACATCCAGGGCGAGCCGCAGTATGACGGCTTCCGGTACTGCGTCGACTGGGCCATGAGCGAAGGGCTCACCGTCAAGGGGCACCCGCTGTTCTGGTCGATCAACAAATGCGTACCCGAGTGGGTCAAGCGATACGACTACGAGACGCAGATGAAGTTCGCCGAGGTTCGCGTGCGAACGCTGGTGGCGGGTGCCCGGGGACGGGTGAAGATCTGGGACATCGTCAACGAAGCCCTGTGGGAGCCCACCTTCCGCAACCTGCCGCAGCGGAACTGGCCTCACCTCGAGCCGCCCGAGGCGATTTCCGAGTACATCTGCGAGGTACTGCGCTGGGCACGCGACGAAGACCCCGATGCCACGTACATCGTGAACGATTACGGCCTCACCGGCCGTCAAGAAACCGCCCCGGAAACCACCGGCGGGACGAAGGTGACCTCGGCGTTTCAACGCAAGCGGTTCCTGGACCTGCTGGACGCGATGGCCGACCGGGGTGCCCTGCCCGACGCGGTGGGGCTGCAGTCGCACACCGGCGGATGGACCGACCACGCCCTGCAGTGGGAAGCCTACGACGACATGGCTCCCGGCGGGCTGCCCATCCACATCACCGAGTTCTGGGCCCACACCAGGCACCTCGAGGAAGCAGGCGTGCCGCAGGAGGAGATCGACCATCTCCAGGCGGAGTACGTGGCGAACTTCGTGACCGCGGCATTCGGGCACCCGGCCGTCGAGGCGTTCTTCTTCTGGGGCATCATGGGGCACGCCGTCCGCTTCAGCGGAAAGGGCTCCTCCCACGAGAAAACTCCGCTGTACCACCGCATGGTCGACCTGCTGCACCGCGAGTGGAACACCCGTCAGACCTTGACCACCGACGACCAGGGCGTGGTGACCTTCCGTGGGTTCTTCGGTGAGTATGCCCTGCGGCAGACATTGCTGAGCGGGCAGATCACCGGCACGCCGTTTACCGTCTCGGCCGGGCAGGAAGGCATTCACACGCTGCGGATCGACCCCCGCGGCTGAGCCGCCCGTTGGCGGGGCGAAGACAGCACGCCCGAAGCCCGAAATGGGTTTCTCGGACGCAACCTATGCAAAGGAGCCCGGGAGGGCGGTCCCGGACTCCTTGGGAAAACGACCTGTGCTGTTGCGGCCGGTTTACGACTTCGGCGCTTTGACGGTGAACTTGCGGTCGAAGACCGGCTTGGGATCCAGCCCGGAGTAGAAGCGGATGTAGTAGTCGCCCGGGCCGGCAAGCTGGGCGATCTCGGCCGGGCTGTACTGGAAGGGCTTCCCGCCCAGCCCGCAGTCGCCTTGGGTCCAGTTCAGTTCCTGGGTCAGCAGGGCCTTGGTCTCTTTCTCGCGTGCGATCTCGAAGCGGAACTGGTTGCGGTCGCAGACCATCGGCAGGTCGACCACGATGAACATCACCGCATCGGCGGTGGTGAACTTGTCCTTCTCGATCCACTCGCCGGCCGGTCGGCCGCTGGAGATCTTCAGCACCTCTTTGGGCTTGACCTTGATCTCCTTTCGGATGATCGCGAAGGATTCCACCAGCTTGGCGACGGCCTCGTTGCGGGCGATCACCATGCACTGTCCGGCGCTCTTGGACGGCGGGGTACCCTCGGCGAAGTCCGCGCCGGTGACCGTTCCCTGGGTGGAGCCCAGCGGTTGGCCGTCCGCCACCCGTACCAGCGAGGCCGACACTTCCACGATGGCATCGTGGCGGACCTTGGTGTAGGTCTTGGTTCCCCGCTGCACCATCGCCTTGGCGCCGGGGTCCCAGACCATGTTCGGCTCGCTGACACGCTGGCGGTCGGTGTCCACGCGGTAGGAGGTGATCACCCCGGTAAGAATCGCGTCGACCTTGCCGATCTTCCTCAGCGCCTCGGCCGACGCCTGCGGATCGCCCTGTTCCAGCGCGGCCTGCAGGTCACGCTCGTCCATCAGAGCCCGCAGGTCCTGGCGGTTCATCACGCGGTAGGTCCCGTTGGACATCAGCGCCGTGGCGAGCTGGCTGGAGAGCCCCGCCGCATCCGGGCGCCCCGAGGAGTTGCGGAACTCCTGCACTGCCACGCTCTTGATGTCCTTGGTGTACCAGGGGGGAATCGAGTAAATGGTCATCTTCTTGCTGCAGCCGCCCAGAACCACAGCCGCTGTCAGCAGCACCGACATCACACGCACACACCGGGCCATTCGTCGCTCCTTGTCGCTCAGATGTTCGAGGGGCAGCCTCTTTCGGGCCCGCCGCGGCGGGCACCCGTTGATACGCACGACATTCCTCTCCCCATGCTCCCTATTTCGCCCACAACGGGTTCCCAACGCAAGCGAATCTCAGCCTCCGGCGCCG
>JBKHHV010000171.1:0-8048 GCA_046539005.1 Phycisphaerae bacterium
GTACAGCTTGCCAGTTCGCCGTAGCGGCAAGTGGTCACGGGGGTCCTTCCGTCAGTGTCCTGGGGTTCTGAGGATTACGCTGCGCATGACTTCGGCGGGGGCGGGTTTTCCCGTCCAGCGGGAGAACTGGGCCGCTCCCTGGCGGACGAACATGTCCACGCCCGTCAGTGTGACGGCACCGGCTCGCTCGGCCAATTGCAGCAGCCTGGTGTGCACGGGGTTGTAGATGGTGTCGAAAACGACCTGCGTGCCCGGTGGCAGCGACCGGACCGGGCAGGCGTCAACATCCGGATGCATGCCGATCGGCGTGCAGTTGACGACCACCTCGGCAGGTGTCCGCTCGGCTGCCTCCAGGGGCTGGGCCGATGCACCGAACTCTTCGGCCAGCTTGGACGCCCGCTTCACCGTGCGGTTGCAGACGGTGACGGCCGCCCCGTAATGACACAGGGCGGCAACGATGGCCCGGGCGGCTCCGCCCGCTCCCAGCACCGTCACCCCTCGGCCGTCCAATTGCGGACGGGAAATGCCCATCGCGTCGCACAGCGCGTCGATGGCGGCGGCGTAGTCGGTATTGTCGCCGCGGAGGGCGCCGTCGGGCTGGAAGGTGATGGTGTTGACCGCGCCGATCCGCACGGCCAGTCCGTCGCAATCGGCTTCGCCGACGTATCGCAGGGCGTTTTCCTTGTGGGGAATGGTCACGCTGAGCCCGCGCCAGTTCAGCCACGGGCGCCGGCGAATGCCGTCCAGGAAGCGGGCGAAGTTCTCCCAACCGGGCTGGATGAGCAGCGGGACGTAGAACCCATCGGTACCGGTGGCCGAGAGGGCGGCGTTGTGGATCGCCGGGCTCATGGAGTGGGCGACCGGACAGCCGACCACGCCCATCAACGGCGTTTGCGGCGTGACCTCGTCCCAGCGGTAGAGCGAGCGCAGGTCGTGGATCGTCGGCTGCCCCGGGGCCGACTCGGCGCCCGATTCCAACGCGGCGAAGGTGCCGAATGCGCCGAGTTTCCGCGCCGCGATACGGCTGAGCACACCCGCCTCGCCCATCGCCAGGGCGAGGGTGGGTTTGCCGGCGTTTCTCAGCACGTCCAGCGCCCGCAGGGCGTCGGAGGGACCGTCAGCGGCGAAGGCCACCTTGCCGACGCCCGCCTCGGCGGCGTCCAGCGTGGAGGCCAGTGTATCCAGGTCCGGCGGACAGCGGTCAAAGTCATGGTGGCTCAGGATGGTCCGTGACGGGTCGGGGCGAACGGCCGGGTCGGTGTCGAGTTCCACGTCGACCCAGGTGGCTCCGCACTGCAGGGCATTCTTCAGCGTCTCCAGGCGCCGGGTTTCGTCGCCGTCGTAGGCGCCGCCTTCGCGTTCGGGGCGACAGGTTACGATGCTCTCGGCGGGCAGGCAGGCGGCGAGCAGGTCTCGCAGCAACTGGTGCGACGGCAGGGCGGGGAGGGCGTCGAGCCGCAGTTCCACGGCGTCGGCACCGGCCGTCACCGCGCGGCGCGCGTCGGCGAGCATCTGCTCCGGGTTCGGCGAGCAGACAGGCACGATCAGCCGGGTTCTGCGGCGTTCGGTCATGGGTCAATGAATCGGCCCCGCCGGGGCGGCGAGGCCGATGGATTCTACAAGGATTGCCGGCGGCTTTCGAGCCTTCGCAGTGGCTCGGACGCCGAAAGGGGGCTACCTTTTGTGCTTCTTGCGGTACTCCTTGACCTCCTTCTCGTCGGGATACTTGAGCTTGTCCTTCCCGGCCTGCTCGGCGAATTTGTTGGCCGCCTCGAAGAGTGTGACGCCGACGTAGATATGCTGCGTCGGGAAGTGGCTGTTCTCGGCGGGCATGACCTTCATCTCGCCCAGTTTGACCAGCTTGGTCTGGTGATACTTCTTGGACTCGGCCAGGTTCTTCAACTCGCGGAAGAAGTACTCGGCCCGACTTTTGACGCACTCGGAGGCGTGGTGTTTCAGGACGTCCAGCAGGTCCACGAAAGTCCACTTGTTCTGGCGTTCATAGCTCTGCAGCAGGCGGATCAGGTCGCGGTCGACATCCACGTCCTGGGCCTTCATCATCAGCTTGAAGACGGTCTTCTCCAGGTCGGCGGACGCGTCGTTCTTGAACTTGTGCTGCAGGTCCCGGAACATCTTCTTCTGGCGGAGCTTCTGGACGCGCTCGATGACCAGCAGCGAGCGTTCGGGCGGCAGGCGGTCAATGTCGTCGGGAAACGCCAACTGCTTCAACTGCGACTTGTGATAGGTCAGCGGCGGAGAATAGCGTGAGAAACGCCGGTGGATCGACTGGATGACCCGCATGTGGCGGCGGATGTCTTCCTTGTCGGCCTTGAGCAGCGGCTGGAGCAGTTGATTGAGTGTCCAGGTTGCCACGTCCAGGGGCCGGCGGCTGGTGAGCACCGCCGGGAGCACGTCCATTGCTTCCTTGCCATAGGTGACGTTCGCGAGCCGTTCGGCGGGTTTCATTTCGGGACGTTCGCCGGCGTAGAGCGCCTGCCCGTCCTTGACGAGCTTCTCGGCCAACTCGTTGATGCCCTCCTTATCCAGCACCTTGGGGGCGTTGGGGTCATCGGCCAGGGCACCGGAGGCCGCGCAGAGAACAGAAACCATCGCGATCAGGACACAGCGTTTCATCGACTAACTCCCATCGGTTGTCCGCCGCCCGGAATCGGCCGCGGGGAATCAAGCCCACATTATAACGCCCAGAAGCGGCAGGGGGAGAACTTTCTTCTCTCTCCCGTCAAGGGCGCAGACACCTTTCCGGGGCAACGGTTAGGCCCGGAAAATGCCTATTGCCGCATTCCCGGCAGCGAGGGCATCGACGGAGCGGGGGGCTGCTCGTCCTTCTTCGCGAGGTCCTCCACGTCCCTTTCCAAGCCGGCCACCCGCCACGACGGCAGCAGGAAGACGCCCTGCACGCCGTAGGTCGAGGCGTAGCGGCCCCCGCCCTGTGGGCCCTTGCCCGATATCCTCAGCGTAATCGGCTCGGACCCGGCCGACGAGAGCGTGAAGGTCATCGCCGGCTTGTCCAGCCCGAACTTCGCCGCCTCGGCCTTGCCGTGCTCGACAAACCGCTCCAGCCGCAGGTCGCGGAGAGTCATCGCCAACTCGGTCACACGCGCGGGGTTCACGTCTGCCCCGTCGGAGCTGCTCCACTTGGCGTCGGCCCGGGTGAGGCCCCACTTCGTGTCGCCGTGTTCGATGGTCATCCCTTCGAGCTTGTCGGGATCGAGGCCGTCGAAAACGTCGCGGTTGCGCAGCTCGGCCGACAGGTCGGCATACAGTCCGCCCGAGAATTTCCAAACAGCCACCGGCTCGGCACCTTCGAGCCAGGCATAGGAAGTGCCTTCCACGCGGGCGACGTGCAGCGTGACTTTCCGCGGCCCGGGTGCGGGGGCGTTGGCGTCGGCAGGCTGTGTGGCGGGTTGCTGCGGGCTCAGCGTAAGCGTGACTTCGATCCGCTCGTCGGCCTTGGCGTACCGCTCGGGCAGCTTGCCCAGCGAAACGGTCTCCTGCCCGGTCAGCAGCTTCGCCTGGTGCAGGATGCCCTGCACGGTTTCCTCGTCGGCCGACGCCTTGACCGGCGAGAGCAGTTGCCACGTGTCGTCGTCGGCCCGCGCGGCGACGGCGGGGGTCTTCTCGCCGGGGCGGGAGACGCGGATCTGCGTGATCGGCTCGGCGCTCTTGAGTTCCAGCACGCGGGTGGTCCAGTAGGTGGCCGGACGCGCCAGCAGCGGCTTGATGCTCTGTTTCCTGACGGCCGCCACGCCGGGCGTGCCGTGGGAGCGGACGAACACCTCGTTGGCGTCGCCGGCTCGACCGATCAGCAGCCGCTCGCGTCGCCCGGGGAAGGCGAGGGTGATTTCTGCCCGCGGGTCGGCCAGCCCGTACAGCGCCAGGGAAGGGACGTTGTCGATGAACCGCTCGGCCCTCAGCGAGGACAGGTCGCCCAGCAGCGACTGCACCTTCGATGCCTCGGCAGGTCCTTTGTGCGGCCTGGTCATGGCCCAGTCGCCATCGGACTTCGCCAGCTCGGCCGTGGCATCCGGCAGGCGGATCGTCACGCCGGTGACCTCGGCGGCCGGGGCGTGGAGCAGTTGCTTGCTGCGGATCTCGGACAGTTTCGGCTGCAGGGAGTCCAGCAGGGCGTTGTCGAAAGCGTAGACGGCCGGGTTGTCGTCCATCCGCACGAACACGCGGTCGCGGGTTTTCGCGCTGACGGCGAGGGTATGGGTGGTCGGTTCGGCGGTCGGCTGGGTCGTCGGCCGGGTCGTTGCCGGCTTTGCGGGAGCGACCTGGAAGGTCACCGTCAGCCGCGGGTTGCCCAGCCCGTACATTGCCAGTTGCGTCGGCGTGGTGGCGTCGTCCACGTACTGCTTCGCCTCCAGGCGCGACAGTTCGCCCAGCAGGTTGCTTACCTCTCTGTGGTCGGCGCGGACGGAGACCGGCTCCACCAGCGACCAGTCCTCGCCGGACCTGCGGAGGGTGTACTTCTGCGCCCCGTCCACGCTCACGCGGACGATGCGGCGCGGCGCCACGTCGAGAAGTTGCAGGTTGCGGTATTCCCGCAGCGGCCTTGCCAGCAGTTCGGCGTAGTTGCCGGAGACGACGAAGATATTTTCCTGCCCGGCCGGTCGAACGTAGGTGCGGGGCTCGGGGGTGCCGATCTGCGTGGCCGATCTGCCGACCTGGAGGGTGAAGTCGGTCCCGTTGGCGTCGGTGAGAGTGAGCGTCCAGGCGGGGGTTTCCAGCCCGGCGTCGGCGGGGGAGATGCCCTCCCCGGAGTCGGGCGCGAGGGCCTGCTCGTAGTGAAGGTCGTCGACCAGCGCGACCAGTTCGTCGACCTTGCGCTGCACGGCCATCGTCGTGACGGGCTCGACGATGCGCCACTGCCCGTCCTGGCGGGCAAAGACGTTGGCCGGACCCTCGGCGGGTTGAACGGTGAGCTTGCGGGCTTCGGCGGGTTTCGATGCGAAGACGCTTTTGGTTTCGTTGCCGGTCGTGCTGGGCGAGAAGTCGATATTCCGCACCGCCAGGTACGCCACGGCCACGACCAGGAAGATCGCCAGGATGATTGCGGTTGTTGCCTTCATCTGGTGTTACTCCGATGTTGGGATACTACGATCGCTACGAACGCCGGCGGATGAGCATGACGATTCCGCCGATCACCAGCACGACGCCCGGGATGCCCAGTACGAAGATACCACGGATCGCCATGAGGCTGACCGGTTCGATGGGCTCGATCGGGCGCACGCGCGTGGGTCCGGCGGCGATGTACTGTTCCCAGCCGGTGAGCCACAGGGCACTGTTGATGACCACGTCGGCATTGGTCGACGGCGGGTCGGTAAGCGTGACGCTTCCCCCGGCGTCCTGCCGCGGGACCGGACCGTCCAGGTAGCCGTCCATCAACCCTTGCCCGATGCCCAGCACCACGACGCGCGAGCCGGCGTTGCCGTTGCCGCTGCGCGTGGCCGCGACGGCCACGGGGAAGGGCGGGCGCATGTCTCCGCCCTCGAAGTTCGGCTGAATGTAGCTGCCCTCGGCGGTGCTGAACTGCCTGGCGATTTCGAGGAACTCCGAGGTCGCCCAGGTAGCGTCCCAGCTTTCCGGCACGCGGAGGATCGGGGAGATCGTCACTTCCTGGGGGACGTTCTTGCCGCGGGTGACCGGGCAGACCCACATCCACAGCGTGCGCTGCCCCTGCAGCGGCTTGCCGATGGGATGGTCGGTGTACGTGTTGAGGGGCATGTGCTGGAACCGCTCGAAGTTGACCTTGAACTTCCGGGGATTCTCCGGGTCGCGCGAGGCAGAAAAGACCATGCGATCGGTCATCGTGTCGATGCCCCAACTCTGGCGGAGGTAATCGCCCAGGGGGTAATCGGGCGTGGTCGGCGGTCCGAAGGGCCCCGCCTGGCGAGGCCAATGGTAGTGGGTCAGGAAGATCGCGCCGGTGCCGGCGTCGATGGCGTCGGCGATCTTCGCCTGCTCCTCCATGCCGAAGGAGGGGATGGGGCTGTTCATGCCTGCCGGTACGGCCGAGGCCGGCGGGGGAAGAATGAGCAGGACGCGCGGACGCGAATCTTCGGCAGGCCGGGTGGCCGCGCCATTGGGATCGTTGGCGTCGCTGCCGGGCATGGGGTCGGTGAGGTTCCACTCCTGGACCTCGAAATTCGCCGACTCCAGCCGTTGACGCAGCGCGGTGAGTCGCTGGGGCGGAATATACGGCTCGGGCATCATGTTCTGCATGTACGGCGGGGCATCGGGCGGCAACGGAGGCGAGAAGTAGGTCAGCAGCACGGTGGCAAAGGGCTCGCGGGTCAGGTCCAGCATGCGGGAGGCAATTGCCGAGTTGCCGTTGAAACGCCGCGGGTCCGGCTCGCCGGGGTTGGTCTCGGACGAGGCGGCCTGGGCCTTCAGCGGCCAGACCTCGTCGAAGCTGACCACGCTCTTCCTGTCGCCGGCCTCGATGATGACGATGTTCTCCTTGCTGAGGTCTTCGGCGAAGGTGTCGTCATCGGGGGTCTTCAGTTCCTCCATCGCGGCCGAAAGCTGGTTGAGCAACTCCGACGAACGGGCGAAGAGCCTGTCCTCGGCCGCCTGGTTGAGCAGGGCGTTGGAGGCCGGGTCCACGTCGGTCAGTGTGGCGACCGCCGAGTCGAACGCCTGGCGCCCTCTCTTGAGTTCGGTGGCGAGTACGCCGGCGTTGCGGCGGAAATGGCGGATCATGTCCTTGAGGTTCTCATCGTTCAGCACCGAAGCCGACTGGCGGACCTCCATCTGCATCTGGTCGAAGCGTCGGCCCCACTGCTGGAAGTACACGCCGATCCCCAGCCCGTCGATTTCCCAGGCGTCCGACTCGTACACGATCGCGGAGACCTTCTTGCCTCCGAGTTCCTGGAGCACCTTCGAGGCGCCGTAGCTTGCGACAGCGGCCTTGCGGACGGCGTTGGCGGCGTCGGTAAGGGCGCCCTTGAGGTCGTTGGGCATGGCGGCGTTGGGCTCGCCCAGCGGCTTGGCGTAGGCGGCGGCTGCGTCGATGGTGGCGTCGATCTCCTTCTTCGCCTCGGGGGCTGCCTCGCGGACGGCCGAGGGCACCTGGGCGTAGGCCTTCATGTTCGACTGCACCGTGGTCACCAGTTGGCGTGTCTCGGTGAGGGCGTCGTTGGCGTCTTCCAGCAGCTTGCCATATTCGATGGTGCCGGCCGCGAGTTTGCGTCGGATCTGCTCGCCGGATTCCTGCAGTTTCTGGCTGGTATCGGTCACCATCTGCGTGACCCGCGGGGCGAAGCGCCATTGGCTGAGGTAGCTGTCGTTGGTCAGTCGCAGCAGGGGGGCGACCTCGGCGTTCAGCGCCCGGTTCAGTTCGTCGGCATTTGCCGCAAACGTGCGCAGAAACTGCATGTGGCTGGCGTATCGCTGCTCGCGCTCGCGGGTGAGCCGCGTGTACAGGCGTCTCTTTCCGCCCTCGGAAACCACGCTCTCGACGGTGATCTTCTCGGGGCGGAACTCGGCCATCTCCTCCAGCAGTTCGACCACGCGGGAGCGGAAAAGGTTGGCGTTCCGTTTGGGATCGTCGGAGGTATACACGGCCGTGATCCGTAGCGGTGTGTCCACGTTCTCGAGGATCCGCTTGGAGCGTTCGGACAGTCCGTAGCGACCCAGCGTCTCCACGCTGCGGCGGAAGTAGTCGGCATGGGCGATGACATTGACCACCAGCAGCACCGCCACCGCCAGGGCGACGGTGAGCATGACCGTCGAGGCATAGCGCAGGCGGGAGATCGGCGAAGACGCCTGGTGCACCAGCAGCGAACACGCCGTCGAGATCGCCAGCAGCGCCCCGCCCACCAGCCACATCGGCACCCGCTGGTCCCACCAGGGCGGCTGGGCGCCGAAGATCGCCACCAGCGTCGTCAGCAATGCCGCGCAGCCCACCACCAGCCAGAAACCCAGAACGGTCTGCTGGGCCCAAGGCCGCCCGCGGAGCATCGCGATGCTCGCCCCGGCCGCCAGGACCGCCACGGCCGTGGCCATGTACGTGTGGGCCGGCA
>JBKHHV010000172.1:0-8042 GCA_046539005.1 Phycisphaerae bacterium
GAGCAGGGGCGATTCCCGAAAATCCGGAAAGCCGGGCAGAATACCCCGGTCGAAATCGGCATTCTCTGCCCACTTTTCCGAGTATAGGAACCTTCTTCCGCATTCGTCGGAAATACAGCGTTTCCGGTAGTTTGTATTCAAAGGTCGGGCCCCGTTTGTCGATAGGTATAGCGACGGGGCAAATGGGAACACCCGTCAAGCTCGCTCAGCTCATTCGCTTCCCACGAACGGAAATGCAGGAGGGAGAGCCTCCTGCTTCCCGCCAGAGGTCTCGGCCTCTCGGAGCTCGGCGACACCAGACATCGACCCCAAGTTAGGGCCGGTCCCCCCCCACCGGTCCTAAGCACTGCAGGCGGTGCCTGTCGTCCCCCCCCGCGGCAGGCCCGCCACTCTTTTTGCGCCCATCCCCTTCACGGATGCCCAGGAAACCCCCTTGGCGACAACAGCAGGACCTCGCTTGCCGGAAACCGGGGCCGGTTACCGGGGCCCTGGAAGTGACCGGTTTCGGCCGGGGCGGACATCCGGTATTATCTGGAGCAGCCACTTGCTTCCGCGAATTCAGACCCAAGGAGATCATTCTTGAGCAACGAGCGATCGGCCGGCGATGCGCCGGTTCACCTGAAGAACTACGCCGAACAGTACGCCCGCGATCCCCACGCCGCCGCGATGCAGTGGTTCCGCGACGCGAAGCTGGGGCTGTTCCTGCATTACGGCATCTACGCCCTCCATGGCCGAGGCGAGTGGGCGATGTATAACGAGGCGATCCCCCTGAAGGACTACGAGAAGCTCGCCGAGCAGTTCACGGCCGAAGGGTTCGACGCCGGGCGCATCACCGACCTCGCTTTGGCGATGGGGGCCGGGTACGTCAATCTTACCACCAAGCACCACGACGGGTTCTGCCTGTGGGACAGCGACGTCTGCGACTTCTCGGCGCCGCATACTCCGGCCGGACGCGACCTGGTGGGGGAGTTGGCCGAGCAGTGCCATGCCAAGGGGCTGGGGCTGTTCGTCTACTACTCCTACGCCCTGGACTGGCGGCACCCGTGGTTCTTCTCGCTGGACTACTTCGACCGCGCCCGCCCGCCCTATGCCAGGCCCGAGCCCCGCTACCTCTTCGAGAAGGCCGACGACTTTCGCAGGTACATCGACTACGTCCACGAGCAGCTCACCGAACTGCTGACCCACTACGGGCCGGTCGCGGGGGTCTGGTTCGACCCGGAGATGGCGTACCTCGCCCAGCCGGAGATGTTCCCCATCGACGAGACGTACGCCCTGATCCGCCGGCTTCAGCCCCACGCGTTGATCTCCTTCAAGCACGGTGCGACCGGGGAGGAAGACTTCGCCGCGCCCGAAGGCCGGGGCATGCCGCTGGTGGAGAAGGCCCGCCAACGTCTCGGCGAGGAGGCCGCCCGTCACGTGGAGGAAGTGTGGCGCAAGAACCGCTCCAAGCGCGGGGAAATCTGCGACACGCTGGCGTGGTCGTGGGGCTACCACGAAAAGAACGACCAGACGCACAAGGGCCCCGACGAGGTCATGGCCATGCTCGCCGAGGCCGACCGTCGCGACTGCAACCTGCTGATCAACACCGCCCCGTTGCCGGATGGGTCGATTCCTGCTGCCGACGTGGTGACCCTGACCGAGGTGGGCCGCCGCCGCAAAGCGGGCGAGACCGCTACGGGCGATTCGGCCTACGCATTCGACAGCGACCAGCCGCCGAGCACACCCATTACGTGAGACTGCGACCGATCACTGAGCCGCACGGGGAGGAAGCCGTGAACCACCAGGAGGATCTGAAACTCGTTCGCCCCGCGGCGGCCCTGCAGCCGTCATACGAGGCGTATGTGCGGGCTTTCCCCGAGGGCGCGGAGATTCCGGGCAACTCGGCGATGGCCGCCTGCCTGGCCGATGCGCCAAGCTTCGGCCGGGCGGTGGAACGTTGCCTTGGCTTTGCCGACGGCACCGACCTGCCTGAAGGGTGGGTCTGTTGCGAGGCGTGGTGGCTGGTCCGCAACGGAAACGAGATCGTCGGCACCATCGACCTGCGACACTCGCTGACGCCGTTCCTGGAATCGGAGGGCGGGAGCATCGGCTACGCGGTACACCCCGACTCCCGGAACAGGGGGTATGCCACCGAAATGCTGCGGGAGGTGCTGCAACGCGCCCGCCGGCGGGGCACGCGGCGCGTGCTGGTGACCTGTGACCAGCAAAACGCTGCCTCCGCGGCCGTCATCCGCAAATGCGGCGGCGTGCTGGAGAACGAAGTGCCGTCGGTTCTGGAAGGCCGCGAGGTCACTCAGCGGTACCGGATCGACCTGCGATAGCACGACTTCGGCAGGAGCGAAACTGGCGGGTGGGGTAAGGCTGCGATATGCTGGCGGATCCGATTCCCCAATCCGGAGAGCACTCTTGCAGAAACCGAACATCATCCTCATCAACTGCGACGACATGGGCTACGGCGACCTGGGTTGCTACGGCTCGCCGGTCAACAAGACCCCCGCCCTGGACCGCATGGCCTCCGAGGGCGTGCGCTTTACCGACTTCTACATGGCCAGCGCCATCTGCTCGCCCAGCCGCGGTGCGATGCTGACCGGCTGCTACCCCAACCGCATCGGTTTCGACGACTTCGAGGGGCTGCCGGTGCTGTTTCCCGGGCACGCGGTGGGGCTGAACCCCCAGGAGAATACCATCGCCACGCTGCTCAAGCGGCAGGGCTACACCACCCAACTGGTGGGCAAGTGGCATTGTGGCGACCAGCCCGAGTTCCTGCCGACCCGCCACGGCTTCGACCACTACTTCGGCCTGCCCTACAGCAACGACATGGGTCGCCAGGACCGCCCGGGCGACCTGGCGTGGCTGGACCGCATCGAGGGCACGGTGGGCACCGAGTACTACGACCACGACAAGCCCGAGCACAAGGACTACCCGCCCCTGCCGCTGATGCGGGACGAGGAAATCGTCCAACAACAGCCCGACCAGGCGGGGCTCACCGAGCGGTACATCGAGGAATGTGTGCGGTTCATCCGCGAGAACCGCGACGGTCCTTTCTTCCTCTACTTCGCCCACATGTACGTCCATCGGCCGATTATCGTGCCCGAGCATTATCACCAGCGTTCAGAGAACGGGCGGTACGGGGCGGCGGTCGAGCACGTGGACTGGTCGGTGGCGGTCCTGCTGGACGAACTGCGCCGCCAGGGCATCGCCGAGAACACCCTGGTGATCTTCACCAGCGACAACGGCAGCCGCGTGCGCGACGAGGGCGGCAGCAACGCCCCGCTCCGCGGGACCGAGGCGGCATGCGTCTGCCCTGTATCGCCTGGTGCCCGGGGGCCGTCCCGGCCGGCGTCGAATGCAACGAGATCGCCACGGCGATGGACTTCCTGCCGACGTTTGTCAAGCTCGCCGGGGGAACGGTGCCGGAAGGTCGGCCGATCGACGGGAAAGACATCACGCCGCTGCTTCTGCAGGAAGACGGGGCCCGCTCCCCGCACCAGGAATTCTGCTACTTCCACCGCGGCAGCCTGGACGCCGTCCGCAAAGGCCCCTGGAAACTGCATTTCCGCAAGAAGCAGCAAGAGGTGCAGGAACTGTACGACCTGCGGGAAGACGTGGGCGAGACCACCAACCTTTACCAGCAGCATCCTGAGGTGGTCCAGGAGCTTACGGAAATCGCCGGCCGCTATCGCGCCGAACTGGGCGATGCAGCGATGGGAATCGAAGGCACGGGGCGTCGCCCCGTCGGTCGGGTGGAAGACAACCGCACGCTGACCCGGTTTGACCCGTCGCATCCGTACTTCGCCGCCGAGTACGATCTGGGCGAGGGCGGCTGACGGGCCTCGGCGCATCGCCGCGGAACCTCCGGCGCGATTGGGGTATTAATGGAATGGAATTTCGGATGTCCGTATCCGGACTGCTATCGTATTGGTCACCCCGTTGGAGAACTACCCGATGAATCGCATCCACCTGCTCGCCCTGTCGGCCGTCCTGTTGACGACGGCCGTTTCGCTCTGTCATGCCGCCGACAAGGACGCCAAGTCGCAGGACAAGACCGCCCGCGGCTGGGAGATACGCCTCCAGGATTTCTTCTCCGGCGGGACCAAGCCGTTGGTCATCTACACCCGCGAGAAGGACGGGCAGTGGCTCGGCAGTGTCGGCTCCAGCCGCGATCCTTCCAAGCGGGGCGCCAAGAAGACCTATTCCACAAGCTGGTACTACGTGGACCTCTCGACGGTTCCGATCAAGGACGGCAAGGTAAAGGGGCGTTTCACCGTCTACATGACCCCCGACCTGTGGGTGCCCACCGACCACAAGCCGTTCCGCGTCGTGTTCGACATCGACGCGACGGTCAACGACGAGGGCAAGATCAACGGCACCTGGGAGGCCGTCAAGGTCACCAGTGACGACCCGACGACCAAGGGCTTTGGCAAGAAGGGCAAGGTCGTCGGCTGGAGCAACCCGCAGGAGGAGTTTTCGCTGCCGGAGGATGTGACGCTCACGATGAACATGCAGGGCGCGCTGGTCGGCGGCAAGCCCTCCTACGGCAACCGTTGCATGGTCGTGTGGGTCAGCGCCAAGGGCAACGAGATCGCCTCGCTCAGTCACGGGCTGATCAGCAAGAAGGGACGGGCCTACAACCGCACGCCCGTCTCCGGTGGCGACAGCAAGGTGAAGATCGACGAGAATGGCTTCAGCGGGAAGGTCTCCATCCCCGCCAGAACGCTGGACATGGAGCCGGCCGTCTATACCTACGAGTTCGAGGGCCGGTTCCTCAGCGACCTGATCGTGGGCAAGTACACGTTGACCGTCTCGGTCAAGGGCAAGGAAGACCAGGTCCTGGAGGGCAGCTTCGACGGGAACTGGAAGAAGGGCATCGACGAGCTGGAAGCCCCGGATAATCGCCCGTGGTTCAGCGAGGTAAAGGGACACAAGCCCCCCAAACCCGGCGAGCACCCGCGGCTGCTGTTCCGCAAAGACGACCTGCCGGCCCTTCGCAAGCGGATGAAGACCGAACAGGGCCAGGCTATCCTCAAGCGCCTGGGGTTCCTGCTGGACGGCAAGAACGGCGAGACCATGACCGAGGTGCTTTCCGACGCCACGCACGCCTACATGGGCGGTGGGTACAGAAGCACCACGCTGAAGAAGCCGGGGGCCTACACCATCGGACACGCGGCCGGGTACGGCATGCTCTACCAGTTGACCGGAGAGAAGAAGTATGCCGAGTTCGGCAGGAAGTGCTTCGAGCTGGCGCTGGAAGGTCAGCGCGACCGCGACGACCGCTACAGCTTCCGCAAGCCGGGCGGCGCGCTGCGGGCCGGGCCGTCGCTGGGGTGGTACGCCGTGGGCTACGACCTGCTCTACGACGCCCTGGACGAAGAGACCCGCAAGAAGTTCACCCTGGCGATCGCGAAGTACTCCGAGGGCGAGAACAAGGACAAGGCCATCGACCTGGAGACCCTTGCCCGCGGGACCATGCCCCCCTCCAGCAACCACTTCGGAATGCAGGTGGGCGGGGCGTCGCTGGCGTTGCTGGCGATCAGCGGGGAGAAGTGGGTCGACCAGGACCGCATCGACACGCTGCTGCAGGTCGTCCGCCAGAGCGTCATCCGCAACATGAGCCAGGGCTTCGGCGACGGCGGCTTCTTCGCCGAGGGCGACGGCACCGGCTCGATGTCCTCGCAGATCGACTTCATCAGTGCCCTCCAGGCGTGGCGGAACGTCAAGGGGCTGGATTTCGTCGACGTCGACCGCCCCAATGCCCGCATGATGAGCCTCAAGTGGGTCTACCAGACGGTCTTCCGCGACGGACGACCGGACTTCTGGCCCATCCGCGGCAGCTACGGACACAACGTCTGGGCCCGCGGCGGCATGAGCGGTGCGGCCTACTTCGCGCTGGGCTTCGCCGGCGTGAAGTCCGACCAGCGGCCGGCCCTGAAATACTGCTACGACCGCTTCCTGCTGGAGGCCGACCGCAAAAGCGGCCATCCCTTCGACACCGCCAGCGCCTACCCGCAGTACACGGTGTCGGCCTTCGTGAATTGGCCGATCGGCACCGAGGGCGAGGACCCCGCCAAGGTCCTGCCGTTGTGCTTTCGCGACAGCCACTGGGGTTTCTACGCCTGGCGCAATCGCTGGAAGGACGAGAACGACACCGTCATTACCATCCTCACCAAGCGAACCAGCGGGTACATGGCCGCCAAGCCCGACCCCGGGCTGAAACTCAACTCGATGGGCAAGCACAGCACCTGGGCCGACCTCAAACGCGGCGGGGCGGTCAAGAGCTGGCAGCACTCGCCCATGGGGCAGACCAGTTCCCTGCGGCTGGAGAAGGCCGTCGTCGGCGTCGACTTCACCGGCGCCTCCGGCGAGGAGGTGATGCTCGTCACCACCGCCAAGGCCGACGGGCAGACCGTCAAGCTCGACGGCAGGAAGGTGACCATTCACTTCCCGACCGCCGGGGAGACCATGCCGGCCGTGGAGGTCAAAGACGGCAAGATCGTCGCCGGCAACCAGACCGTCGCCTTCGACAAGGAAGGCAGCATCGTCTGGGGCGTGCCCGGCAAGTAACCCCGGCCAACCCGATCGAAAAAGGCGGCGGGGCCACGCGCTCCGTCGCCTTTGTTCTTGCGCCGAGGCGCCAAGGCGACCCGGAGCTGCCCGCTCTACCTTGCTGCTTCTCAGGACAGCAGGGGCAATCGGCGATATCCGGGGCATCACGAACCGTTCTGCGATGCCGGTTTGACATGTCGGGCCGTATAATGTTAGGATTGCGTTTGGTGAGAGGTACGCGCCCCCGGAGCGAGGAACAGTGGGTGAAGGCGACGAGAACATCCGAAAGAAGCTTCGCGAGCTGACCGAAAGCATCGGCCGAGGCCTGCGGGTCGGTGGCGAGGATCTTCCTTCGCCGCAGCGCGGTCCTTTTGCCGACGCGGCCGACGAACTGCGCCGCAAGCTGCGGAAGCGCAGGCAGCGCCGATCGATCGACAAACACGCCGGGGGCACCGAAAAGGCTCCCTCCCGCCGGACCGATTCGGACGCCCGCTCCCAGACGCACGGCGGACCCGGGGCGATCGTCTACAAACGCGACCTGCCCGAAACGGTCGGCGGTCGCAGCCGAAGCGTGTTCGTGCCCGGCGGTGAGCCGGTCGTGCTGGAGGAAGCGACCTGCGGGCAGATGACGGCCGCTCCGGACGGCGGGGCCGCTTGGGTGATCGAGCAGGTGGTGGACGACATGGAGGACGCCGGCGACCTGTGTGCCCGCTTCCGTGCGGCCATGGACACTCCCTCGCCGACGCTGACGGGACTGCTGGACCCGCTGCACGGCGGGCGACCGTTCCGCTGCGAGGACGCGGTGTTCTTCGACCTGGAGACGACCGGGTTGTCGTCGTCGCCGCTGTTCCTGATCGGCGCGATGGTATGGGAGGGCGGCTCGCTGGTGGTCAAGCAGTACTTCGCGCGCAACTACGCCGAGGAGCGGGCGGTGCTGTCGCTGTTCCGTTGCCTCTGCCAGGGCCGGCGCCTGTGGGTGTCGTTCAACGGCAAGAGCTTCGATTGGCCGTACGTCCGCACCCGGTCGGCCGCCACGGGCGTGGCCCCGCCGCAGGAACTGGCCCACTTGGACCTGCTGCACGTGGCCAGGCGGGTGTGGAAGCCGGCCGGTCTGCCCAACTGCAAGCTCCAGACGCTGGAGCGGGCCATCTGCAACCGCCTGCGGTTCGGCGACATCCCGGGAAACCAGATTCCCGACGCCTACCACGCCTACGTGCATTCCGGCAATGCCGTGGCGATGGTGGACGTGCTGAAGCACAACCTCCTGGACCTGGTGACACTCGCCGACCTGATCGCACGGCTGCCCCGGGGAGAGGAATGACGGCCCGGGCTTCAAACTCCGGGGTGTGAAGGCTGGGAGTATACAGGAAGGCGTAGCGCGTAGAGTCTGCGATGATCGACACCGAGGCATTTCTCGACGAGTTGCGAAACGACGGCGACTACGCCGGGCAGATCGTCTACGTCCGGCGCATCGCTCCGCGTGAGGCGCAATGGGCTCC
>JBKHHV010000173.1:0-8025 GCA_046539005.1 Phycisphaerae bacterium
ACTCGATGTAGAGGCAGCCGGTAGGGCCCGCAACTTGTTGCGGGCGGAATCGGCTCTTCATAGGTGACACCCGGCGACACGAATCCGCCAACCCTCAACGCCCTCGCCAATTCCAGACCCGTTACGGATTCCGTCCAATGCCACCGGGTCGCCTTGGCGTTGAGCGCTGTTCGGAACAGCACGGGTGTCGGGGACACCCGTGGCACCGGAGGCCGCAGGATTGTTCCCGCCCCGGGCTCTTTACTTCGCCAGGAACTCCTCGAATCGGCCGCCGAAGATGCCCCGCACGTCCCGGGCGATCTCCTGCTCGGTCGGGCGCCATCCGGCGTCGAAGAGGTCGAGGTACTTGTCCACGGCCACGTCGCCCACGACCTTGCGGGTGTGCGACCACTTGTAGATGAGTTGGTCCAGCACGCGGGCGTCGGAATGATTGGCCGTGAAGGTCGCCCCCAGCAGCTCGAACCGCTGGCGGGTCATTTCGTCGATGATGCTGGGGTCGTTGCAGTACCACCAGCAGCCGAACAGGTGCAGGTTGCCGAACTTCCGCGCCGCCACGCACAGCTCGTGCTGGTTTACGCGCGAAAGCATCGTCACCAGGAACTTCACGTTGGGGTTCTGCTTGCAGAGGTTCATCACCGACTCGACGTCGGCAATGCCCACCGCGTCGCCGCCGTCGCCCAGGGCGGGGTTCACCTGTTTGCGGACGCCGATCATCATCGCCATGGGCAGCCCCAGCTCCTCGGCCGTGGGCATGATGACGTTCTGCACGACCTGCGCCATGGTGTCGTCGGCCGGGTAGCGGAAGCTGGGGGGCAGCGAGGCCGCCATGTAGACCGGGTCGCCCATCTTCCTCGCCCAGTCGGCGAGAAACGTGCGGGCGGTGGCGTAGTTGGCGTTCGAGAGTTCCTCGGTCACGTCGTAACCCTGGGCTTTCATGGTCGCCACGGCCTTGGGCCAGTTGACGATCAACGGGTCGATGCGCAGGGCGGGCTTGAGGGTATCCCAGCCGGCCGCTCCGCTCTGCCAGTGGGCGACCTCCTCGTCTACGAACGGGTCGTTGGTCATCACCGCGTAGTCCAGCCCCGCCAGTTCGAAGACCTTGGCGATGTACTCTTCCTCGTCCTGCTCGGCGAACCACTTGCGGATCCCCGCCAGGTCGCGGGCTTTCACGTCCAGCCCCAGCAGGCGCAGGGTGGTCACCACGCCGCGGCAGGCCTCGCTGAGGGCACCGTGATCGAGGAACACGTGCTTCCAGACCAGGTCGGCCTGCTCGGTCTTGGACATCTTCCAGAACTTCTCGGGCGTCAGGTCCGAGGGGGCAATGGTGAACAGTTCGGCCACCAGGTAGTGGTAAGTCAGCAGTTCGTCGATCCCCCACAGAAGCAGGTCGCCATGGGCCGGCGGAAACAAGTGGGTGTGAATGTCGGTAATCGTCACGTCGTCGACTGCGGTACGGACGGCCGCGGCGAGACCTTCGCGGGTGTTCACATCAGGCATCGATTTCTCCTTTTGCTCGGCGAATTACCATACCAACTTGCCCGTCGGTTGAAAAGACGTATAACCGAAGCTACGCGGCCGCCGTGCTGCAGCAATCTACCCGTGTCGACGACCCGACGAAACGGAGCGACCCGTGCAACAGATACCGCTCAATGCCGATTGGTTCCGGGGCGCGGTCTCCTTCGAGGCCGGCGACGGCTGGATTCAGCCTCACCGCCTGCGGGCCGAGATTCTGCCGCTGTACTGGGCCGACCGGCTCATCGGGCACTCCTGTACCGGGGCGGGGGTTCGCCTGCGCATCGCGACCGACGCCGAACAACTCGGGCTGTTGCTCACACCTCATGGGGAACAGCGGCGGTTCGACGTGGTGATCGACAACCGACGCATCGCCACCGTCGAGCAGGCCGCCAATGAGGAGCAGGTGAACTTCGATAGCCTCCCGGCCGGCGAAAAGGTGGTGGAAGTCTGGCTGTCGCAGCGTCGTCCCGTCCGCCTGCGGGCACTGCAGGTGCCGGATGCCGCCGCGGCCCGGCCTGCCGACGACGGGCGCCCGAAGTGGGTGACCTACGGAAGCAGCATTACCCACTGCGGCGAGGCTCACAGCCCGGCGCGCACCTGGCCGGGCGTGGTCGCACGCGAGCACAACCTGGACCTCACCTGCCTGGGCTTCGGCGGCGAGTGTCACGTCGATCCGCTGCTGGGCGAACTCCTTCGCGACCTGCCGGCCGACGTCATCAGCCTGAAGCTCGGCATCAACGTCCACGGCGGCTCGCACGGGCAACGGGGATTTGCCCCGGCGGTGATCGGGCTGGTGCGCAGCATCCGCCAGAAGCACCCGCGGACGCCGATTGCGCTGGTGAGCCCGATTGTCTCACCCCCGCGAGAGGACGACCCGGGCGGCTGCGGCATGACGCTGCAGCAGATGCGGCACGATTTGCGGCGGGTGGTCGAGTTGCTGGAGGCTTCCGGCGACGGGCGGATACTCTACGTGGACGGGCGGGAGCTTTTCGGACAGTCGGACGTAGAGGACGGGCTGATGCCCGACAACCTGCACCCCAACGGTGACGGGTACGAGCGGCTGGGACAGCGCTTCGCCCAGAGGGTCATGCCGCGGCTGCTGGAGATGGCGGGCAGCGAGAGCCGCTGAAGCGGTTGCCGCCAGGGCTGGAGCAGTCAAAGCGAGTGGGATCGCACGGGCCGTCGCAGTGCAGGGCGTATAAGGCGTTCGATGGTGTCCATCAAAGTCGAGGCGCGGATCGGCTTGCTGACGTAGGCGTCCATGCCGGCCAGGAGGCAGCGTTCCTCGTCGCCCTTCATGGCGTGTGCGGTCATGGCACAGATCGGCACCCGGCGGCCGCTTTCGCGCTCGCGCCGACGGATTTCCCGCGTGGCGGCCAGGCCGTCCATTTCCGGCATCTGCACGTCCATGAGCACCAGGTCGAAGGGGTCGGCTTCCAAGGCGTCCAGTGCTTCCAGACCGTTGGTGACGGCCGTTACCTCGTGTCCGTGTTTGCTCAGCAGGTGGCAAGCGAGCTTGCGGTTGACCACGTTATCCTCCGCCAACAGCACCCGCAGGGCAGGACCCGATTCACGGGCTTGGGCGCAGTCGGCCGGAACGGTGGAAGGCCGATGGCGTCTTTGCCCCATGGTGGCAAGCAGGGCTTGGTGGAGGTCCTCTTTACGGACCGGCTTGATGAGGTAGAGTTCGATGCCCATCGCGCGGCAGCGCTTCAGATCGTGGTGGCGGTCGTCGGAGGTGAGCATCATGATGGCGGCTCCGGCGAGGGAGGGGTTCTCGCGGATGCGCCGGGCGACCTCGAAACCGTCCAGTTCCGGCATGCGGGCATCCAGCAGCACCAGCGGGAATTGGTTGGCGGCTTCCCGGGCGGCGGCGAGAATCTCCAGCGCCTCGGCCCCGTCGCAGGCCAGTGCGACCCGCATGTCCCAGGAGCGGAGCATGTCGAAGAGGATGCGGCGGTTGGTCTCGCTGTCGTCCACGACCAGGGCGGGCAGGTCGCGGAGTTGCTCGGCCTCCAGGGGAATCTCCTTTTCGGCTTCGGTCGCCGGGCTTACCAGTACGGTGAAGTGGAACCGCGAGCCGCAGCCCGGTTCGCTCTCGGCCCAGATCCGCCCGCCCATCATCTCCACGAGCCGTGCCGAGATCGCCAGCCCCAGCCCGGTTCCGCCGTACTTTCGGGTGGTCGAACCGTCGGCCTGCTCAAACGCCTGGAAGATCGTCGCCAGCTTCTCGGCGGGGATGCCCACCCCGGTATCCGAGACGCACACGTGCAGGCATATCTCGGAGGGACTGCGGTAATCGACCCACGTGTGCACGTCCACCTCGCCCTCTTCGGTGAACTTCACCGCGTTGGTTAACAGGTTAAGCAGCACCTGGTTGAGGCGTCCGGGGTCGCCCACACAACGGGGCGGCACGTCCGGCTCGATGCGGCAGGTCAACTCCAGCCCCTTGGCGTCGGCCCGCGTCCCGGCCGAGGAGGCCGCCGAGTAAACCAGCTCCGGTACCGATATCTCCACGTCCTCGATCGCCAGCTTGCCGGCCTCGATCTTGGAGAAATCGAGGATGTCGTTGATCACCCGCAGCAGCGAGACGGCCGAGTCTTTCGCCATGCCCAGGTACTCGCGCTGTTCGGGGCTCAGGTCGGTTTCCATTGCCAGTTCGGTCATGCCCAGAACGCCGTTGAGCGGCGTGCGGATCTCGTGGGACATGTTGGCGACGAACTCGCTCTTGGCGCGGTTGGCGGCTTCGGCGGCTTCCTTGGCCATCTCCATCGCTTCGTGGGCGTTGTGATGGTCGGCCGCCATTTCGTTGGCTGCCGCCGAGAGCGACCGCAACTCGGAAAAGGTCAATTGCGACTCGTCGATCGGGTTGTAGGTTCTCGAGGCCGAGCGGAAGAACCGCTCGAAGATGCGGAACTCCCGCTTGAGCCGCCCGGCGAGCTTCGCCGAGAACAGCACGGCAAAGGCGCCGGTCACCAGGACCACCAGGGCGATCTGGATCAGCCCGTTGCGGATATCCTCGGCCATGCGGGCCTTGTTGAGGGCGATCATTTCGGCGGTGTCGTCGGAGTAGACCCCGGTGCCGATGGTCCAGTCCCATGGAGCGTAGTGGGCGACGTAGCTGAGCTTGGGAATCCACTTGCCGCTGGAGGGTTTCTGCCAGACGTAATCGATGTATCCGCCGCCGTCGCGGGCAGTGGTCATCATGTCCGCGGCGATGCCGAGCCTGCCGTGGCGTATCTTGTCGGGGCTTTTGCCGACCATCCCGGGGTCGCCGTGCAGCAGGTAGCGGCCCTGCGGGTCGAGCACGAAGATGTACCCGTCCTTGAGGTGGCGGTGGTTGCGCAGGCACTGGAGCACTTCCTGCTGGAGCTCCCGTTCAGTGTCGCCGACGTACTCGCCGGTGCCCAGCAGCCAGCCCAGCGGCTTGAGCAACTTGATATAGGAGATCTTGCGGTGGGACTTGCCGTCGGATTCCGGGCGGGTCCACGTATAGTTGTAAAAGCCCTCGCCGCGTGTGGTTGCGATCTCGATCATGTCCCGGATGACCGGCCTGCCCTGGGTGTCGGTCATGTCCAGGAGGTTCTGGCCTTCCAGTTCGGGTCGGTCTGCGAACAACTGCTCGACCCCGTCCAGATCAGTGGCGAAGTAGTAGCCCCTGCCGTCATTGAAGCGGATTGCCCGCAACGCCTCGCGGACCTCCGCCTTGATCTGCTCCAGCGATCGCCTGTCCCTATGGAGTTCGTAAAGTCGGGTCGCCAGGGCGTGGGCTTCCTCCACACGGCTGCGGACCTGCCTGCGCACCCTCTCTTCGGCGAGGGACTTCTTCCACCCGATGAACTCAACGGCGTCGCGCACTTCGTTGCGGATGAGCCGCTTCTGGGCAGCAAGATTCCGTTCCTCCAGACCTCGGGAGTCGGCCTGGAAGTTGTCGTACATCTGCAGCATCCATGCCCCGACCAGCGGTACGGTCAGGATCAGGATGACCAGAATGAAGCTTCGCGTGGTTGCCGCGGATACTGTAGACCTGCGAGGCATGCTTGCTCTGCCCCAATCTGACTCCCGGAACCGAAAACAGTTGGCCCCTGCCCCAGGGTCGGAACCAGGCGACCGTCGAGAACCCCCCGTCGGCCGCGCGTGTGGAAAAAGTGTCTGCCTCAGTCTGTGTCGGGCGACGCAGGGGCGGGCTTTAGTACCATGCCGGGAAAGCCGGCCCCCTCGCATTGCGGGGAAAGAGGCGTTAGAATATGGCCGCGCCAGTCAGGGCAGTCGGGCATCGGAGCCGTGGATGAAAATCGTCGAACCCGCACAGAGGCCGCCGGCACGTTACGTGCCTTACGATCCGAAATGGGCAGCAGTTGCGCGCGACCTGGCGCAGGCGGCCTCCCGGCGGGCGCCGTGGTTGCAGATCGACCACGTGGGCTCCACGGCCGTTCCCTACTGTGGGGGCAAGGGCATCGTCGACCTGCTGGCGATCTACCCGCCCGGCCGACTCCACCAGGCCGTCGAAACACTCACCGACATGGGCTTTGTCCCCCAGGGCCCGGACTTCCCTCACCCCTTTCCGGAAGACAGACCCATGCTGCTGGGTACCTATCACGTGGACGGGGAACCCTACACGGTCTACGTCCACGTCCTGTCGGCCGACAGCCCGGAAGTGCGACGGTTCCGCATCTTCCGCGACCGCCTGGCCGCCCAGCCGGAACTGATGCGACGCTACTGCGACGTCAAGCGACGGATCATCGCCCAGGGCGTGACCGACAGCGACCGCTACCGCCGAGCCAAGCAGGCCGTCATCGAGGAGATTCTCGGGGAGGATCTGAAGCTGTCGGGTTAATAAGTAAGGGTTATGTTCGGATATTCTGGTTTTGTGCCTTGCTATTGCTTGGCGCTCCGCTAATAGCAACAGCACGCTCGTGCGCTTCTGCGTGATGCCCAGTTGTTGCCCGCGCAGACGCGCCAAGGCACAGTACAGCATGACCGCTCCCGTCAGCCTTTCGCCACCGCTGAAGTTTACCATTTCGTGGATGGACACACGCGTGCCGGAACTATCGAGGTCTGGGTGTAGCACCCGCAATCGAAGAGGACGCGCCACACGCCGTGTCGCTCGCTGAACAAGCTCCAAGCCGTTCTCTACGGCATTTTCTTTGAACCGGACCGTCACCGACGTAACTCTTAGCCTGAAAAAAAAACCGTTCGACTTTCTCGGCGAACGGCTTCCTGTTCGAACAAATCGGGGCGAGAGGCGTTGACAGTAAACCACGAGCGGAGGACGGGCTCGTGATGGCATTCGCTTGGGATATCGATGGGGTCACTGATGCGCGGAGGCGGAGCGAATAGCCAAAGCAAATAGCCCCGATCGATCTACTATCCATGTAGCGTCACGTACAGCGTCTACGGCGTCAGGAAGGTGGTAACCGTCAAGGAAAGTGCCTACGGTTCCGCGGGGCAACTCAACGCAGGTTACCACGTCCCGAATAGCAGCATGACCAGAAACGCTCGACAGCAACTGCCTGCATTCTAACACGAATCGGCCATCCGGTGACACGGCATCAACGCGGCGCAATTGGGGTAATCTCTCGGCCACTTCGGCCCCGTCCGGCTGGGCCATCACGCGCCAGATGGCAGCGCCCTTATCCTCCTGCGTGCTCGTCTCGAGAAGGTAGTCCCCCCGAGTCAGCGACCACGCACCTACCCCGGGCCGGAGCCGCGTGACTACGTGCTTACGAAGCTCATACCGGTTAATGTGCCCTCCAGCAGCAAAGATGAACTCTGACGAGGAACTCCAGGGTCGCGGCGATATTGTGTTCCTGTGAACGGTAAGCCCTTTACTGGCGGGCAGATCGCGCAAGACCCACCTCCCCTCTTCTTTCACAGCGAGGGCAATACCTCCTGTCCGCGATGAAGCATAGAAACTCAACAGCAGCTTCTCTGAGTCAACTGACCATGCCATGTCATAACTGGTGTATTGCCGGTCGAGAGCAAGCCGAACGAACTGCTTGCGTCTCACATCTATGAGACAGATGCCTCGTTCAGCAGAATCTTGGTACTCGGACGCGATCCAGCCACCATCTGGCGAGACTCTTACTTTGCGCATTTGCACGAGAGGCGTGTATGGGGCTACCCGTGGAAACGTCTTGGTCAGCGATACAAATATATCTTTGCCAACGACGTTTCGAATGAAGGGCTGAAGGTCAACCACCTCGTTCGTTTCGATACGGAGCATCTTGGCTGACCTCGAGACAATTAGCCAACTATCCTCTTTGCCAGCTTCGGCCACCTTCGCGTATTGGGGCCCAACGCCACACCCCGCCAAGACTGCGGTGAAAGACAAGGCCAGGACACCCAAGGCGACTACCGTAATGGCTACCGCGAGGGTTCTTCTATGCCAAGTTGTTGAGCGGTTTGCCAATCCAGTCGCCTCCCCGGGGAGTTCGAACCGCGCGAGTCTCCAGGCGATTGTAACCCCAGTCAGCGAAAGAAGAAAGCCTACCGTTTTAAGTGGACGGT
>JBKHHV010000174.1:0-8006 GCA_046539005.1 Phycisphaerae bacterium
GATCGACCTGGCGGGGCGTGATATTCTCGACGCGGTCCAGACCTCGGTGAACCCCAAGGTCATCGACTGTCCCAACCCCGCCACCGGCAAGAGCACCGTCGACGCCGTCGCCAAGGACGGCATCCAGGTGAAAGCCAAGGCCCGCGTGACCGTGCGAGCGAACATCGACCGGCTCATCGGCGGTGCCACCGAGGAGACCATCATCGCCCGCGTCGGCGAGGGCATCGTGACGACCATCGGCTCCTCCGAGAGCTACAAGACCGTGCTGGAAAACCCGGACATGATCTCCAAGAAGGTGCTGGAGAAGGGGCTCGACGCCGGCACGGCGTTTACCATTCTCTCCATCGACATCGCCGACGTGGACATCGGCGAGAACGTGGGCGCCAAGCTCCAGGCCGACCAGGCCGAGGCCGACAAGCGCCGCTTCCAGGCCGAAGCCGAAAAACGCCGCGCGATGGCGATGGCACGTGAGCAGGAAATGGCCGCCCTCGTCCGCGAGAACCGCGCCAAGGTCGTGCTCGCCGAGGCCGAGGTGCCCAAGGCGATCGCCGAGGCGTTCCGCAGCGGCAACCTCGGCGTGATGGACTACTACCGCCTGCAGAACATCCAGGCCGATACCTCCATGCGGGAGAAGATCGGCGGCGACGAAAACTCGCAACAGAAGTCCGAGTAACCTGAGACGGTGAGAAGATGATGCGTTTCCCCTGCATCCTGGCGGCCGATATCGGTTGGATTGTCGACTTGCTGCCGCTGCTGATCATCGCGGTCATCGCGATTCTCAGCAAGGTTGCCCAGGCCGCGCAGGAAAAGAAGCAGGAGGAGGAGCGTCGTCGGCGGATGCAGCAGCAACAGCAACAGCAGCCCGAGTCGCCGCCGAGGAGTTCGGCTCCGCGCGGGCAGAACCCTGCGCCCCCGCCGCCTCCCCCGGCGACCACCGCCAGGCCGACCCCTGCCACCGCCCGGCAGCGCATCGAATACGCCCGCCAGCAGCAGGCCGCCGCCGCCCGCAAACAGCAGGCCGAGACCGGCGCCCTCGCCGCGCGCCGACACCAGATGGAACAGGAAGAGCGTGAGCGCCAGGAAATGCGGGAGGCCCAGCAGGCCGCCCGGCGAGAAGCGCTGCAACGCCAACAGCAGGAACAGCGCCGCCAGGAGCGGGCGCGCCGCGCCGCCGAAGCCAAACGCAAGGCGGCCCTCGCCGCCCGCGAGAAGAAGCCCACCGTTACGCCGGTCAGACCCGTCGCGCCGATCCCCTCGGTCGGCAGCGAACTGCGGGACCCCCAGCGGCTGCGGCGGGCGATCGTCTTCGCCGAGGTGCTCTCCAAGCCCAAGGGCATGCAGGACAACCCCGAGGCGTGGAAGCCCTGACCGTGCCGGCCTTTACTTTACTTCAATCCGCCCTGCTGGATGCGCTCCAGCGGGGCGTTCCTCTGCGCCGGCGTCCCTGGGATGAGATCGCCGCCGACCTCCACGCCGACCCCGCCTGGGTCTGCCGGCAGATCGACCAGTGGAAACAGGACGGGCTGCTGCGCGAGGTGTCCGGCATTTTCAGCGCAGCCCAAATGGGCTACCGCACGGCCCTGGTGGCGGTGGCGAGCGCACCCGGACGACGCGACGCGGCCGGGGAATTCGCCGCCGGTCATCCCGGGGTGTCCCACTGCTACGGCCGACGGCACGAGCGGTACGACCTGTGGTTCACGCTCGCGACCAGCCCCCACAGTCGCCTCGGGTTGGAGCGATCGGCCGAGCTGATCGCCCGCCACACCGGCAGCGAGGGTCCGATGGTGCTGCCCACGCTGAAACGCTACAAGCTCCGCGTACACCTGGGCCCGGCCTCGGCAGCGGGCACCTCCGCTGGAAATCCCCAGGACACCCGAAACGACCCGGGCGATTGTGAGCCCGTACAGCCGTGCGACCTGCCGGCGATCGAGGCCCTGCAGCAGGATCTGCCGCTGATCGAGGAACCGTTCGCCCTCCTTGCCGACCGGGTGGCAATGACGCCCAACGACCTGCTCGCCGCGGCGGAGCGGTTTCGCCGGCGGGGCTGGTTGCGTCGGTACGCGGCCGGCGTTTCGCACCGGCTCGCCGGGGCGCGTGCCAACGTGCTGGCGGTGTGGGAGGTGTCCGACGCCGAGGCCGACAAGGCCGGCGAGGTGTTTGCCGCCGAACCGGCGGTGAGCCACTGCTACCTCCGCCCGGCAGGCCCCGACTGGCCGTACCGGCTCTACACGATGGTTCACGCGGCCGACCCGGAGGAGGCGGGCGAAACGATCGCACGCATGCGGGCCGCCGCAGACACCGGCCGCCACGTGCTGCTTGCGACCGAGCGGGAATACGCCAAGCGGCGGGTGCGGCTGTTCACCCCGGCCGAGGCGCAGTGGGAAGACCGCTGGGACCGCTAGCAAGCACCGGCCGAAGCATACATCCAGGGGCGTTTTTCGCTGTCAGGCAGGGGGCGTGGGACGCTCCTACGCGTCTGGCAACTCCTCGTACTCGACGTTCAACACCGGGTTCTCCCCGTGAAGGTCGTCGACAATCGCGGCGATCTGCTCACGCCGATGGTGGGTGTAGATCATCAACATCCCACATTCGAGGACATCCATCAGGGGTAACCAGCTCTGAGTGCGGGCGAGAACCTCGACAGATCTGGCGTCCCGGGCCCGCCGGATGAGTTTCGCCAAGGGCTGCCCGGGTGAAGGACAGAGACAGAAGCTGCAGGCATTGGGCGAAAGCAACAGAGCCCGGCATGCCTCGACCACGGCCGCCCGATCCATGAGCAGCAGACCCACCGTCCCGCTCAGCATACGGCCATGCCATCGTTTCTGAAGGGGGCCATCCTGCAACGCAATTCCAGACAGGTCATGCATTACATCGCGTAGTATTTCGGAAGTGCCCAGAAGGAACTGCCGGCTTTCGGTCAGTCGCAGGAAGAACTGGGTTGCCATCTCGGCTGCCTTCTTGTCGGCGCCGTAGAACTCGACCATCACACCTTCACACACGCGGCCGTCGCCGATCTCCTCTTCCTTGACCGAGACACTGACTTCTGGCCATTCGTCAGCTTCTCCCCTCGGGCTCGTGGTCAATGTTGAACGCAGTGCCGCTCCCACTCCACCGAACAGCAGGCCGACCAAGGGAAGCCCCACCAGGCCAATGCAGGCGCCGCCCTGATTGGGAGCAGACAGCAGATAGACCAACAGCCCGCTGATCGCCAGGACAACCGCCAGCGTGTTGCGGACCCGGGCGCGCACCCCCAGCAGTCCGACGCCCAGGCTGACAAACGGTGGCGCCACAAGCGCAATGCCGGCGATCGTTACGTTCTCCATCTGTCCCCAATGCAGTGTTGGTCAGGCGGCCTGCAGCCGTGAAACCTTACCGTTGCGGAGTGCTCTCTTTGGCAAACACCGGCCGTCGGGTGTCGGAGTACGGGTCGTCCTTGCCGCGGAGCGATCGCAGACAGATGACCGACGCCGTCGTCAGCAGTACGAAGTGCCAGAAGGTCGGACCGTAGGCTTTCATGTAGTCGGCCCAGGTGTCGGCCGTGTCGCGCGAATGCCCGGTGACCTTGGCGATGGCGTGGAATGTTCCAGTGCCCATCAGCCAGACCATGGGCCCGGCCGCGAGCATGACAAACAGCGCCACCTGCCTTGTCCGCCGCCCCATGCGCCCGTACGCCAAGGCATACCAGATGCCCACGTTGGCAATCAGCAGCACCGCGGCGTGGTGGTCCCACGTTCGCTGGTTGAGCAGCATCATGCCCAGCACCACCAGCCCATAGTGCATCATGCGTCGGCCGTCGTCGCGCGGCAGCTTCCGCCAGCCGATTGCCCACGCCATGACACCCACCGTCAGCAGTTGGGCCGCCTTGATCAGCCACCGCACGGTCTGCTCGCCCAGCGACACCAGCGTAATCCACGCCGCGCCCCCGTGCCGCAGATAGTAGGGATCGTCGTCGGCGTTCCAGAAGATGTCGCCGTTCTGCCCGTCGAGGAAGTAGCGGCTGAACACGCCCGGGATCGACTGGTTGATGTGGATCGGGTACCACGCCCCCTCCACCAGCCCGGGGATAATCAGGTTCTGCATCCAGGTGCTTCCCAACTCCACGAACCGCTCGGGCCCCAGGGCCACGGCCGGGATGCCGATCGCCATCACCAGTCCGGAGATCAGCGTCCCGCCCAGCAGTCGCCAGTTCCGTTGGTAGAGCCAGTACAGCACGAACAGGGCGGGGGTCATCTTGATGCAGATCGCCAGCGCCAGCGGCACGCCGGCCGCCCAGTCGTGCCCGCGACGGTAGAGGAACAGGTGCATCGCCAGAAACGCCAGCACGAACCCGTTGGTATTCCCGTGCTGGATATCACCCACGATCAGCAGCAGGCTCCACAGCAACGCCAGGCCGATGACCCAGTCGCCCATGCGCTTGTCTTTGTGGTTGCCCGCCGCGGCCAACCAGTACACCGCCGCGGCGATCGCCAGCCCCTTCAGAATGCTGAATACCAGCGCCGCGTACTCCACCGGCAGCATGGCAAACGGCGTCAGCAGCACCACCACGAAGGGCATGTTGGGGTGCAGGCCGACCGGGTTTCGCTCGGCCTCGTCGAGTTCCTCCGCCGCTTGGGGCGGCAGTTCCCGCGGTGGCTCGCCGGGGGCGGGGGGCATTTTGTAGATGTTCACGCCCTCCCACATCTGGCGCACGGCCTTCGACCACCGGGCGATCGCTCCCTTGTGCGGTTTGGGCCTGCCGCGCTGGAGGCGCTTCTCCGAGAGCTTCCCCTGGTCCTTGAGGCGGTCGAACGTCTCGGCCCTGCGCATGTTGCGGAGGGTGATCGCCTGGATCTGCACCACGGGGGTAATCAGCGCCACGGCGACCAGCACATACGCCGCGATGCGCAGCCCCCGCATGCGCCCGGCAAGCCGGGGGTCTTCGGGCAGCGGCGAACAGTACGGCAGCGACCAGCGGGGTTTGTCTTCAGGGCTCATGGGGGCACAATGTACCCGCGAGGGCGGGCAATTTCCAGCCCGTCGGTTGTGACCGGACAGCCGGAGGCGTATGCTTGCATGGCATGAGCAGCAAGACCCCCAGACCGGTCGTACGCATTTCCTCCCAGCAGGACGCCCTGCGCGTGCCCCGCAAGCGCCTCGCCGAGCTGGCCGCCTACGTCGCCGCCCAGGAAGGCGTGCGGCTGGCGGAACTGGACCTGGCGGTGGTGGACGATGACACCATGGCCGACCTGAACCGCCGGCACCTTCGCCACGCGGGGACCACCGACGTGCTGAGTTTCGACATGTCCGGTGCCCACACGCCCGGTCTGTGCGTGCAACTGATCGTCTCGGGCCCGGTGGCCAAACGCTCCGGCCCGCGGCACGGTCTGCCGCCCACCCACGAGCTGATGCTCTACGTCATCCACGGACTGCTGCACCAGATGGGCTACGACGACGACGACGTCCGCGGCGGCGCGAAGATGCACGCCCGCGAGGAAGACCTGCTCGCCCGCTTCCTGGACCAGCGCAGGAAACGCTGAGCCCCGCGCCAAAGGCGGCCTGGCCCGGCAGGGGTCTCTACTGCTTCTGCCCTTCCTCGCGGTAGGGCGGTACGAACAATCCGCTGCCGGCCGGGCGGGCCTGGTCGCCCTCGGCGCCGAACGCGGCGGCCGTGTTGGCGTAGCGGTCGGGGTCCACCTCTTCGGCGGCTCGCACGGGCTGCTTTTCGGGGAAGGTCTCCACGTGCAGCGTGCGGGTGGGGAAGGCGAATTCCACGCCCAGCCGCTCGGCCAGGCGGATGACCTCCAGCAGCACGTTCTGGCGCTCGACCAGTTCGTTGGGCCAGTCGGGCACCTTCAGGAAGAAGTAGAGCATTACCTTCAGCCCGCTCTCGCCGAAATTGTTGAACACCACGTGGAAGTAATCCTTCCGCGTGTAGGGGTTGGCCTTGATAATGTTCTTGATGCCCTCGCAGAAGGCCTCGACCTTCTCGGCCGGCGTGTCGAAGGTGATGTCCACCGTCACCAGCACGCGGCGGTACTCGCGGAGGCCCATGTTGTCGACCCCGCCGGTGGCGACGAGGCTGTTGGGGATGGAGATCACCGAGTTGTGGAACGTGCGGATCCGCGTGGTCCGGAAGCCGATGTCTTCCACCGTGCCTTCGAATTCGCCCATCACCACCCAGTCGCCCACCTGGAAGGGGCGGTCGAGCATGATCATGATCGAGCCGAAGAAATTCGCCAGCGTGTCCTTGGCCGCCAGCGCCACCGCCAAGCCACCGATGCCAAGCCCCGCCAGCACGCTGAAGACCTCGATGCCGAGGTTCTGGGCCCCCACCAGGATGCCCAGGATCACCACGAACGTCTTGAGCGAACTGGAGATGAGCTTCACCAACTGGTCGTCCAGGCGGCTGTGGGTGCGCTCGGCCCGGCTGCGAAGATAAGCGGCAAAGACGCTCGCCAGGCGGTAAAATAGCCAGATCAGCCCTACCGTCACCACCAGTTGCAGGATGGTCCCCATGACCGTCAGCGGGGTGCCCCGCAGGCGGAGCAGCACCAGCGAGAGGTACCAGATCGCCGCGGCCGCCAGCAGGCCCACCGGGCCCTTGAGCGCTTCCACCAGCCGTTCGTCCCACTCGGTTCGCGTGCGGCTGGAGAGCTTCTGGATCAGGTGCCCCACGAACCCGGCGATCGCCCGCATGCTGAGCCCCACGAAGACCGCCACCAGGATGCCGATCCACTGCCAGGTCCGCACGGCGAGAAACTCCTTCTGCGCCCAGCGGGGCAGGTTTCGCTGCAGCCAGGGCTCCCGGTAGCCGGCCCCCTCGGTGGTGCCTTCGAGGTAGGGCATGTGGCGGACCTTCTCGAAGAACTCGGCCGCCCGGGACACGGTGGAGGGGCTGAACAGCCATTCGCCCTTTCGGGCGCCCGACTGGACCTTGTGGATGGTGATCTCGGTATCCTTGAGGCGCCAGCGGTCGATCTGCGGGGCGTTGGCTTCGCCGGGAATCTTCGCGTAGTCGATCAGGATGACGCGGTCCATTACCTCTTTGAGGTAGATGGCGGCCTCGCGTCCGGTTTCGGGCTGACTGAGCATCGGCGCCTCGGACAGGTCGAGGGTGCGGACGGCGTCCTCGATGCGGTCGCGCAGGGCGGGGTCTTTCTGCCGGACCCCGCGGATGTAGTCGTCCATGGCGTTCATGAACGTGCGCATGGTGTCCCGGGGGCTTTCGGTCTTGAGCGGGGCAAGGGGGCTCTGCGGTTCGGCCCGGGCATGGGGGGTCAGCAGGGGCACGAACAGGAGCAGTGCGACTGCGACACGGCTGGCGTTTCGCGTCATCGTTATCCTCGCTGCTGAGGTCCTTTGGCGGTTCTGTGTAGTCCGGCGACTACTATAGTCCCCGGCGAGGGGGTTGTCACGGCGGGTATGTGGGTATGTGCCGGGCAATCGGCGAATGCAGAAGGTCTTCTTGTCAGGGGCACTGGGTCGGCTGCGAGAGTCTTCCGTGGCATCTGGAAGCTCAGGATGTTCATAAACTATTCTTCGGTAGGACGTTGCGGATACAACATTCGCAGGAGTCTGCTGAAAAGGCGTAGGTGCGCGGTTTGCCGATGGAATCAGCAATATGCGCAGGGGGGTCTTCCCGGCAATTTGTGGATAACTTGTGGAGAACCTTCCGTTGGGGCGGGGTGCTTTGCTCTTGACGCCCGCTCGACCGCTGGGCTAGTATGAATGCCCGGCTAAGAATTGCTTAGCCTCGGAACGATGCGAACCGGGAACTTTCCCGATGTCGCATGAGTATATACGACTAGCGGCGGCCGAGATTGGGTAGCAGGAATCGGTCGTCCCGTAACCGATGCTCACACCGGCCTGGAGTCGGTGGGCGTGTCGGAGGCATCGCCCTCTGGGAGACACGGAAAAAAGGATGCCCCGGCACCGGGCAGCGATTGATCGTCCCGGTGGGACGAGGCCTACGGGTCTATAGAACTGACGAGCAACTGCATGAAGGCATCTGGGGAAGTACTTGTTCG
>JBKHHV010000175.1:0-7984 GCA_046539005.1 Phycisphaerae bacterium
CTATTTCACGACAGAGATCACTGCGGAACAGCTGCCGGAAGATCGCTGGCTGCGATCGAGAAGGCATGGCAGGCCGGGCAGGCCGAGGCGATGACCATCGCCGGATGCCTGTCGGCAACGGCCTGTGCGCTGGACTGCGCAGGTGCCTCCTGGAGCAAGGCCGACCGGGCGCGCATCGCCGAACACCTGGTCGGATGGGCCCGGCGGCTCGCGATGCAGCAACGCCCCGCCCGCGCCGAGCAGGCATTGCTGCGGGCCCGGCAGCCGTTGTCGGGCTTCGCCGGGAAGCACGATGCGAAACTCGCGGTTCTGCGGGCCGGGCAGGGACTGGCCGCCATCGCGGTGCAGCGGGCACGGCCGGGAGCGGCCGCGGAATTGGCCGACGCACGGACGATCGCGCGGCGGTCGGTGCGACGGTTCCTGCAGTCGGCATTCGGAGATGCCGGAGCGCCCACCGGCCAACACGGCCTCACGGAAACGCTTCAGATCGTCGCGCTGTACGTTCTGGCCGAGAAGCAACTCAGCGGGGAGGACCTCGCCGCCGGGACGGGCGCGAAGAGTCTCGCCCGCTGGGGCTTGGTCACCCGCGGTGTCGGCATCGACGGCAGGCTGACCCGCGAGGACCCGCGCTGGCTTGCCCCGGCAGCGATGCTGGCCGATGGCCGGTGGGCCCGCACTTGCCTCCAGCAGATGTCGGAAGACAAGCAACGCGCGACGGGCCTTCGCGACGCCCGCCTTCGCCTCCTGGCAGGGATGCACCACCCGACCGTGGCGAAGGGCAACCGCGGTCCCGCCAGCGCGGCCGGAGAGGCCCGCCCCGCCGCTGCGATGGACCGCGACATGGGCGTCGTCGTTTTCCGCGGCGGCAAGGACGGCGCGGACTTCCTGACGACGTTCCACGCGGCCTCGGGCCCGATCGACGCGGCCGAGCTTCGCGGACACTTCACCCTCTCGGGTCTGGGACGCCACTGGGTACGTCCCGTCGGTAACGCCGAGCCGCTGAGTTGGCCGAACGTGCGGCGGGCCAACGCGTTGCAGGTCTACGAGTCGCTGCTGACCGAGCGCAAAGGCGTGCGCCCGCTGGGGGCCGGTCACCTGCGGCGGGTGCGGGCGTTCGATGGCGGCACCGGCGGCAGCGTGAGCATGCTCGCCCATGGGTTTGCCGAAGTGGATGGCAAGAAGCGGAACAGGGAGGTCGATGACCCGGCGAGCCTCTGGCGGACCGTGGGCGTGGACACCTCCAAACGTAGCGGCGCCGAAATGCTGCTGGTGACCGTCGGCGGCGCGGTGGGGCTCAAAGACCGCCGCCGCGTGTGGGAGATCGACGTCGGTGACGTGCCGGCCGATCGGGTGCAGATCGACGGCAGACGGTTCACCATTCGCCCCGCCGACAGCAACGCGACCATGACCGGAACGATGGTCTACCCCCCGACCGGGCACCTGAGCTACCTGCCGCCCCACGATGGGACCGGCGGACGCATCCGCTGCGCCATGACCCCGCCGGGCAAGACCAACGACCAGATGCTCGAAGACAGCATGGCCGACAAGCTCGCCGAGGTCCGCCGGCTCGCCGAGGGCGTCCACTGGGAAGACGGCGACGCCACGTCCATCGAGATCGAGGCGGCCTTCAACCTGCCCAAAGACGAGCCGCAGTCCCGGCAACTCCAGAAGGACGCCCAGGCCATCCTGAACAAGCTGTTCCGACAGACCAGTTCGGTCAAGATGGGCGGCGGCGACCGCTTCCCCAAGGCCGTCAACAGTTGCGTGATGGTTCTGACAGTCCAGGAGGGCAACGCCCCGACAGTCACCGTGGCCGACAAGAACGCGCAGGAACTGCTTCGGGTGGGCGACGTGCCCGTGCGCTACCGTGAGTACCTGCTGACGTTCGAGAGCGACAACCCGTCCGCCCCCGAAGAGGCCCTCAAGAGCCGGCGGGTCGCAGACCGCGGCGCTGTCAACGCCCCATCGAAGGATGCCGATACTCCTGGTCCAGTCCAAAGGCCGAAGGCTACGGACAGTTCCGATGCCCGACCGGCACCCGAAGACGGTGTTCCGGCGGCGGGTTCGCAGGTGGCAGAGAAGGCTCTGGACGCCCCGGCCGCGATGGAGGGGCGGGTGAGGCTGACGCTGCCGGGCGCGCTGAAGTTCCAGACGCACCGCAGGACGCGCGATCCGTGGAAAGATGTGCAGGACCTCCAACTCGACCTGGTGTGCCGCGACGGGCAATGGCAGGCCGCTGCGTGGGGCTTCAGCAAGTACATTCCGGCCCAGGAACATCTCGGCCGCGTGGTGGAAAGCTCCGTTACCGGCGACGGCGGCGCAACCCTGCGCATCGCCATGACGATCAACCCCAACCGCCACAGCCCCTGCGTGCTGGGAGGCCCGGCGGATATCCGGCTCACGCTTGCCGCCGACGCCAACGGGCACGTCACCGGCTCTTACACGCTGGACTCGAAGGACACCCACAACCGACGCGTCGCGGAGACGCTGGAGGAGCGATGGGGCTTCGGGCGCGAGCCGGGCGGCAAGCCGTGGTCGCAGCCGACCCTCGCCAATCGCCTGGTGGGACACCTGCAGACCGCGACCACGCGGGGCAAGCCGGACGGCCGAGTTCGTCCCCACGTAAAGCGACGGAAGGGGCGAACCCCGTTTGATCCCGGGCTGCACCCGCGCCTGCTGTTCGACAAAGGTGACCTGGACCGGTTGCGGTCGCGCGCCAAGACGCCCCAGGGCCGGAAGATTGTCGCCGAGCTGAAGGACATGCTGGAGCGGGCGGAGAAGTACGGGTACGGATTCCGGTATCCCCAAGCCGAGCACACGATGGGCCCGATGTGGGCCACGGGCTGGGGGCTGCTCTACCAACTCACCGGCGAGGAACAGTACGCCCGCAAGGCGGCCGACCAGTTCCGCGGTCCGATGTATGGCTCGTATTACTACGGCGGGTGGTGGATTCATCCCTACGCGGTGATGGGCACGGCCGTGACATACGATCTGTGCGCCGACGCTTGGAGCCCGGAACGGCGAGAGCTGGTGTACGGCTACCTGGAGAAGAACATTCGCGACCTCGCCGGTCGCCATGACCTCGACGACCTGCTGGGCACGTCCGGGCGGTACCACTTCGCCAACGATCAGCACGACTTCCAGGTCGACTCGGCCGCGCACACCAAGACGGCGAAGTTCCGTGCGGCAGCGGCCATTGCGGCACTGGCGTTGCTGGGCGACACCCCGCCGATTTATCAGCCCCCGCAGATGGACCGGGTGCGGCGCATTGCCCCGGCGAGGGGCTTTGCGCCCTCGGTGGGCGTGCCGGTGGTAACGCTGGAGAGCGACAAGATGTTCCGGCGATGGCTGGTGAACGGCCCGTTCCTCCGCGGAACACAGGAGAAATACGTGGCGAAACTGGGCGGGTGGTCGAACCTTCGGCCCCGCCCGGGCGAGGCGGTAGAGGTGGACGGGGAGACGCTGGAGTTTCGGTTGTATCTGCCCACCGGGCACACCGACCGCAACGGTCCGACCATCTACGCCCGCAACTGCGCCCGCTACTGGACGGGCGCCACCGGCGGCGGCCACTGGCCGGGCATTCGGCTGGTACGGAATTGGAAGGAACAGCTCGGCCGGCGTCCGGGCATCAACGTCGTCCTGTACACGGTGCTGAAGAACGACCGCGAGCGGGTAATCCAGGCGCTGCCCAACTGGCGATCGCGCAACGAGGGGTCGAGGATGTGGATCAACGGCAGCGAGGTGACCGACGGCGAACTGGTGCGGCTCTCGCCGGGGCTGTACCCGGTGGTGGTGGACGTCCCGGTGATGGGCGGATACTCGGCCCAGGCGCCGAAAATGCGGGAATACACCCCGCGCATGCACGCGGCCGACACGGCCCGCGCCGCCCGCGCTCGCTCGGCCTACGCCGGGAGCACCGTCTTCGACAACGAAATGCTGCGCAGCTTCGTGACGCTGCGGCGGTCGGTGATGCGCTACCTGCGGCGCGAGGTGAGCGAAGACGGCTGGGGCGGCTGGGAAACGCACGAAACGGTCCTGCCGCTGCTGCTGGCGATGCGAACCGCCCTGGGTGAAGACTCCGCCGCGGGGACCGGGCTGGAGAAGCTCATGCCATTGGCTGCCCGCCTGCGGGGGCACTACGAGACCCGCGCCTGCGACACCATGGTCTCGCAGGGCACCTTCCTGATGACGCCGCAAGACCGCTCCATCGCCGCCTGGTACATGGACCGTCACGGCCGACGGCTGCGGCGCCCCATGGACGCGATCATCGCCCTGGCGAGCCATCCGCTGGATGCCAAACCGGTAAGCCCCGCCGGCAACTATCCCCTGGCGAAGCTGCACCCACGCGGGGGCGTGCTGGCGATGGCCGGGGCGTGGGCCGGCGAATCCGCCCGCTTTGCGATGCTGCATGCCGGCAGCGATGCACCCAACGAGTCAATCTACCTCGCCGGTCACCTGCGACTGCAGGCGTTCGGACACACCTTCGCCTGCACCCGGTGGGACACCCGCCACCCGCAACAGGGATACGACGACCTGAACAACCTTTCGGTGCGGAAGCTCCTGCCTGCCCGGGCGGGCAAGGTCTCGGGGGTGTGGACCGAAGCCGACGGATCGGGCGGCATGACCGTCACGATCGACCGGCTGCGGGAGGTGGAAGGCTGGGACAACCACGGCCGGGCGCGGCTGTCGAAGAAGGACTCCGGCGTCACGCTGCAGCGTTCGGTGGCGGTGGACTACCACGGCCGATCGGGCTCGCCGATGACGGTCGTCGTGGTGGACAAGGTCAGCGGGGCCGGGCGGCGCCAGAAGACCTGGCGGATGGACCTGGGCGGCGTTTTCACGGGCACGGCCTATAACCGTCGAAAGCCCACCCTGGTGCTGAAGGGCAAGACGGTAACCGCCTACCCCAAGGACACCGACGCGGTGATGAGCCTTCGCTTCCTGTCACCGGAGAAGGTTGAGTTGCGGGAAGTGGAGGTCCACAAGGGCACGGCCATCGAGGCGACGCTGCATCGGCACCTCAGCCGAACGGAACGCCTCAAGAAGGATCGGCTTGGCGAGAGCACCGACGACCTGCTGCGCAAGACCAACCACACCGACAGCACCGATCTGCACGGGGAAGGCCCGTCCCCTGACGCAACATCTCGGTTCGGTCCGGGCGAAACCACTGCCCTCGGCGGTGATACCGGCGGATCGCTGGACGAGATGGACGATGCCCTCCGTAGGAAACGCACCGAGCACGAACGCACGCTGCCCCCGGTGTACTTCGTGGCGGTGATCACCATCGGCCCCGGGGAGGAGACCCCGGCCGTCCGCATGGACGGGCAGAAGGATTCCCGCACCATCACCGTCGGCAAGCAGACGTTCGTCTACGACGGCAAGAGCCTCCGACGGGCCGGGGACGACCGGTAACGGCGGTGCGGGGAGGCGCGGGGTGAAAGCCCACGGGTCGGGCCGTAGCGACTTGACCGCAGGCGACGGGCCGATGCGGGGGGAGTTATCTCAGCCCTGCTGGGTGTAGGCGATGATCTTGTAGGCCAGGCGGGCTGCGAGAAATTCGGTGGTTACCTGCCCCGGGATCGGGCGCGTTTCCACCACGTCGGCCGCCACCACTTCCCGCCGGCGGCAGACGTGCCGCAGCAGGTCGGTCACGTTTCGCCAAGTGAGCCCGCCCGGCTCGGGCGTACCGACCCCGGGGGCGATGGACGGGTCCAGCCCGTCGATGTCGACCGTCACGTACACCTTCTCATCCAGCATCGACAGCACCCGGTCGATCCAGTCGGGGTCGTCCTGGACATGCCTGGCGGTGATGGCCGCGTCGATGCGTCCGGGCAAGTCGGCGAGTTCGTCCTCAGAGAAACTGCGGATGCCCACCTGGCAGATCGAGTCGGTGACCTCCAGCACGCGCCGCATGACACACGCGTGGGAGTGCGGTGAACCCTCGAATTCGTCACGCAGGTCGGTGTGGGCGTCGATCTGCAGCACACTCAGCGCCCCGTGCTTCTTGACGACCTCCCGAACGACCGGGCCGACAATGCTGTGCTCGCCCCCGAGGGTCAGGAGAAACTGCCCCCTCTGCACCACGGGGCGGGCCGCGGCGGCAATGCGGGACATCATCTCGGCCGGGTCGTCGCAGGGCTCGACCGCATCCAGCGTGGCAATGCCCGCCCGGTAGGCCTCGATTCGCAGTTCGTCGTCGATCCACTCCATCTGGGGCGAGGCGGCGATGATCGCGGCCGGTCCTTCGGCGCAGCCTTTGAGGTAACTGGCCGTACCGTCATAGGGGACCGGCAGCACCGCGTACCGCGCGGTGTCGGGGTCCGTGAACTCCGGGCCGATTCCCAGGAACTTGCCTTCCGCGTATTCCATGGTGCCTCCTCAGGACAATCGCCCGCGGTAGTCCTCGTAGCCGAAGGTGCGAACCACGGTCACCGCCCCGGTCTCGGGTTCGAAAGTGACGATGGCGGGCAGTTTCACGCCGTTAAAGGTAGTGTTCTTGACCATCGTATAGTGGGCCATGTCGGCCAGGACGATCCGATCCCCGGGCTCCAGGGGCCGATCGAACGAATAGTCGCCGATCACGTCACCGGCAAGACAGGTCAGCCCGCCGAGCCGGAAGGTATGGGGCTTCTCGCCCGGTTTGCCCGCCCCGGGGATGTCCGGCCGATAGGGCATCTCCAGCACGTCGGGCATGTGGGCGGCCGCGGAGGTGTCGAGAATCGCCACGTCCCGCTCGTTGTGCACGACGTCCAGAACGGTCGACACCAACACGCCGGTGTGGAGGGCAATCGCCTCGCCCGGCTCGAGATAGACCTCCAGGTGGGGGTATCGCCTGCGGAACTCGCCGATCAGGTCGCACAGCATATCCACGTCGTAATCGTGGCGGGTGATGTGATGGCCGCCGCCGAAGTTGATCCATCGCAGGCGGTGGAAGAACTCGCCAACCTTCTCCTCCACTACCGGAAGCGTCCGCGCCAGCGTAGCGGCCCCCTGCTCGCAGAGGGTGTGGAAATGCAGCCCGTCGATGCCGTCGAAATCGTCGGCCGACAGGTCCTTTCTCAGGATGCCCAGGCGCGAGCCCGGGGCGCAGGGGTTGTAGATCGGCATCGCCACCTCGGAGTACTCGGGGTTGACCCGATACCCGCAACTGATCGGACGACCCGCCGCGTCAACGGTGTCGCGGTGGATTTGCCACATCCGGGTGGAGTTGAAGACGATGTGGTCGGCCAGCGTCACCAGTTGCCGCATGTCGTCTTGGCTGTAGGCGGGCGCGTAGACGTGTACCTCGCGGCCGAGTTCCTCGGCCCCCAGGCGTGCCTCGTGGGGCGAGGAGGCGCAGATGCCATGCAGAACCCGCCGGATCGTCGGGAAGACGCTCCACATCGCGAAGCCCTTCAGCGCCAGGAGTATCTTGGCGCCGGTGCGATGCTGGACGTCGTCGAGGATCGACAGGTTCCGGCGCAGGCGCCCCAGGTCCACCACGATGGACGGGGTCGGCACCAACTTGGGGTCGAAGTCTGCCACGGGTCTCGGTCACTTCTCGGGGAAAGGCCGGGTGGGCCAGGTTTCCTCCCACGGCAGGCCCCACTCCGGCAGGAGTTCCATGAACGGGTCGGGGTCCAGTTGTTCCATGTTGAACACGCCCTCGCCCTTCCACGTGCCGTTGAGCATCAGCATCGCCCCGATGGCGGCCGGAACGCCGGTGGTGTAAGAGATCGCCTGCGCGCCGGTCTCGCTGAACGCTTCCTCGTGGTCGCAGACGTTGTAGACGTAGTAGGTTCTCTGCTCGCCGTCTTTCTGCCCGTCGATCCAGCAGCCGATGCAGGTTTTGCCCCTGGTGCGCGGTCCCAGCGAGGCCGGGTCCGGCAGCAATGCCTTGAGGAACTGCAGCGGGATGATCTCCCTGCCTTCGTACATGACCGGGTCGATCCGCGTCATGCCGACGTTTTCCAGGCAGCGCAGGTGCGTGAGGTAGTTCTGGGAG
>JBKHHV010000176.1:0-7954 GCA_046539005.1 Phycisphaerae bacterium
GTCCCTGCCTTGTCCGGCACGGGGTATCCGCCGCCGAGGTCCGGGTCGTGATGGATCGGCGGCCGGAGGAACGGCAGGCCCACGCAGCTCGGGCAGCCGCTCTCGCACGGACATTCCTTCACCAGCTGGTAGCACATCTGCATCCACTCGCCGAACAGTTCGAACCCGCGCTGGGCGAACCCGAGCCCGCCGGCGTAGCGATCGTACATGAAGATCACGTGCCTGCCGAGGTTGCGCGAGTCGACCATTCCGGAAATGTCCTTCCGGTCGCACATCGCCAGCTGCGGCAAGGCGGCCATGCCGAGGTTCCGCACCCCGCACAGTGCCTCCACGGGATTGTACCCGGCCTGCTTGAGGTCGCCCATCATCGCCCCGCTCGGCGCCCACCACATGCCGGTGGTCGCCAGCGTCTGGCTCGGCAGGTCCAGTTCGCTCTGGCCGAGCACTTCCATCGTATAGTATTTGATCTTCTTGAAGGCCGTGGTCTGCCAGGTCACGTCGGCCGGTCCGAAGAACAGCTCTCCGTCGAGAAACTCGTTCGTCTCGACCGGGTCGTAGAAGCGGGCGCTGTTGGCCAGGACCGGCTGGGTGTAGTAATCCACGTCGGCAGGCTCGACGTAGGCGACCTTGCCCTCGTTGTCCAGCTCGCGGACGAGGTAACTCTCCGCCTCGTGGAGGTAGACCGCGCCGGGATAGACCAGCTCCGGTGCGGATATGCTGTCCACGTTGCCGATGGCCTTGTGGTTCTTGATATCCGTGATGGCGTAGGTGTCCGGGCTGATGGTCCGCAGGTTGACGCGCTTGGCGGGGTACTCGCTGGTGGACCAGTAGTACTTGCCGTCGATCTCCTTCATCTCGCCGTCCTCGGCAAAGATCCGCGCGACGCGGTCCACCAGCGGCCCGAAGAAGTCCGCATCGCCCTCCGCCAGCGGTTTCTCGAAGCACGCGCACGACAGCTGCCCGGCAAGAATGTGCGGGTTGGCTGGGTCGATCACCGCATGCTCGTGCGTGGCACCGAACAGGTACTCCGGGTGCCGCATGAGGTACTGGTCGACCGGCTCGTTGTAACCGACCAGGAACACCAGCGAGTCCTGACTGGTCCGCCCGGCCCGCCCGGCCTGCTGCCACGTCGAGCAGATCGTGCCCGGAAAGCCCACAAGCACCGCCGCGTCAAGATTGCCCACGTCGATGCCCAGTTCCAGCGCGTTGGTTGCGCTGACAGCCAGCAGCTTGCCGCTGAACAGTTGCTGCTCTATTTCGCGTCGCTCGTTGGGCAGGTATCCGCCCCGGTACGGCCGGATGCGGTTGGCCAGATCATCGGTGCCCTTGAGTTCATCGCGGGCGTACTTGTAGATCAGCTCCGCGGCGATCCGCGACTTGGTGAAGACGATGGTCTGGGCCCGGCGGGTGACCAGTTCCTTGAGGATTTCGACTGCTTCGATGTTGGCCGAGCGGCGGGACACCTGGTCGTCTGCGAGGAACGGCGGATTCCACAGGGCGAAGTACTTCCTGCCGCGCGGGGCGCCGTCGTTGTCGATCAGCGTCATGTCGCGCCCGGTCAGCTCCCCGGCGTGGCGGACCGGGTTGGCGATCGTCGCCGACGAGCAGATCACCTGCGGGCGAGACCCGTAATGCTCGCACAGACGCATCAGCCGCCGCAGCACGCCGGCGACGTGTGAGCCGAAGATCCCGCGGTAGGTGTGCACCTCGTCGACCACGATGTACTTCAGCGACCGCAGGAACGAGTGCCACTTCCCGTGATACGGAAGCACACCGACGTGGAGCATGTCCGGGTTGGTCAGCACGACCGACGCATTGGAGCGGATTTTGGTGCGGTTGTGGCTGGGGGTGTCGCCGTCGTAGACCGCGGGCTTGAGCACGTCCTTGAGCTCATCCTCCCCGGCCCAGCGCATCAGCGTGCCGTGCTGGTCCTGCGTGAGGGCCTTGGTCGGGTACAGGCACAGGGCCCGTGCGCCGGGGTCCTTCATCAGTGCCCGGACGATCGGCAGGTTGTAGCAGAGCGTCTTCCCGGAGGCGGTCGCGGTGACGATGACCACGTCCTTGCCGTCAGAAATGGCGTCTAACGCAGCCGCCTGGTGCGTGTAGAGGCGGTGAATGTTGTTCCGGCGCAGGACCGACTGCAGATCTTCGGGAATTTCGCAGGTCGGCTCGGCGTAGCGGGCCTCGCGCGGGGGGATCTCCTGCACATGGACCAGCTGGTCGCGGTACCGGCGGCTCGACGTAATATCGCGTAAAAACTCGCGTGCTTCCATGGGAGACATGATGGCGAAATCGACGAGGTGAGGCAAGGCAAATTCGGAGAATGTTAGGGCTTCGCGGACAGAGCGGACCGGGCCGGATGCCGACAGCGGATCGCCCCGAACGAGCGTGAAAAACCCTCCCCCGCCCGGCGTCGGTGGCCGAGCTTCCGCGGCCTTCGCTTTACTCTCTGCCGGCTGGGACGTTGCGCGACTTGCCCGTCGTCCAGAGCACCACGCCGATGACCGGGCCGGCCAGGATCCACACCAGCCACGCCCACGTCGGTTCGGGAATCGCCCCGCGGCTGTACATCGCGTTCCGCCAGACCAGCGTCGGCAAACTCGCGTCCAGCAGCCAGCCGCCGCTGATCTGCGGCGAGAATTCCGCCAGCACGTACCACAACGCGGGCAGCCCCAGCCCGCCGACGATCATCAGCAGCATCCCCGCCGTCAACCACGCCCCGCCGCGAGCGAGCAGACGACCCAGTGCCCAGCCCACCGGCCAGGCCGTCGCCACCAGCAGCACGCAACGAATCACATCCGTCGGCGAGTTGTCGCCCAGCACGCCGACCAGCAGGTACACCGGCACGCCGATCAGCAGGAACACCAGCGTCTCCAGGACCGTCCGCACCAGCCAGGCGCGACCGTTCTGCTCCCGCCTGCCGCCCAGACGGCGAAGGATCACCACCGGATGGATCATCAGGAGAAACATCGCCTGCGAGGTGCTGATCGTGGCGAGAATCGGCAGCGGAACCGGCTCCACCGCCGCCCGGCTGGACCACACGAAGTGCGGATACAGCCCCAGCACCAGCCCGCCCAGCAGAACCAGCAGGTAGATCATCCCCGCCGGCCGCCATATCGCCGGAAGCAGCGGGCGGTCAGTTGTTCGGTCGGCGTCTGGCATGGAGGTGACTGTCGGTCAGGTCGATCGATTCACACAGGCCGGAGATCCGCCCGTGGTCGCGGTAGAGCAGGTCCAAGTTCTCCAGTTTCCGCTCCGGGCTCACCACATAGTGCGGGCCCGGTTCCGGGAAGCGCCCGAAGCCGATATGGGTCGCCGGGTCGTTGTCCTTCTGGGCGTACATGGCGATCTCGGGGCTGTAGGGGTCGATCCGCCCGTCGTGGTTGCGGATGTCGATGACGGACATCTCGCTGACGTACTCGCGTTCCAGAAGCAGGCCCAGCAGGCGCAGCGCGTCGGCCATGTCCTCTCCCTGCCAGCGTTCGCCGATAGCGGGGTGCGGCTGGGCGGCGCCGCGAATCTGCACGTAGTGGATTCGCCGGCCTTGCCCGTCGGCAGGACGGCTGAGCCGCGCCACCAGCTTTGTGCCTCCGTCCCTCTTCCGAACGCGGACAAGGTAATGCGGCACCTGCGAACTCGGCACGCGGTAGCCCTGGGCGTCGAGGTAGATCGCCTTCCCGGCAGCATCAACGCGGGCGATCGCCTGGCGGAAGCTCGCATCGATCACAAGCCGAGGCCGGGCGCTTCCTTCGCCCCACTCCTTCTTGACGAACCGCACTTCCTGGATCCACGGGTTCTTCTCGGCCAGTTCGTGCACGGTCTCGGTCAGATCCGGGTCATAGTAGTTTCCGTGCTTGGGCACCAGCGAGAAGGCCATCTCGCGGATCATCGCCTTGGACATCCAGGCGGGCTTGCTGACGAAATCCACGTCGAACGATCGCGTCGGCTGTTGCATCCGCCGCTGCTGCAGACGCCCGTCCATGTGGACCAGCCCACCGGCAATTGTCCCCAGCAGCGCCAGCCCCACCACCGCCAGCACCCCGTTGAGGATAACCGAGCCGCGCTGCGACCGGTCCAGTTGGGCCCACCACGTGGCGATGAGCCCGGGCTCGCGCGGCGCCCGGGCCGGCTTGGTCGCCTTGACGCGACGCTTGGGGCTGCTCTTGCTCTTCGAACTCGACTTTGTCTTGGTCTTCCGTGCCATCGTTGACCCGTTGCTTGGTTGATCGGTTGATCGGCTGGTTAATTGGTTAATTGGTTAATTGGTTGATCGGTTGACTGGTTAATTGGTCGACTGGTTGGGCAATCCGCGCCGGTACCCGCGGCGTCTATTGCCTAAGCACTATTGCCTATGCACTTCCAAAAAGTTCGCGCCGTTCGCGCTGTTCGTGGCTACATATCACAACTGAACGGAATCCACGCCGTACCCGCGGCGTCTATTGCCTAAGCACTATTGCCTAAGCACTGCCTACCGCTTTGCGTCAAGCTCGGGCAATCGCCATTTGGGCGATGCGGTCCACCAGTTCATCGAAGGACAGGCCCGCCTGCTTTGCCGCCATCGGCAGCAGCGAATGGCTGGTGAATCCGGGGATCGTGTTGATCTCCAGCACATGGAGGCGGCCGCCGTTATCCAGCAGGAAGTCCACCCGCGACAGGTCCCGGCAGCCCAGCACGCGATGCACTTCCAGCGCCTGCCTGCGGGCCTCTTCCGCCGTGTGGTCATCCAGGCCGTGATCGAAGCGATATTCGGTGGCCGCCTGGTCGGAGTACTTCGCTTCATAGTCGTAGAAGTCCGCGTGGGGGACGACCTCGATCAGCGGCAGCACTTCGTCGCCGAGGATCCCGACGGTCAGTTCGCGTCCGTCGACGAACTTCTCCACCAGGGCTCTGCCGTACTTGTCCAGCAGGTCTCCGACGGCCTTTTCGCGGGCGGCCTCGTCGCGACAGATGGTGATATCCACGCTGGAGCCGCTGTCGACGGGCTTGACCACAACCGGCAGATCGATTTCGGTGAACCACTTGCGGTAGGTTTCCGATGCGTGGAAAGCTTCGATGATCATCCAGTCCGGCGTGAGCAGCCCCGCCTGGCGGATCAGCTGTTTGGAGGCGGCTTTGTTCATCGCCAGTTTGCTGCTTCGGGGGCCGGAGCCGGTGTAAGGCAGCTCGCGGATCTCGCAGAGCTGCTGGACCTCGCCGGACTCACCGAACTGCCCGTGCAGCGCGATGAAGACCAGTTCCAGTCCGTCCCGATCCAGTGCGCGGGTGTCGCGCGGAGAGATGTCCGCCTGCGTGACGCGGTGCCCGGCCTGCCGCAGTCCTTCGCTGATCGCCTGGCCGCTCATGAGGGAGACGTCGCGCTCGGCGCTGGGCCCGCCCATCAGGACGGTGATGTCCAGCGTTCGAGTCGAGTCATCCTTGTCTCTGGAGAGCCGGCCGTCCCTGGCCGTGGTCTCTTTCATTTCACCAGACCTCGAGTTCGAGTTCCAAATAGACTTCGTCCTGCTTATAGATCGTCTCGCGGATATCGTTGATGAGATTCAGCATATCCGCGGAGGTTGCCCCGTCTTCGGCGATCACGAAATTCGCGTGCTTCTCGCTGACGACGGCCCCTCCGGACCGTTTGCCCTTGAACCCGGCCTTGTCGATCAACGCCCCTGCCGACATGCCGCGCGGGTTCTTGAAAACACAGCCCGCCGAACCGGCACCCAGCGGCTGGGTGTTCTTCTTGTATATCCAGATCTGCTTGACCTGCTTGACGATCCGGTGCGGATCGTCCGGAGTCAGCCGGAAGGTGGCCCCGGTGATGAACCGCGAGGAGATGTTGGTCGACCGGTACGCGAACGCCAGATCATCCCGGGTCCGCTGGAACGGATCGCCCTCGCGCGTCATCACGTCCACGGTTTCCACGGCAGAGCCGATGTCGCCGAACTTCCCGCCGGCGTTCATGCGCACGCACCCGCCGACGGTGCCCGGAATCCCGGTCAGGCCTTCCAACCCGCTCAAGCCTTCCCGAACGCAGCGGAGCACCAGCTTGCCCATGTCCACACCCGCACCGGCGCGGACGCCTTCGGGCGTGAGGGTGACTTCCGCGAACTCGCCGCGGCAGAGGCGGATGACCGCCCCCCGCACGCCGGCATCGTCGATCAGCAGATTCGCGCCCCCGCCCAGCACGTGGACCGGGATGTCGTTTTCACGACAACGCACCGCCACGTCCGAGAGCTGCTCCAGCGTCTCCGGCTCGATCAGGTAGTCTGCCGGGCCGCCGATGCCGAACCAGGTGTACTGCCCGAGCGGGACGTCGGTTCTAGTGATCTTCTCTAAGCCAGTGAACGGTTTCATCAGCCACTTTCCAAATATTGCCGGCTCCCATCGTAACCACCAGGTCGCCTTCACGAAGAACATCCTTGAGGTGGCGGGAGATGTCCCGGAAGGTTTTCAGGTAGATCGCCGCCCCACCACAAAGCCGGATCTGAGCGACCAGGTCCTCACTGGAAATATAATCTTTTTCCCGGTCGCTGTCCCGTACGAAATAAATGTCCGGCACGATGACTTCGTCGGCCAGGCCGAAGCTGCGGGCGAAATCCTTCAGCAGGAATCGCGTGCGGCTGTGCTGGTGCGGCTGGAACACGCACAACAGACGCCTGGGCTGGTAGAAGTCCCGCAGCGCGCGGAGGGTTGCCTGCACTTCGGTCGGATGGTGGGCGTAATCGTCGACGACGGTCACGCCGCGACCGGTGCCCTTGAGCGTCATGCGGCGATCGGTCCCGCTGAAGTTGCCCAGATGCTCGGCGATCTGCTCTGCCGAAAGGCCCGCGTTGTGCAGAAGCGCCGTGGCGGCAAGGGCGTTGTAGGCGTTGTGCAGCCCGGGCAGGCGCATCTGCAACTGGCAGAACGGTTCTTCGTCCCGGAGGATGCTCATGCGGTACCTGCCGCGGTCGATGCGAAGGTCCTCCCCTCGCCAGAAACTCCCCCCGTCAAACCCGAAGGTTTCGACCGGAGCAGCCGCGGTGCTGACGGCACGCTCGACGTTGCGGTCCTCGGCATTGGCGACGATGACGCCGTCTTCCGGCACCAGCGCGACAAACGCCCGGAACGCTTCGATGATCGCGTCCAAGTCGCGGAAACAGTCGAGATGGTCTTCCTCGATGTTCAGCACCGCCGCGTGGTGCGGGACGAGATTCAGAAAGCTGCGGTCGAATTCGCACGCCTCAGCCAGGAACAACTCGCCCTTGCCCGCGGCGCTGGGCACGCCCAACTGGTCGACGGTCGCGCCGACGATGTACGTCGGGTCCGCCCCGGCCTGGGTGAGGGTGTAGGCGATCATCGCCGTGGTCGTGCTCTTGCCGTGGGTGCCTGCCACCGCCACGCCCCTGCGGGTGGCCATGAGCCTGCCGAGCATCTGTGAATACTTCAAAACGTCCAGCTTCCGCTGGCGTGCGGCGATCAGTTCGGGGTTCTCTTCGTGGACTGCCGCCGAGTGGACCACGGTCTGGCAGTCGTCGCCGATGTTTTCGCCCCGCTGGCCGATGGTGATCTGAGCCCCTGTCTGGCGGAGCTGATCCAGTGCGGCAGAGTCGGCCAGGTCGGATCCGGATACCTGAGCTCCGTACTTCAGCAGCACCGCGGCGAGGGCTCGCATGCCCGCCCCACCGATGCCGATGAGATGCACCTTCCTGCCGGTGAAACTTCCTTCCGGCGGGCGGCCGGGTGACCTGACGTCTTGCATGTCCAATGGCGTCCTCCGCTGACGACTCACTGCTCGCGGGAGCGTCGTGCGCGCAGCATGATCCTGCGCTCCCACTGGTGTTCTATCGGAAACCGGGTGGCGATCTCTTTAGGATGATGGTTCCGGGTAAGCATGGCCCCGGGCGCTATCCGGCGTTTTCCGCAGCGGTAGCAAGCCATTGGGCGATGGTTCGGGCGGCGTGAGGCTTCCGGGCGGTCCGGGCCGCGG